>MOEI01000028.1 GCA_001889965.1 bacterium CG10_46_32
TCCTGACTTTATTCATTACTACAATACTGAGAGACCGCACATGGGGCTTAACATGAAAACACCACTGGAAGTGATTACAAGCTATTGACTAGAAAACAGAGCATAGTTTTTCGTTGCATAAGAGGCCGATATTATGTACAATACAAGAATGCATCAAGTAGCTATAGAAAAATTTTTTGTTTGGGTTATTAAGGCGTGTTTGGGTCTTGCAGTATTTGCGCCGCTCTTGCTTGCAGCGGATTATTTTTTTCCGGCGATTTTTCCAAAAGCGATTTACTTTAGGATTCTTATTGAAGTCGCTGTGGTTGCGTACGTGCCGCTCGCGATACTGGCGCCGCACTTCCGGCCGCGCTACCATAGTGTGTACATGGCCTTGGCGATATTCGTGGCACTCGTGCTTTTGACTTCTCTTGCTGGTGAGAATTTCAGCTACAGTTTTTGGGGTAACTATGAGCGCATGGACGGCATCTTTAGCTGGCTGCATTATTGGGTCGCAATTGTAATAGCCGCAAGCGTGCTGCGATCGAGGCGAGATTGGATGGTATTTTTGAGTTGTTCAATTATTGCCGCGTTCCTGATGTCTTGGTATGGATTTTTACAGCGATTCGGCGTTGCGTCAATTGGACCGATAACTATTTACGAAACCAATCTTGGCAGGATTACTGGCACCATTGGCAACCCTGCATTTTTAGCAGTATATCTTTTGTTTAATGTGGCCTTTGGTCTGCTTGTGATTATTGAGCGTTCAATCCCTCTGTGGTGGCGCATTGCCGCGGGTGCGGCGCTTGTTCCGATTTTTATTGCATACATGATGACTGGCGTGCGCGGAGCCTTTGTCGGCTTTGTGGCTTCAGTGGTTGTATTTTTTACGGGGACTTTGTTTTGGAGCACACATACTCGCATCCGAAGACGTGTGGGGCAGGGATTTTTTGTGTTCGTTATAGTACTTGCTCTGTTATATGGGATGGTCGGACAGAACCAATGGGTAACGCAGAATTTTGGCAGGCTTTTTTCCATTGATCTTTCTGATTCAACTATTCAGACTCGGCTTGTTTCTTGGCGTGGCGCGGTTACTGGATTTAAAGATAATTTTTTGCTTGGGGTCGGGCCCCAGAAGTTTGACGTGATATTTAACCAGCATTTTGATCCGGCATTTTACCAGCTGGTAGGGGATGAAACCTGGTGGGATCGGGCGCATAATATGGTGCTTGAAGTTGCGGCCACTATGGGGATTTTTGGGTTGCTTGCCTATCTCGGCATTGGCGCGGTATTACTCTATAGTCTGTGGCATATGGGCCGGAAACATGTTGAGCACCGAATTGAGGCGCTTATTATTATTTCATTTTTGGTTGGCTATTTTATACAAAATTTATTTGTATTTGATACTATCAGCTCATATATCATGTTGGTTGTTTTGTTGGCATATGTGGTGGCGCGCACCGAGGAATCTGTCGCTTCCAATGGCGTGTTTAAACAGATGCTTACTGGATCACTTAGTCAGCTTCGCGAATTTTTGCCGCATATTTCCTCAACATATTGGCAGGCAGGGCTTGTGGTATCATTTGGCATTATGGCTCCTATTGCGTACACGGGCAACATCAATTTGCTGCGCCACAATCAATTGTTTCTTACGAATTTAGCGTACGCGAATATTCAGCCGTTTGCTACAACTATTGAAAACTATAAAAAGATTTTTGAGCTTTCCAGTTTTGACAGCCGTGAAGTGGGAATAAAGCTTTCCCAGTATATGGGAAGCTGGGCGCTTTCCGGCCAGCTTACAGTTTCCGAGCTGCAATCTGGGTATGTATTTCTTATCAGTGCTCTCGATCAAATAGTCGCGCAAAATCCTAAAGATGTTAGGCTCTTGCTTTCGTACGGAAACAGCTTGAATGTATATGGAGAATTGCTAAAACAAAAGGATGCTAATGAAGCTATGCGCATTTTACAAAAATCGGAACGCATATTAAGTGAGGCTGCAAGTCTTGGTGTTGCGCGACAGCAGGTGTTTCATTCGCTTGCGAATACTTATTTGATTATGGGGGATGACGAAAAGGGCATCAGCGTGCTTGTTAAAACCGCGGAGATTAATCCAAATAATCCGGCAACCTACTGGCTACTTGCCTTTGCGTATCTGCAAGACGGACAAACAGAACTCGGTATTCAAGCCGCGGATGCGGGAATTGCTAAAGGATACAGTTTCAGAAGTGAGGCCCAAGCGCAACCTGTGGCTGCTGCGCTGGCAGCACAAAGAGACTGGGAGCGTTTGCTTCGGCTTTACCAAAAAGTCGTATCTGATACTAGAAGCGGGACAGCACAGGCAAAAGTTGCTGCAGTGCTTGCACAAATGGGTAGAAAGGATGAGGCAATCGCGGCAGCAGAAGAAGTGTTACGTCTTGACCCTTCTCTTAAGGGACAAGTGGATGATTTTATTCAAAAAGTAAACAGTGGAAATACGGTTGATTTTATTGGAGAGTAGTACTCTATGCGAATAAAGAAAAAAGAAAAAATTATAGTATTTTTTGGTACACTCGGCGTACTGGTCTTGTTATTCGCCATAGGATTTAGCGTGTATCAAAAACTGCAACCTGATATAGTGGTAGATCCTAATATTACCGATGAGTACCGGCAGGAATTAGAGGTTGAGCTTGCGGACGCGCGCGGAAAGTCTCTTGAAAATCCTCAGGATATAGATGCCCGGATTTTGATTGGAATCTTAGAGCAAAAGCTCGGCCGCCTTTCGGCGAGCGAACGCGCTTTTAAGAACGCGCTTAAAATTAATGATCAACATTATCTACCCTACCTGTATCTGGGATCCGTGTATGAAGCAATGGGGCAATACCAGAAAGCGGATGATAGCCTTCGTGTATCAACCCAGCTTAATCCGCAAGATGCGCGTCCATTTCAAATACTTATTACGCTCTATAAACAGCATTTTCCTGGAGAAGCGGATGAACTTAATAATATTTTTCGGGCAGCAAGCGATTATACGAACAGCCCTGAAATTTGGGAGGAGTATGCGCAGTTTTTAGAAGATCGCAGGGAGTACCGGCAGGCGTGGGTGTACTGGAAAGAAGTGCTTTTTGTTGAGCATGACAACACAAACGCGGCCGCGCACGTCAAATGGCTTGGTGATCAATTAGGCGTGGGTGAATAGCTATGGCAGTGCGCACTGTGGCTCTTATTATAATTTTTGCGGGGGGGTTGTTTTTTTTGAGCAAAGGAACAGTAGCTGCTGCTGTTCCAAATGACACTTTTTATACAAAAGATCAGCTGTCATATTTTAACCAAATACATCTTCCTGAAGCCTGGGATATAACCATTGGTTCAAAAGATGTGATTATTGCAGTAATTGACGCGGGCGTTGATACTGATCACCCGGATATTATTGGAAACATATGGTTGAATCGGGGCGAAAAGCCATTAAACGGGATTGATGATGATGGTAACGGATATGTTGATGATTTTAATGGATGGGATTTTTTGGAAAACACATCTGATCCGCACCCTAAGTTTGGTAATGGATACACATTTGGCGGCGCCAACCACGGAACTGTGGTCGCTGGAGTAGCAGCGTCCGTTTCTAATAACTCCGAAGGCTTGGCGGGTGTATGTTGGAATTGCAAAATTATGGCTTTGCGTGCTCTTGATGCGAACGGAGAGGGAGACACCAAGCATATTGCCGTGGCCATTGATTACGCGATTGCAAACGGTGCGGACATTATTAATATGAGTTTTGTTGGCGCGGCAACGGACCTGGCTCTGTCTGAAGCGGTCGCGCGCGCGTACCAAGCCGGCGTGGTGCTGGTCGCGGCAGTCGGCAATGATGCAGACAACAGTGAGTTTGTTGTGGGAGATTTAGATTTTAGGCCATTATATCCAGTGTGTTTAGATGGCGGATTAGGGATGAATCATGTTCTTGGAGTCGGGTCTGTCGACAGCAATAATACAAAATCAATTTTTTCAAATTACGGCTTCAGCTGCATTGATATTAATACGCCAGGAAACGGCATTGCCGCTCCTCAATTGTATGATCCTTCGCGCGGCACTGATTTTGAGAACAAGTATCGTGGGGGCTGGCAGGGAACGTCCGTGGCTGCTCCTATTGCGTCTGGAGTCGCGGGATTGATGAAATCAATAAATCCAAAGCTCTCAAACAATCAGATTATTTCTATTATCCGGGACACAGCTATTGATATTTCAAGCCAGAATTCGCTCCGCATCACCGAGATTGGGGAAGGGCTTTTAAACGCCGAAGCTGCCGTTAAAAAAGCAATGGAGACAGTTGGTGTTGGGTTGGGGAAAGCAAGTCGCCTATTTTCACAATCCGGAAAAAAGAATATTCTAGTTTCCTCCGGCGTAGGTCGTGAAGTAGGCGCGCGCGTTTCGGACGCATTTGGTGAAAATTCTTTTCAATGGCAGACATACCCATCATTTTTTCGTGGGGGAGCAGAAATCGTTTCCGGAGATATAGACGGGGATGGGAAATCTGAAATTATAACCGGCGCAGGAGCAGGTGGTGGTCCACAGGTGCGTATTTTTGATACCCAAGGAAATGTCAAAGGACAGTTTTTTGCGTATGATTCAACATTTCGCGGCGGCGTGCATGTGGCAACTGCAGATTTTGATGGTGACGGCATTGATGAAATTGTAACATCAGCTGGAGCTGGACTCTCAAGCGAAGTGAAAATTATGGATATGAACGGATTAGTCAAATGGTCGTTTAATGTGACTGCAGACGGATTAAAAGGGGGAATTACGGTCCAAGCCGTTGATATTGACAATGATGGCGAAAGTGAGGTGATTACCGGCACTGGCGGAGGTTCATTGCCGCTCGTGCAGATATTTGATAAGATGGGGAACAAGGAGGCACAGTGGCTTGCATATCCAGAATTTTTTCGAGGAGGCGTGAATGTTGCAGTTGGAGATGTAGATGGCGACGACGATTTGGAGATTATAACTGCCGCAGGAGAAGGCGGTGGTCCGCAGATTCGAGTGTTTTCCTCAAGTGGACAAGTAGAAACTCAATTTTTCGCGTTTGAACAAACATTTCGCGGCGGCGCGAACCTTGCCGTGGGAAATGTAGATAGCGACAAGACCGCGGAAATTATTGTGGGCTCGGGCAGGGGCCGCGTTTCGGAGGTTAGAGTATTCAGTAAATTCGGTGTTGATTTTGTGCAGGACTCAATGTTCAGTGTATTTGAAAAAGATTATCAAGGAGGTGTACACGTAGGAATTTAAACCATATGCCAAATACTAAAGGAGTGTTTAAAAAGAAAAATGTAGTGGTTATCGGCGGAGCTGGATTTATTGGGTCGCATGTTTGCGAAGCTTTGATAACAAATAAAAGAACGCAGGTTGTTTGTATTGACAATCTGGTTTCTGGCACCATTATGAATATTGAGCTGTTGTTGCAATCGCCAGATTTTAAATTTATAAGGCATGATATTACTGAGCCTATTGACCTTGCGGTTTTTCCCGAGCTTGCTCCATTCGAAATTGAGTTTGCGGGCATACAAGAAATGTATAACTGTGCAACGCCGACTTCCTATAAAGATCCCAAGCGTTTTGCCATGGAAACCGCATTAATGCATTCTGTGGGTATTAAGAATATTTTAGATCTTGCCAAGCGACATACCGCAAAGGTGGTGCATCTTTCGTCCTCTGCTATTTACGGCGACCCACCGCCAGAGCAAGGACATTTTAAAGAAGATTATTGGGGATTTATTAATCCAGTTGGTGAGCGAGCTGCGTACAACGAAGGCAAGCGTTTTAGCGAGACCATGTGCACTGTGTATCGCGAAAAAGAAGGCCTTGCTATTTCCATTGCTCGCATTTTTTCCACCTATGGTCCGCGTATGATTATGGCTGAAGGCAGGCATATTCCGGATTTTATTACAGCGGCAATAGACAACAAAGATATTGTCATCTATGGAGATAAAGAAAAAACCAGCACGTTCTGTTATGTAAAAGATACAGTCGAAGGGATTATAAAGCTGATGGAGGCATCTGATGAGATGGGCCCAATCAATATCGGCAGTGACAAAGAACATAAACTTACTGAGATAGCAGAGCAGGTGATTGCATTAGTGGGTTCAAAATCAAAAATTAATTTCGCGGCAAATCTTCCGGGTATTGCGGAACAAGGCATTCCAGATATTCAAAAAGCCAAAGACGCATTAGGTTGGTTTCCAGTAGTTACACTCAAACAGGGCCTGACTGAATCAATTGAATATATGCGTTCAGTAAAATCAAGCTACGAACAGAAAGGGTTGTGGGATGAGAGCACGTTGGATAGGAAGGAATAATATGAAGGTGCTTGTCACTGGAGGAGCCGGGTTTATCGGCTCCCATATCGTTGACGGTTTAGTTAGTGAGGGTCACGAAACCGTGATCCTCGATGATTTTAGTGCAGGCAATCATGAGTTTGTTAATTCCGCGGCAAGCGTTGTGGAAGCGGATATTCGGGATACGGAAGCCGTTAATCGTGCGTTTCAAGAACAGCAACCCGAGGCAGTGTTTCATTTGGCTGCAATGGTTGACCTAAGAGAGAGTTTAAAAAATCCAGAAAAGTCATATGCAGTTAATGTTATTGGATCGCAGAATATAATTCGCGCCGCGAAAAATGTGGGCGTCAAAAAATTTATTTTTTCATCATCAGCAGCAGTGTATGGAAACAATAATAATTTGCCCATAAAAGAATCAGAACCCATAGCGCCAACTTCTCCGTATGGTGAGCAAAAAGCAGAAATTGAAAAAGCGCTCAAAGATTCTGGCGTTCCATCAATTGTGTTGCGCTACGCAAATGTGTACGGCCCGCGGCAAGGTACGGTCGGCGAAGGAGGGGTAGTTGCAATTTTTTGCAAAAAATTGCGTGCAGGCGAACAGCTTGCTGTGTTTGGCAGCGGAGAACAAACGAGGGACTTTGTGTTTGTAGATGACGTTGCCTCCGCAAATCTTAAGGCCTTGGCATATACAGGGGCGTATGCCATCTGCAACATCTCAACCCGCATCGAAACCAGCGTAAACCACATTGCTTCCGCGCTCTTGTCAGTATCCCAAAAAAATACTACTATTTCTCACACAGAAGCGCTCCCAGAAGAAGTGCTTCGGAATAGCTTAGATTCTAGTTTTGCCCAGAAAACGCTTCATTGGGAGTCTGTAATAAGCATTGAAGAAGGGCTAGAAGCCACATGGAAGTGGTTTACAGAAAATGTCAAAGTCAAAAATTCAAATGCCAAATCAATGCCAAAATTCTAATAACAAAGTTTTTAGCCTTTAAGCATGTAACATTCATTTGAGCTTTGGATTTTGACATTTAGGTTTGATTTATGAGACTATCCATTATTGGCGCGGGATACGTAGGGCTCGTCAGTGGAGCCGCATTCGCAGAATTTGGACATGATGTCATTATCATGGATATTGATCGTGAGAGGATCGCAAAACTGCAGCGTGGCATTGTTCCAATTCACGAACCAGGACTTGACCGACTTTTGGATAAAAATTCAGATCGAATCAGTTATACTTCCAACATGGAAGAGGCAGTGCGCGAAGCTGATATCCATTTTATTTGCGTGTGGACTCCTCCATTAGAAGACGGAAGCGCGGATCTTTCAGCCGTGCGTGCGGTTGCGCGCGAACTTGGAAAACAGTTTGTAAAACTAAAGGTTAAAACTCCAATTATTGTAACAAAAAGCACGGTGCCAGTTGGCACGGGTGTTGCTATTCAGCGCCTTGTTCGGCAATCCTATAAAGGTGATTTTAGCGTTGTATCAAATCCGGAATTTTTACGCGAGTCCCAGGCAGTTGCGGACATGCTTCGGCCAGATCGGATTGTAGTTGGTTCAAATGATCCAGATGCTGCGAAAACTATTGCAGGGGTATACCACGATGTTAATGCGCCGATTATCATGACAGATTTGGCAACAGCGGAAATGATTAAATATGCGGCAAACGCATTTTTGGCAACCAAGATTTCTTTTATTAATGAAGTTGCAAATATTTGCGAAATTGTGGGCGCGGATGTCGAGCGGGTTGCCGAAGGAATTGGACATGATCCTCGAATCGGCAAGGCGTTCCTTAAAGCAGGTATGGGATATGGAGGTTCATGTTTTCCAAAAGACGTTCGGGCATTGCATCAGTTTTCGAACGCAAGCGGATATGATTTTAAACTTTTAAAATCCGTGATTGAAGTGAATGAGCAGCAGCGGCAGATGATTGTTGATAAAGTTAACAAGCATTTAAAAATTTTGAACGGCAAAAATATTCTCGTTCTAGGCTTGGCGTTTAAAGCGCATACTGATGATGTACGTGAATCTGGAGCGCTTGATATCATCGAGCGTCTGCAAATACAAGGGGCGAACATTACTGCCTTTGATCCGCTTGCATTGTTGAATGCAAAAAAGAAATTAAATGATTTAGTTATTCTTGTTGGAAACGCGCACGAGGGTGCGGTTGGGGCTGATGCGATTATTGTTGCCACGGAATGGCCAGACTTTAAAGAGTTGGATTGGGAGCGCATCCAGAGTGTAATGCGTAAGCCGCTTATCATCGATGGCCGAAATTTACTTGATCCGAGTGAAATGAGAAAATTAAAATTCATCTACGAAGGGGTAGGAAGATAGCATGTCTATTGTAGTTATTATTCCAGCATACAAAGAAGCGCAAAAAATTTTTGACGTTGTGCAACGCGTGCGTGAAAAAGGATATGATGTTGTCGTTGTTGATGACGCGTCTCCTGACGCAACATCAAGTGAAGCATGGCGAGCCGGAGCAGTTGTGTTGCGGCATTTTGTAAACCGCGGATACGGCGCCGCGCTTTCTACTGGAAATGCATATGCAATGCGTCGTGGGTATGATATTGCGGTTCATTTCGATGGAGATGGACAGCATAGTGCCGACGAAATTGAGCGCGTTGTAGTACCTATCCAAAAAGGCGAAGCTGAAGCAGTGGTGGGTTCACGATTTTTAGGACGTGCCACTGAAATGTCTTTTGTCCGAAAGCTACTTATTAAACTTGCTATTCTTTTTACGTGGCTGTTTTCTGGTATCAAGTTAACCGACAGCCACAATGGGTTTCGAGCATTTTCAATCTCTGCGCTTAAGGCTATTGACTGTAGGCAGGATGGTATGTCGTATGCGTCTGAAGTTATTGATCAGATTGCAGAACATAAGTTGTCTATCTGCGAAGTTCCGGTGACTATTCAGTATACAGACTACTCAAAAGCTAAAGGAGAGGGTAATATAAAGAAAGTACTGCTTGGGGCCCGATTTTTATGGGGGAAAGTGATTAAATGAGCCTTTAAGATGGCTGTTCGGGGCTATAAATTTTTTCGCTCCGAAGGGGGCTAGAGCCCATACATTCTCGCTACAAAATTTATAGCCCCTGCACACCCTAGATCAAATGAATCATATGTTAATCCAAATCATCACAACCATTGTCGTTTTATTCCTGATTACGCGCGTAGGCGGAAGGCTTAAGCGTAGGGAAATTACTTTTAAAGAAGCCTTGTTTTGGGCGCTTCTGTGGTTTGGCGTTGGGATTGTAGTTCTGTATCCGAAGCTTGCGGACCGCGTTGCATCATATATTGGATTACAAACCGCAACTGGTATTGATTTAGTAGTATATATTGCGGTTGGCCTAGCGTTTTATCTTATCTTCCGATTATTCGTGCATATTGAGCGCGTGGAGCGTGATATAACTAAAATCATACGCCACCTGGCTTTGAAAGATGAAGAATAACCTCGCAATAATTATTGTTACTTACAACGGAAGCACATGGATTAAAAAATGCCTTGCTTCCGTTTTTCGGAATGACCCCACACAAGGGGGGTATGATGTCATTTTGATTGATAACGCGTCGCACGATGGGACCGCGGATATTGTGGAAAAAGAATTCCCACCGGTTGCTGTTATCCGCTCCAGTAAAAATCTTGGATTTGTAGGCGGTAATAATCTGGGAATCAAAGAGGCGTTACGTCACCAGTACGAATATATTTTAATGTTGAATCAGGATACAGAGGTTGTGTCTGATTTTTTTTCTGAAATTATAAAAGTTGCGGTGCTGGATCATGTTGGAATCGTACAAGGGATGCTGGTGTTGGGGGATGAGCGGTCATTAACAAACAATGCGGGTAATGCGCTTCATTATTTAGGTTTTGGGTTTGTAAAACAGTATGGCGAACCAGTTGAACGATGGGCGAGTCGTGAGCCGTTTGAAATTGGGTATGCATCCGGCGCTGCGCTTCTCGTCAAAAGAGAAGTACTGGAACACATCGGGGTGCTGGATGAGAAGTTTTTTATGTACCATGAGGATTTGGATTTGTGCTGGCGCGCGAAATTGGCCGGCTACCGCGTCATGTTGGCTCCGAAAGCAATTGTGTATCACTACTATGAATTCAACCGCAACAAGGAAATGTTTTATTGGACCGAGCGCAACCGGTGGGCTGTACTGTTGCAGAACTACAGCGCCAAATCACTCATACTCCTTTCGCCGATGCTCGCGGCCACCGAACTAATGATGCTTGTATATAGTGTAATGAGTGGATGGCTTGGCAAGAAGCTTAAGAGTTATGTTTGGATTTTAGCGCATCTTCCCCAAATTTTTGCACAACACCGGCGCGTGCAGTTGTCGCGCACGGTTAGCGATAAACGCATTTTTAAAACCATGGATGCCACGTTTACTATGGCGGGAATAAATAATCCAATCATTACAAGAGTATTGAATTCACTGTTTACTGTTTATTTTGCGATCATCAGAATCATATGAACATAGCAATTGTAAGCGCAGTATTTCCGCCATATCGAGGTGGTATTGGAGCCGTGGCCCAAGCCCACGCTCGTATGTTGGCATTAAAAGGACAAAACATATCAATGTTTACGCCGAATTATGGGCAGGGTGCATATGTAGGAGATGCTTCGTATAAGATTGAATTGTTGCAGCCAAAGCTGAAATATGGAAATGCAGCTTGGGTGCCGCAGCTAGAAAGCCAATTAAAAGATTTTGATGCGGTGATTTTGCAGTATCCATTTTTTGGAGGAATGCGTGCTGTATATAATGCAAAAAAGAAGTATGGATTCAAATTGATATTGAATTACAATATGGATGTGGTAGGTTCGGGTTTAAAAGGATTGGTATTTTGGTATGCAACAAAATTTTTTTTACCACGTATCGTCAAGATCGCGGATGTAGTGCTCGCGTCATCCGAAGATTACGCAAGGCATTCTGATTTGGGGCGCTTGTGGTCCAATGACAAAAAGTTCCAAGTGGTGCCTATTGGTGTTGACTTAAATAAGTTCAAGCCAGATCCCTCCGCTCGCCTGCGGCTCGGTCGGGATGACAAAGGGATGGTGTTGTTTGTTGGAGGTTTGGATCGCGCGCACTATTTTAAAGGAGTTGAGTATTTGATTAAGGCTATGCCATTGGTTTCCATGGACGCGAAATTTGTCATCGCCGGAAAAGGCGATCGTATGGAACAGTATGAAAAACAGGCTCAAAACCTTGGTGTTGCTGATCGTGTTACATTCGCAGGAGGAGTGTCAGACGAAGAGCTTGTTGCATTGTACCAGAACGCGGCAGTTACTGTGCTGCCATCTATTGATCAATCAGAGTCATTCGGCATCGTGCTCGCAGAGTCCATGGCATGTGGCACGCCAGTTATCACGTCAAACCTACCTGGCGTTAGGTCGGTGTACCAAGATGGCGTGTCCGGAATAACAATTCCAGTCCGCGACGAGAAAGCGCTTGCAAATGCAATCAATTTTATAGTAACTAATCCATCAAAACACGCAGCAATGGGAAAATCTGCTCGCAAACTTTGCGAAACAAGGTATACTGGGGAGAGTATTGGAAATACATTACTTACACTATGCGGCGTTCAATAATACAAACATTACTCTTGTTCGCATCAGTTGCGCTTTTGTACAGCAACTGGACCGGAAGCAAATCATTTGTTGTTGGGCTTGTTGGCCTTGCAGTATATTATGGTCTCCAAGCAATTTGTTGGGGAGTTGTTTTGGAGCGCATACTTCCATTCAATAGGGCGTGGGCATCTGTATTTGGATTTTTAGTTGGGTTCTACCTTTCCGCATTTGCTGTTGGTATTCCAGTTGTGGTATGGAAGTATGATAGGATCGCCGTTGCATGTGCGCTACTATTTGTTGGTTTGGTGGGTATACTGTTGTCATTGTGGATGAAATCAAATAATAGCATCATCCCAAACTCATTGCGGGATCCTTACGGAAAACAGATTCTGAAACAAGTTCAGCATGACGCCCTAAAGAAGATTTCTTCGTTTCTCGCTTTAGTGCGAGATTGGCATGTAATTGGTTTTTTTGTGTTTTCCGCCTTGTTTGCATTTTTTATTTTTCATGCCCGCACGGGAGTGTATATTATTTCCCCATGGGCCGCGCTTTCATCATTTACGCTCATGCTTTTTTTTGCGCTTGCGTTTTTGGTGGGGTATATGGTGCTCACAAAAGGATCAATTAAGCTGGTGCTTGCGGTCATCATCGTATTTTCGTACCTTACGCATGCGTATTTGCCGGTTATCTACGAAACAGGATTTGGCGGGGACAAATGGCGCCATTTGGGAGCCGAACAATGGCTACAAGAAGGGAATATTTATACTCCGAGCATTTGGGGAGAGGATCGCTCCACTATTCATTTCGGGCCTATTGCGGTTCCCGAGGCTTTGGTTGCAGGAAATAAAACATCATACGCAGCTCAATGGGCATCAACTATCTTTTTATCTGAATCTTTTGGGGTGAGCTTATTTTGGGTTGATTTGTTGATGGTATTTTTGCTCTGGTCGTTGTTTCTTCCACTGCTGTTATATTGGTTCGGCAGGTTGATTTTTGAAAATGAGCGCTTAGGGTTATTATTCGCATTTTTGCCGACCATTTTTTATACGTTCCAGTCCGAAGGCGCTATTACGATTCCGGTTTCGTTCGGGCATTTATTTTTCTTTTTTATTTTATTACTATGGGCGCAGTATGTTAAAGAGGGAAAACGGGCCGCATTGTATGCGGCAAGCGTATTCTCTTTGATGTTTTATTGGGGGTATATTTTGAATTTTTTCGTGTTGCTTCTTTTTGGCAGTTTGGCAATTGCATGGCGAAAATTGTTTATGGAGCGCAATCATTGGTATAAGCTTAAGCTTAAGTTTGGATTCAGCGACCGAAGGATCGCGCTCCGCGATAAAACTATTTTTGTACTTTTGGTTTTTGGCGCGTTGTTCGCAATTCCATTTTTGGAGATATTCCAAGGACTCTCCAACTACGCCTCAGGTTCAATGTCTGTTGGAGGTGTGGTGGATGCGCTTGCAGATTCTTTCGGCAGGCTTTCTGGGTTTATCGGAATTATAGTGCCCCCTGATTTTATTGATCAGGGAAACTTTTTGTATAACCAATCTAAAGAGTCACTCTCACGCTTGCCACTATTCTCCTACCGAATTGTTCCGTTTGTCGTTTCTATGGGCGTGTGGACTGTTATTGGCTGGGCTTGCTATCGCTTGTTCCGATACCACAAGGCGAAGCGTGTGCTGGCGCTCATTGCTGTTTTGTTTGGCGTCACTTTGGGTGCGTACTTTATTTCCTGGTCATTTACCGAGGGTGTGCACATTTTGGCGCGCCGGCTTAATGAGACAATTGTATTTTTTATGATTTTGTTTTTAGGATGGGGGATGTGGCTATTCTTGCACGAAGACCGCATTCCCATTCCTATGCGGAAAAAGATTCTTGTTGTTGCTTTTTTGCTCGCGTTTAGCGCGACATCAACCTATGCATCCGGCCCTAAACTGCAAATGGTAACCAGTGATGAGCTGGCGGCGGCGCGCGTCGTGTGGGCTGAACACCAACTAGATGGAGAGCCACACTGCGTTATTGCAAATACCTGGCCGTTGCTTGGGCTTGAAGCGGTATCTGGCCGTAAAATTACGGGCGGAAATTTTCCTATGTACACGGAGTATGCCCAGCCAGAGCGTGTTAAGATTTTTGAAGCATTGTCAAAATCGCCATCAGACACATGGATTACCGCGGCATTCCGCGTGACTGGCGCATCCACCTGTTACTACATGACTGAGAATAAATGGATTAATGATACCGTGCTTGGCAAGATTATTGAATTACTTGGCGAGCCACGGCGTATTGGGGATGTGCATATTTGGCGGATTGACAGGCAACTCTAAAAAAAGTATCGTGTGTATTATTGTTCTTCGGCCTCTAACGGAGGAATGTGGTATGTTTAGGCTTATTGACTGGTTTGTGCTGTTTGGGTTTCCTGTTGGGGCAGTTCTGGTAGTTTGGTTCCTTATGACACCAGAGAATCCATTGAGAAGGTTTATGATTTCCCCAGTAGGAATTATCCTCTGCCTGGTAGCGTGGGTACTCTGGATGGCAATGATTGTCGGTTTTATATGTCAACGGCAGCAAGAGAGTGACTCATTCAACTTGCCGTATGATGAATGGGAATCAGGCGAGTGAGCATGAGCCGATATCAGTACGCCTTTAGCGAAAGGAATAAGAGGCGTTGCTTGTTGTATCGGGTCATTTCCTCGTCCGCGTCTGCGAAGCCAAAGGTTTCGCAGACGTATTTTTTTGTGGACAACTCTCTACTTGTTCGTTTTTTTATAGAAGATTTTTTGGGAAGATTCCGTTTTCAAACCAAACGTTCCATCCTTTGTAATGTTTGTGTTTTTGTATTTCAGCACGCTTGTGTTTCATAGTTGCTATGCCAGCCAATCCATCAGCCATTGCTTTGGCGATGATCCAAGGCCTGTCTTTAAATATATAACCAAAGAAGATGGTCATCCATCCGAGAATAATCCAGAGCACATTGCGGAAGAAAACCGCTGTAGGATAATTTTTGTATTGCGTCCAAATCAAATTACGGTAGGTAGTATATACCGCAAAATCCGAAAGCTTGCTTGTTGATGCAGAGCCCTTGTGATATACAACTGCGTCTTTATCATACCCTGCTTCAAATCCGAGCAAGTGGGCGCGGAATCCGAGGTCAATGTCTTCGGTGTATGCAAAGTATGTTGGATCAAAATACCACTTGTCATTGCGAGGGAGGGTACTCCCGACCGTGGCAATCTTATCATCGCCATGGTTGCCTGTAGCCTTGGAATCGTGCTCTGAGGCGACGTTAGGATTGCCGCGCTCCGCTACCGCTCCGCTCGCAATGACACAGGCTTCTAATAACCTTCTAGAGTACAGTGCGCATCCCGCAGAGGGGCAGAAGATCTTTTGCTTTTCATTCAATCGGTTGAAAGGTAAACCGCTTTTCATCATCACCACGCCGAGGTTGTCTACTTTGTCGCGATTGTTGTATTGCATCATGTGGCCGGCAATCATATCACCCTTAGCTTGCGCCATGGTAGTCAAAAAGCTCGGTTCAACTTCAGTGTCATTATTAAGGACTAGGACGGCATCGGTGGCGTCATTAGCAAGTGCGTGCCTCATGCCTATATTATTGCCCTCCGCAAAGCCTAGATTACTCTCATTCTGAATGAGAGTAATCTTGGGAAATTCATCCATCAAAACCTTGCCGTGGCCATCTGCGTCATTATTTACAACAATGACGGAGTAGCTCGGATAGTCTATTTTTTCAAGCGATTTTAAGCAGGCCTTGGTGTCATCAAGGTTTTTGTAGTGCAGGACAATAATTGCAATATGTGACATATTCATATAGGTTATTGTTATGGTAGTATAGCTATATGAAAGATACAAGAAACATTCTATATGTCGCTCGTTCCTTTCTCTGGGGCGGGTCTGTTCTATTTCTCGCCTGGCTGTTTTTCCAGAACCTGGTGCCCACCGGGGAGTTTGTTTTACAGTACAAAAAAGGGAGCGCTATTTCGCCGATTACGGATCTGCATCCGGAACAGCGCGTGATTGATTTGGATGATGATGGCCCGAATAGCCAGCGTTTTTATGTTGATCCTGTGTACTTTGATGCAAAAGTTCCGCGCGAGTTTGATACGGTGACCGTTGATATAACATTCCAAAATCAAGCCCAACCAATCTTGGAGCTAGGTGCACGTCGTTTGCGTGGAAGTTGGGGTTTTGTAATGAAGCCGTTGCAGAATACAATTATCGACAACCTCGATTGGCCGTGCCAGCGGTATGATGGTGTACTGTTCTGCCAAAAGCAGGAGCGTTATACGAACCTTTCTGCATTACTGGTAAAGCCTCCTTCCGAACCAATTTTGACGTACCACTATGCGCTTCCAGAGAATATTCAGTGGGATGTTATGAATGTAAATACTGATACAAGCGAGTATAATTATCTGGTGGCAACATATACGCCTCCTGAATCACTAGGAGATGATTGGTACCGAACTAGTGTTCCATTTGTATGGAGCGATTTTGAGTTGTACATCAACGAGATCAGTTTTTTGGTTTCTGCTCCGGAATTAAATAAAGGACATGGTGATATTGTGCTTAAGGATATTACTATCCTACTCAAGCGCGACCCATTGGATTGGAACGGATTTGTTGAGTACATAAAAAACCAATTGAAAAGATTAAAAACTTAGTTGTCATTGCGAGGGAGCGAAGCGACTGCGGCAATCTTATCAACCAGCCGCAGCTCGATGGTAAGATTGCTTCGCTACGCTCGCAATGACAATTCTACTAAAACTCAATACCGAGCTATTCCGTGCATCCGGAGTACTTACGCTTGTGCTTTACTTTTTAGAGACGCTGAAAGATGGGTATGTATCGTTTTTCGTTAATCCGGCTATCATGCTGGCTGTTTTTGTCGTATCCGGCATAATCTGGCTTTTTACTCCTGATTCTGGTAAAGTAGGGGTATGATAGAAGATATAGTAATCAAACCATTAGAGCGTTGGGCGGATGAGCGCGGCTGGCTTTCCGAAGTGTGGAGAAATGACGAAATGGACTACCAGCCAGTGATGGCATATGTCTCCAAAACAGAATCAGGCATAAGCCGCGGACCGCACGAACACAAAGATCAGTCTGATGGGTTTATTTTTGCGGGCCCGGGAAATTTTGATTTGTATCTCTGGGAGAACCGCGAGGGAAAGCCTGGGTACCGCGAGTTATTCAAGCTGACTGTCGGCGAGGATAATCCCGTGTTTGTGATGGTGCCGCCGGGCGTAGTGCATGGATACAAATGTATCTCCAAGGCAGGCGCGTATTCGTTTAACCTTCCGGATCGCTTATACAAAGGAAAAGGAAAGCAAGATGAGGTTGATGAAATCAGATGGGAACAAGATCCTAAATCACCATTTAAGATATAATTAAAACCATATGTCAGACTGTATTTTTTGTAACATAGTAACAGGTGAATCACCTTCGCACAAAGTGTATGAGGATGATGATATTCTCGCATTTTTAGATATTAATCCCATTAACCCTGGACACACATTAGTAATTCCAAAAGAGCATTACAAAGATTTAACAGATACCCCTCCAGAGCTTGCTTCAAAACTTATTCAAACTGTACAAAAAATTAAGCCAGCAATACTTGGAGCAGTGGGAGCTGATTCTTTTAACCTTGGAGTTAATGTTGGAAAAAAAGCTGGGCAAGTTGTTTTTCATACGCACTTCCATATTATGCCTCGGTTTGAAGATGACGGGCATAAACTCTGGGGAGGCAAGCAAGTAGCGCAGGATGAACTTGCATTGACCGCGGAACATATTAAGAAACTTCTTTAACTAATAAGGACGTTAGACCCTTCGACTTCGCTCAGGGTGACGTGTAATTATGAACATAGCAGTAACCGGATCGCTCGCATACGACCGGATCATGGATTTTAATGATAGATTCCGGAATCACATTATTCCGGATAAAATTCACCTGCTGAATGTGTCTTTTGTGTTGGAGCGCTTGGAAGAAAAATTCGGAGGCACAGCCGGCAACATTGCGTACAATCTTAAATTGCTTGGTTTTGATTCTAAAATTATTGGAAGTGTTGGAAAAGATTTTGAGCGGTATGCTGCATATTTAGTCGGGCAAGGTATTAGCACTGAGCATATTAAAATGTACGAAGACGAGTACACTGCAGTCGCAAACATTATTACGGATTTGGACGACAATCAGATCAGCGCGTTCTACCCTGGAGCGTTGTCGCGCGGGCATGAAGTACATTTACCGCGTAGTTTTGTATCAGGTGATTTTCTAGTAGTAGCACCTTCTTCAAAACAAGAAATCGTCAAGCGGTGCAAAGAAGCGCGTGACCGAAAGATTCCATACTTGTTTGATCCGGGCCAACAGATGAGCGTGCTTTCTGCGGAAGAGCTTTTGTATTGCGCTGAGGGTTCCGCGATTTCGATTTTTAATGATTATGAGTGGCAGATGTTCCGGACCAAGACAGGTGTTGAATTGAATGATATAACAAAAAACGAAACCATTGTTGTGGTGACTCAAGGAGCAAATGGTTCGATGATCCATTCCAAGCAAGGGAATTTTGCAATCAGTACTGCAAAGCCTCGGGAGGTTGTAGATCCAACCGGCGCCGGAGATGCCTACCGCGCGGGAATCATTGTTGGATTCATCAGCCAGCGGAGCTGGAAAGAAACCGGCCAGCTTGCTGCGACCATTGCATCGTATGCTATTGAGAAGTATGGCACCCAGGAGCACCATACTTCAATTGATGAAATAAACGAACGGTATAAAACATCATTTAACGAGCACAGTCCGCTTGATACAGCTCCGGATCCGCGCGAACAAGCAGCTGACCACGGGGACCGGAGATTTTAATTATGAAATTACTTATTACCGGAGGAGCCGGGTTTATCGGTTCTAATTTTATCCGCTACCTGTTAAAAAATTATCCAGACGAAGTGCTCATTAATTTTGACAAGCTTACGTACGCCGGAAATTTGGAGAATCTTAAAGAGTTTGAAGAGGATGCGCGTTACTCTTTTATCAAAGGAGATGTGTGCGACGCAAATGCGTTTATAGAAGCCGCACAAGGCGTTGATGCGATTGTGCATTTTGCCGCGGAATCGCACGTGGATAGATCCATCCATTCCGGCCACGAATTTATCCACACCAACGTATTTGGCGCGCAGGTTGTCATCGACGCAGTCAAAGAACTGAAAATCCCCAAAATGATTCTCGTAAGCACGGACGAAGTGTATGGAGATGTGGATGCTCCAAAAAAATCAAAAGATGGGGATCCGTTTAAGCCATCCAGCCCATATTCCGCATCCAAGGCAGCGGCCGAATCACTGGCAATCGCGGCAATCCGCACGCATGAGGCGCCCATTATGATTACGCGGTGCACCAACAATTACGGGCCATATCAGTTTCCAGAAAAACTCGTGCCTTTGTTTATCACTAATCTTATTGAAGGCAAAAAAGTTCCGCTCTACGACGGAGGCACGCAGATTCGCGACTGGCTGTATGTTTCCGACCACTGCAGTGCTATTGATTTAGTGTTGCGCAAGGGTACGCTTGGCGAGGCATATGACATTGCCGCGGAAAATGACCCGGAAGTCACGAATAGAGAAATTACAGAAACCGTTCTCGCATTGCTCGGTAAAGGTAATGATATGATTGAGCCGGTAAGTGGCTTGCGCCCTGGGCATGATCAGCGGTATGCGGTTGACTCTTCAAAAATCCGTTCCTTAGGCTGGGAGCCAACTGTCACGCTCAAAGAAGGGCTTGTAAGCACCGTTACATGGTATCAGGATAACGAAGACTGGTGGAAGCGCGTAAAGAGCGGGGATTACCAGCACTATTACCAACAGCACTACCAAACATCATGAAGCTGCCTCTTATTACTCCTTCTCTGGTAACATACACCAAAGGAAAGCCGGTTTCGCGCGGGTATATTGATGCGCGCATCCGGGAAATTAATGCATTGGGGCTTAAAGAAATTTCTTTATTTGTGACGGGGTACGAAAAAAAAGGGCGCGACTATGTCCATGAAAAACTCAAGACCACGGGCATTGTTTCGATTCCGCACGTACATATCCGCGCAGACCAAACTGAGCACGAGGTTCGGCATTATATGGAAACATATGGTACGCGCCGCTTTACGACACACTATGAGTATATTCCGTATTTTACAAAATTCAGTGCAGATGTGCGCGCTTGCATTGGCATAGAAAATAATAATGATTTTAAGCTTGATAAAAAATTGGATCGATTTGGCGGGCTGGTGATTGATCTCTCACATTATGTTGATGTGCGGGAACAAGGCATTGCTCGTGATATTGAACGCGCCCTCGAACGGCTGCCGGTTTTAGTGAATCACGCGAGCGCGGTGACTGCGGCGAGCGAGTCGCGCCATTTTGCCCGCAGCGTACAGCAATACGCATACCTGCGTACTATGCCAAAAAAATGTTTTAGCGAGGTGGTGAGTTTGGAGATTGGCAATACTCTTGCCGCGCAATTAAGCTTTATCCCTTTTATTAAAAAGCAACTGGCACGCGTATGAAAACACTTATCATAGGCGCAAAAGGCATGCTCGGCCAGGAGCTTGCAAAAGCATTTACAGAATTCAATCCCACCGTATGGGATGTGAGCGATATTGATATTACCGACCAATCCCAGGTCAACGAGAAAATGAGCATGCTCGCGCCGGAGCTCATCATCAACGCGGCAGCATACACCAATGTGGACGCATGCGAAGAGAACGAGGAGCTTGCCACAAAAGTTAATGGTACTGCAGTAGGGTATCTTGCAAGAGTTGCATCAAACCTTGGCGCGACCTTGGTGCACTATTCAACGGATTACGTGTTTGATGGAACTCAGCAGGAGGGGTATACAGAACTTGATACGCCGCATCCAATTAATGCCTATGGGCGGTCAAAACTTGCAGGAGAGCAGGATATACTGTCATTGCGAGGGAGTGAGCAGTACCCTGCGAACGACCGAAGCAATCTTAACGACGAGAATAGGCCTTTTGGTGACGATAAGGTTGCTTCGTTGGCGAGTACGCCTCCTCGCAATGACAGATGGTACATCATCCGCACCGCATGGCTCTATGGGCACGCAGGGAAAAATTTTGTGGAGACCATGCTTTCAATGGCTCAAGCGGGTGAGCCATTGAAAGTAGTAGATGACCAGATCGGCTCGCCAACGTACGCGCCGGATTTGGCACAGGCAACTTTTGATCTCGTAAAAAGTGGTAAACCAGCAGGCATCTATCACCGCACCAACAGCGAAACAATAAGCTGGTACGGATTTGCCAAGGAAATTTTTGAGGTGTATGGTAAGGACGTTGATTTAGTGCCGTGCGCAACTATGGAATATCCGCGCCCAGCAAAGCGCCCTACGTTTTCGACCTTAGTATCAACAAAGCTTCCTTCGCTTCGTTCGTGGCAAGAGGCGCTCCGAGAGTACGCGTCATTTCATCATTAAACTAGATCCCTCGACTCGCGAGGAAGCCTGCCCCGAGTATTCCCGAGGGGCTCGCTCGGGATGACAGCTATTTTTTATGAAAGGAATTATTTTAGCAGGAGGATCAGGCACAAGGCTTAGTCCGCTCACTAAGGTTACCTCCAAGCAGTTGTTGCCTATCTACAATAAGCCAATGATCTATTATCCCCTCGAAACCTTGATGCAAGGTGGGATCACGGAAATTCTTATTATTACCGCGCCAGATAGAGCTGGAGATTTTTTGCGCTTTCTTGGAAGCGGGAAAGAGCTGGGCGTAAAGTTTACGTACGAAATCCAGGATAATCCTGAAGGCCTGCCTCAGGCGTTTACCATTGGCGAGAATTTTATCGGCGATGATTCGGTTGCGCTTATCCTTGGGGATAATATTTTTGAAGATGATTTTTCTGAACAGATTAAAGCGTTTAAGAGCGGGGGACAGGTGTTCGCAAAAAAAGTGCCTGATCCAGAGCGGTTCGGCGTGATCAAGTTTAATGAGGCCAATGTTGCGGAAAAAATCGTAGAAAAGCCAAAAGAGCATTTATCCGATTACGCGGTAACAGGATTATATCTCTACGACAACCGCGTAGTAGAGGCAGCAAAAAATCTTGCCAAGTCAGCGCGAGGCGAGTACGAAATCGTAGACCTGCATAATTTTTACCTGCACAAAGGCGAGCTCACGGTGAGTACAGTGAGTGGAGCGTGGCTGGATGCCGGAACCTTTGACTCTCTTTTGGCGGCAAATCTTTTAATTGCCAAACGGGAAGGATCTCAAGTTCTCTTGTGATAAGGCAAGCGTTTGCAGTATTCCATCCCCATCAATAAAAGTGAGGGAATTATTTTGGCTGCTGTACCTAAGTCCACTCATAGTGTTCGTTCCAGAATAAAGAATAATTGAACGCGGATCATCGAACGAATTCAGCTCGCTTACTCGTAATTCGTTTTCAATAGTGTAAAATACATGCCTGCCGTTGCCACTAATCGCTAGCTCGCGGATTTGTTTTGAGTAGCGTGTTACAAGATTGCTGGTTTCTTTTTGGTTTGGGAGGACAGAAATTGGCGTGGTGAACGTCTGTGTATATATTCCAAATCCATCAGAATACACGAGCGTGTTTCCATCGTCTGTCCAGTATGCGTTTTTAACACCGGCAATAGAAACTATGGCTTCGTTGGATAGTGGCGGTAATGCCCCAGGATCAATAATACGCAGTGTGTTGGTATCTTGATTTTTAATCGCAATATAGTGTGAATTTGAAGGAATGAATGTGTCATAGTGCGTTACTAAAATTTCTGGAAGCAAATGCACAGTGTCGCGGTCAGATGGATTGATCCACGCAAGGTATAGTTTTCCGGATGTATTTTTTGCAATCAGTATGATTCGTTTTTCCTCAACAAGATACTGTGTTACCGGGCCTTCAGCAATCAGATGTTCTGTATGCAATAGATAGTTGAGGCGCATGAGATCACCGCTATCTGTTGTTCCATAAAGCGTGGTTTTGGAAACAGGATCCCACTGCAGAGAATTAAATGATTTCGTTGAAATATCCGAAAGGGGAATAATCCGTTCTGGGGATTGCGTGGCTACGATAATAAATTCCTTGTTCCCTTGGGTAGTGTTTCGGTTGAAGAAGAATTGGTCGCGATTTTTTGACCAAGAAAGCGTAACGCTCGATGCATCGGCACTATTGGCAATAAGCGTATCTTTTTGGTTGAGTGTGTTAAAGAGGCGCAGCGTGTTGTCTTCTGCGGCATAGGCAAGTAAGGTATGTGATCGGTTCCACCAGTATTGCACCAAAGCATGTTCAGTTATTGCCATGGGTTTTGTATCTTTAAACAATGTGATATGCTCCTCAAAGGTGGTGACTCGAGGCTGTATTTCTATTTCTTTTTTCCAGGAATAATGCCCTTCTTTTTGGACTAGTAGATTTATTTTCCCAGGTAGTATAGTATTAATAATTGTTGGGGTGACTTCTTTGTATAATTCGCCATCAAGATAGATTTCAGCGCCCGAAGGATTGGAGCTGATAACTAAGCTTCCTGTTTCAACAACTCGGTTATACTGAAAATCATACCGAAATCCAGCCGTATACAAAACAAGCGGCGGAGCCGCGATAAAAAATATAATTATAAATCCAATATAGAGTATTCGTCTTGTTGTTAGAGTCATATGTCAACATTTATTATACAGGGAGGTAAAACGCTTTCCGGAGAATGGCGCGTTCAAGGAATGAAGAACGCGGCAACACCAATACTTGCCGCAACCTTGCTTTCCCGAGATCCATCCACTATTCGAAATATACCGCGAATTAGCGATATTAGCCACATGCTGGCTATTTTAGAGGATCTTGGAGCACATATTACCTGGCAGGATGAGCATACTGCCACTATTCATACACCAGAAATCAAAAAGCATGAAATGGATTATCTTCTCACAAAGCGCATGCGGTCATCAGTCTTGTGTATGGGGCCATTACTTGCTTCCCTTGGCCGTGTTCGTATGCCTGAGCCAGGAGGGTGTAATATTGGTAATCGGCCTTTGGATGCTCATTTTAAGGCTTTTGAGGCACTTGGAGCATCTATACAGCGAGGAGAAGATGGATACTATACTATAATTGGCGATTTTTTGCAAGCCTCTACTATTAAACTCACCGAGCGTTCAGTCACGGCAACAGAAAATGCGCTTATGGCCGCAAGCAGGATTCCTGGGCGCAGCATCATTCAAAACGCGGCTAGCGAGCCACATATTGTCTGTTTGTGTAACATGCTTTCTGCTATGGGAGCAGAAGTGAGTGGGGCAGGCACCGACGAAATTACCATTCACGGCTCAAAGGATCTCAAGGGGGTTGATTTTGAAATTATTCCAGATCAACTTGAGATAGGCACTATTGCGGTGCTTGGAGCGCTCTGTGGCGGAACTATTGTTATTTCGCCTGTGGTCACAAAAGATGTTGAAGTGATTCGCCAGAAATTGATTGCTATAGGCGTTTCTGTCCTTGAGTCAGGAAATACCTGGACAGTTTCCTCATCAAAAAATACGCTTAAATCTTTTTCTATTGAAACAGCTCCGCATCCTGGATTTCCTACTGATTTGCAGGCGCCATTTGGCTTACTTGCCACTCAAGCGAGCGGTGAAAGTATTATTCATGATCCCATGTATGAGAACCGGTTAGGGTATATTGAAAAGTTAGTTGATATGGGCGCGGAGGCAGAGATTAAAGATAGCCACACTGCAATTATCAAAGGTAAAACTCAGCTTTCTGGAAGCGTTGTTCCTAGCCTGGATTTGCGCGCTGGCGCAACACTGCTCATGGCAGGCTTAGTAGCGCAAGGAGAAACCATTGTTAGTCAGGCTGAAATTATTGATCGTGGGTACGAGCGAATTGATGAGCGTTTGCGCGCGTTGGGTGCGGACATTAGTCGTGTTGAGTAGTGTTCTATGGTATGGTAAGATGACTTTTGGAGATCTTAAGAATTTAATGTTTATTTGGCATTTCGATTTTGAGATTTTTTATTTATGTCTTTTTTGAAAAAATTCCAATTTGTTTTTGTTAGCGTTTTTATTGTTGCTGCCGCGTTTGTTGGCGGTTTTTACCTTGGAAAAGGAGAGAAAGAAGTATTGGTAGTTAATAAAAAAGGTGAACCAATTGAATCTGGAACCGTCACTATCCGTCCCGATCAGGTAAAAGCCTATTTAGGAAAAGATATTGATTTTGATATTTTTACAACGGTATGGGGCATGCTAAAAAAGCAGTATGTGGATCAGCCAGTTTCTGAAACTAATCTTTTTTATGGAGCGCTCCAAGGTATGGTTGCGGCGCTTGATGATCCATACTCAGTATTTTTAGAACCTCAAGTTTCAGAAGCATTTTCTGATTCACTCAAGGGGCGGTTTGAAGGCATTGGAGCAGAAATCGCAATAAAGCACGATGTGCTCACTGTGGTATCTCCATTAGATGGATCTCCTGCTAAAAAAGCTGGATTAAAGCCGCGTGATTTAATTGCAAAGATTGATGGCGAATCCACAAAGGATCTTAGTGTGAATGAGGCCGTAAACCGCATTCGTGGCGAAGGAGGAACCACGGTTATGCTTACTATTGCGCGCGAGGGCGTGGATGCGTTGTTTGATGTGCCCATTGTCCGCGACACTATTAACGTTAAGAGCGTTTCTTGGGAAATGAAAGATAATGCAATCGCCTATATCCAGATTCGCAGTTTTAACGAAGACACGTCAACCGCGTTTAAAGCGATTCAGCGCGAAGTAATAAGCAAGAATCCCAAAGGAATTATTTTTGATTTGCGCAATAATCCGGGAGGATTTTTGCAGACATCTGTTGATGTGTCGTCTGCTTGGATAGATAAAAAAGTCGTTGTAAGCGAGCGTTCGGTGGATGGATCTACTACGTACACCGCACAAGGAACGCCGTTGTTGACCGGCATACCTACCGTGATTTTAGTAAATGGAGGAAGCGCCTCTGCTTCGGAAATTGTTTCGGGCGCTTTGCAGGATTACAAAATTGCATACATTATTGGTGAACAGACGTTCGGCAAGGGATCTGTGCAGGTGCTTGAGGATTTACCAGACGGATCCAGCGTCAAGTTTACCGTAGCAAAATGGTTTACTCCGAATGATAGATCTATTAACGAGGAAGGCATTACTCCCGATGAGGTTATTGAGCTTACTGAAGAGAATTTCAACAACGACGAAGATCCACAGATGGATCGGGCACTTGAGTATCTTAATGCACTATGAAAATTATCCTTGTACAGCACGTTTCTAAGCTTGGAAATCCTGGGGATATTTTAGAGGTGGCGCCTGGGTATGGAAGAAATTTTTTAATTGCAAAGGGGTTTGTGCGGGAAGCAACTCGAGATGTTGTTGTTCGCGTTCAGGCGGTAAAACAGAAAAAATCACGCAAACAGGAGCAAGTCAAAAAAGTACGGAACGAACTACATAACGTGCTTTCTGGCCAAGTAATCCTCATACGGGCTTCTGCTAACGAGGAGGGTAATCTTTTTGGAGGTATTGGGCCTAAGGAAATCGTGGAAGCAATAGAAAAACGGAAAAAAATCCAGGTGGACCCAAAAGCCGTAAACCTGCCTCATCATCTCAAAACTTTGGGGAAACATGAGGTTGTGTTAAGCTTAGGAGGAAGCGATTCAATAACCATTACTATCAACATTGCGCGCAATGAATAACACCAAGTACCTATTTGTAGTTGGAGGGGTGATGAGTTCCGTTGGCAAGGGCATCGCGAGCGCATCTATTGGAAAAATTCTACAATCACGCGGCTTTAGCGTCTCCATCATCAAG
Organism: bacterium CG10_46_32; assembly: GCA_001889965.1. Lineage (GTDB taxonomy): Bacteria > Patescibacteriota > Patescibacteriia > UBA2169 > UBA2169 > CG10-46-32. Next base: position 26,665 of record MOEI01000028.1, read on the forward strand.
TGTGATATGTACGTAAATATTGATGCTGGCACCATGCGCCCCACAGAGCATGGTGAAGTTTTTGTTGGAGACGATGGCATTGAGGCGGACCAGGATTTAGGGACCTACGAGCGATTTGTGGATCAAATTTCTACACGCAACCACTACATCACCACTGGGCAGGTATATCAGGAGGTCATCCGCCGCGAGCGGAACCTTGAATACAAGGGCGAGGACGTGGAAGTGGTGCCAGATATCCCCAATGAAATTTTGCGGCGCATCAACTTGGTGGTTAAAAAAGAAAAGAGCGATTTCGTTATCGTGGAAATAGGCGGCACCGTAGGAGAGTACCAAAACGTGTTATTTTTGGAGGCGGCGCGCATGATGAAGTTTAAGCACAAGAACGACGTGCTGTTTGTGTTGGTTTCTTATTTGCCTATTCCTCCTATGGTTGGAGAAATGAAGTCAAAGCCAACCCAGTATGCGGCGCGTACCTTAAACAGTGCAGGCATTCAGGCGGATTTTATTATTTGCCGAAGCGAGCGCTCCTTGGATCACAAGCGCAGGGATAAAATTGCAACATTCTGCAATGTGAACGCAGAAAATGCCATTTCCGCGCCGGACGTGAGTTCGGTGTACGATGTGCCTGTTAATTTTATAAAAGAAAAGCTTGATGAAAAGATTCTTAAAGCGTTCGGTATAAAGCCCAAGAGTCGCGACATGAAAGAATGGCGTGCCTTAGCAAAGAAAATCAAGCGCCTAAAGCGTGAAGTTAAAATTGCAGTAGTTGGCAAGTACTTTGGAACTGGAGATTTTGAGCTGGCTGATTCCTACATCAGCGTTATAGAGGCCGCAAAGCACGCTGCCTGGGGGCAGAATGTGAAACCGAATTTTACTTGGGTTGATTCCGAAGAGTACGAAAAAGATCCTAAAAAAGTCAAAGAGCTTTCTGCTTTTGATGGAGTTATTGTGCCCGGTGGGTTTGGTACGCGCGGCATTGAAGGAATCATCTCAGCCATTAAGCATGTGCGTACCAATACTATTCCGTATTTAGGTTTGTGCTATGGCATGCAGCTTGCCACTATTGAGTTTGCCCGAAATGTGGCCAAGATAAAAGGCGCTACTTCAACCGAGCAAAATCCAGAGGCAAAGCATCAGGTTATTCACATTATGCCGGACCAAGAAAAGAAATTACTCGCAAAGGATTATGGTGCCAGTATGCGGCTCGGGAGTTGGCCGTGCAAGCTCAAAAAAGGCACCAAGGCACAGAAAGCCTATGCCAAGAGCCGTGTTGATGAGCGCCATAGGCATCGCTATGAATTCAACAATGCTTACCGCAAGCGATTGGAGGCTTCGGGGCTTGTTGTTTCTGGAGTGAGCCCGGATAACCACATTGTAGAAATTATTGAGCTTCCAAAGCATCCGTTTTTTGTGGGAGTGCAGTTCCATCCAGAGTTTAAATCTCGCCCGCATAAGCCGCATCCGCTGTTTAAGGAATTTGTACGAGCGAGCTTGAAGAAAAGGAAATAGAAACTAAAAACACCCTGCCAAAACCGGGTTCCCGCAAGTCCGCGAAGCGGACGAGTGGGTGGACTAGGCAGGGTGTTTTGATACTGGAGTTATTTTGAGACTACCGCAACGACGTTCACTTCCACGCGCTGTTTCAAATTTCCATCGTAGCCGCGTTTCATTTTTTTCTTAAAGAGTACTGCGCCTTCTTTAATCGCGAACATGCTGTCGTCTTTAGAGCGTTTTACATTTTCACCGGCAAAGTAGCGGGTGCCGCGTTGGCGTACGATAATAGCGCCTGCTTGCGCAAATTCTCCGCCATAAAGCTTAACGCCTAGACGTTGTCCTTTTGAGTCTCGTAAATTACTAGTTGATCCTCCTGCTTTTTTATGTGCCATGTCGTCTAAAGCGCGCTTCAGGTTCCGTATCCTGCTTATGTAGGCTACTTCACCTTTCGCACGCTTTCTCCTCTCGATTTTTCGCTTAACTTCGCCTACGGCTCAGCCCAAGTAAAAAATCGAACATATAGATATAAATAATAAAAACAGTATAACTCAAACTATAGCTTTGGTCAAGAGCCAAAAAAAGTGGTATAATTGGGGCTATGGTAGATATCTTAAAATCAAAAGAAACACCAAAAATCACGAATGAATCTGTTGAGCACGTTTTGGCGCCGCAGCCTGAAATTCGTGAGCCTGAGCCTCGTCGCGAAGAACAAGAGGCTCGGACAGGACGGTCAAAGGAAAAGCCTCAAGCCAGCCAACTTCCTTCGGTAAGCCAGCATATACGTCCACTTACAGAACGAGTTCCAACGCCCGCTACCAAGTCCGAGCGTTTGATTGATATTGAAAAAATTATGTCCGAAGGATTGGGAGAAATTTTTGTGTCCTTGCCGCCGGAGGTTAAGGCAACAGTTAAGTATGAGGGAGAACTTGCTGCTCACAAAATTGAAATGCTTATTGAGCGCAGCGCATCAATTGGCAAAACAGTACTTTCTATCCTGCGGGCGTGGCTTTCAAAAATTCCTGGGGTTAACAAGTTTTTTTTGGAACAGGAATCAAAAAGAAAGACTGATAAAATTATTGCAATCGCGATTAAAACACGCGGAGAGTAGTTATGTCATTTACCTACCTTGTCCTTGGTATTAGTATTTTGCTTCTTATTCCGATCACTTTTATTGTGAGGATGTTTACGCGCAAAATGTATAATCGTTTTAATCCATTTGAAATGGTTACCTTGCGCGTGCTTTTGCCCAAAGAGTCGCTTGAAGTAGAAGGAGTAAACCAGCAAAAAGAGGTTCGCCAACTTATTGCGCCCATTGAATCGTTTATGTCGAACCTCGCTGGGTTGCGCGCAGAGCGAGGGTGGAATGCATTTTGGTTTGGGAGGCGCGACCATTTTGCATTTGAAATTGTTGCGGACGATGGTGTTATTTCTTTTTATATTACGGTTCCGCAGGATCTGAGGCAGTTTGTGGAGCAACAGATTCAATCTCAATCTCCGGATGCGTATATTGAAGAGCGGGAAGATTATAATATTTTTAGTCCCCAAAGCGCGATTGCCGGGCTTTCTCTTGGATTTAAAAAATCGTACTATTTTCCCATCCAAACGTATCAGGAAATGGAATTTGATCCGTTAAACGGCCTTACAAATTCTCTTTCTAAATTTCGTGATCCAGAGAATGGGGGAGCGGCAATTCAGTTTGTGGTGCGTAGCGCCCATCCGAAGTGGCATGCCGCAGCTTCCAGGCTTGCCCGCGAAGTCCGGACTGGAAAAAAACTTTCAGATGCCGTAAAAATTGTGAGTGGCAATCCATTTAATGTTGCGCTCCGCGCGGTGATGTCCGCAGGAACAAAAAAATCAGAAGAACGTGAGCGATTAAATCGCCAACAGCAGACGCTTTCTCAGTTCGACGAAGAAGCGCTTTCTCGCATACAGGGAAAAAGCGCAAAGAGCGCTTTTGAGGTAAATATCCGTATTGTAGTGGCCGCACAAAATGAATCAATCGCAAACTCAAGCCTTTCCGCGATTGCGGATTCATTCAGCCAGTATGGGGGCTATGAGTATTCTAATGGATTTATTCGAAATAAGCCGCGCAACCTTACTGCATTTTTAAATGATTTTATTTATCGCAATTTTAAGGAGCGCGGTCAACTTATTTTAAACACCGTGGAAATGGCATCGGTGTTCCATTTTCCCTTGCCTACAGCCGAGACCCCGAATATTTTGTGGCTTTCCTCAAAACAAGCTGCTGCCCCAGTGAATATGCCGACTCAAGGGCTTGTGCTTGGGCATAATGTGTATCGCGGAGACGATACCGTGGTGCGCATTAAGGAGGGTGATAGAAGGCGGCATGCATATATCATTGGAAAATCAGGCTCTGGAAAATCCGTGCTTATCGCGAATATGGCAAAGCAGGATATTGAGGCAGGCCACGGAGTATGCGTTATTGATCCGCATGGTGACTTAGTTGATACCGTGCTTTCGTATGTTCCAGAGAATCGCATGAAGGATGTTATCTACTTTGATCCAAGCGACACCGATCGGCCCATGGGGCTTAATATGCTTGAGTACAAGGATGATTCGCAGAAGGATTTCGTGGTGCAGGACATGATTCGTATTTTCGAGAAATTGTTTCCACCTGAGGTTATCGGCCCTATGTTTGAGCACAATATGCGTAACGTAATGTTGACGTTGATGGCAGACAAAGAACATCCAGGCACTATTGTGGATATTCCACGCATGTTTACGGATCCAGAATTCCAAAAGTACAAGGTTTCAAAGCTGGTGGATCCAAACGTTCGTTCGTTTTGGGAGCAGGAAATGGCAAAGACCAGTGATTTTCATAAGTCTGAAATGCTTGGGTACCTTATTTCAAAAGTTGGTAGGTTCGTGGAAAACGAAATGCTCCGCAACATCATCGGCCAGCCAACAAGTGCATTTGATTTTAGGGATGTAATGGATAACAAAAAAATTCTGCTTATCAATCTCGCAAAAGGGAAAACCGGAGAGGTTAATAGTTCGTTGCTCGGTTTAATTATTGTGTCAAAATTACAGATGGCTGCTATGACGCGGGCTGAACTGCCAGAGAGCGAGCGCCATGATTTTTATTTGTATATCGACGAGTTCCAGAATTTTGTTACCGATTCAATTGCCACTATTCTTTCTGAGGCGCGCAAATATCGGCTTGATCTTATTATTTCGCACCAGTACGTTGGCCAGCTTGTTGATTCAAAAGGAAACACTAATATCCGTGATGCGGTGTTCGGGAACGTAGGTACTATTATTTCTTTTAAGATAGGCGTTGAGGATGCGGAAATGATCGCCAAGGAGTTTGCTCCCGTATTTAATGAGTATGATGTGATTAATATTGATAAGTATCAGGCATACATCAAGCTGTTGATTGACAATGCTTCGGCAAAGCCGTTCCAGATATCAACCTATCCTCCTGAACCTGGAAACTCAGCCCTTGCTACGGCCATCAAAGAATATGCGCGCAACACCTATGGAGTGAGCAGAGCAGATGTTGAAGCTAACATTGTGGAGAGCTTCCAATTAGAAAAAAAAGCAGAAGCATCAGAGTAGCTCTTTTGTATTTTAGTATTTTGTGCTATACTGTTTTTGTAATAAAAATCAAAATAAAATGGCAAATACAAACCAAATTGCATTACTACAACAGATGATTCAGCGCGCGCAGAAGCAGATAGAGACTGCGCAATCCATGCTGGAAAAGGTTCAATCAGGAGAGCATGTGGATATCTCAGGGCTTACGTCTACACCCCGGCCAGCGCGCGCAAGTTCGCAAGAGGAAGGCGAGGTAGTGGAAGGCATGTTTGACGGAGTGCAGATGTACGGCAACGACGGAAAAGGATACTCCATACCTCCGAACTATGCTTCCAAATCAAAGCTTGTTGAAGGCGACATTTTAAAGCTCACTATTTTGAATGATGGGTCGTTTTTGTACAAGCAAATTGGTCCCGTAGAGCGTAAGCGCGTTCGTGGAGCATTGATGCAGGATGATGATACTGGCGAGTACACGGTTATGGCCGGCGGCAATTCTTACAAAGTGCTTTCCGCATCCATTACATACTTTAAAGGCGAGGTCGGGGATGAGGTTGTTATTTTAGTCCCATCAGATAAGCAGTCGCACTGGGCGGCTGTGGAAAACATCATCAAGCAGTTAGAATCGGGCAATCATGCAGAAAGCTCGGCATCCAAAGAGTACGCGGATCCCCTGGATAAGGCAACCTCAGATTTACTCTAATTATTCGTTGAATCATATTGGATTTATTTTACTAAGCCGCACCTTGATTGGTGCGGCTTTTTTAGGTACACTGTTCATATGACATTGTACCGAACCTACCGTCCAAAAACATTTAAGGAAGTTGTTGGCAGGGATGCTATTAAGCATATCCTTACTGAACAGCTAAAGACCAAAACACTTACGCATGCGTATTTATTTTCGGGTATCCGAGGAACAGGAAAAACTACGTTAGCGCGTTTACTTGCAAAGGCCGCGAATTGTTCTAGCCTCGATCAAGCTACTGGAGAGCCGTGCAACGAATGCGCTTCTTGTGTTGCCGTAAACAGCGGAACCAGCCAGGATCTTGTGGAGATTGATGCCGCATCCAACCGTAGGATTGAGGAAATTAGGCAGCTGCGCGAACACATTAAATACGTTCCCGCGAATTCTTTGTACAAGGTGTACATTATCGACGAAGTGCACATGCTTACGCGCGAGGCATTTAACGCGCTTTTAAAAACACTAGAAGAGCCTCCAGCTCATGCGATATTTATCCTCGCAACCACGGAGTTGGAAAAAATTCCCGACACTATTTTTTCCCGCTGTCAGCATTTTAGTTTTGGTAGGGTGCCGCTCAAAGAGATTCAAGAGCGCTTACATGCGCTTCTTGCTGCAGAAAAAGTTAATATGGATGCATCGGTCGTGCTTGCTATCGCGCGCCGGAGCTCTGGATCGTTACGGGACGCAGAAAGCTTGCTTGGGCAGATTCTTTCTATAGGCAAAACTGAGATCACCGCTAATGATGCAAGCTTGTTTTTGCCTAAAGCGCCATTTGTGGAAACTATTAGTTTTTTATCTGCGATCATTTCGCGTGATGCAAAACAGGCGCTAGAGCTTTTGTCTTCTCTTGAGGAACAGGGGATTAATTTTGCATTTTTTATGGATACGTGCCTAGAGTATGCAAGACACCTGTTGCTTTTTGGCGCAACCAATGATGCCAATCGGCTTGCATTGTATTTTTCTACGGACGAGATAACAGAAATTCAAGCGCTTGTAGGGCGTGCGGATCAAAATCGTTTGCGCGAAATTACCGTTGAACTTCTTAAGGCGAGCCATGATCTTTCGATTGTGCCCGATATCCCTTCTTTGGCGTTTGAACTTGTTACCGTATTGTTGTGTGCCGAGAAGAAGGTATCTGTTGTAGCTCAAGCGCAGGAGACGCCAAAAAAAGAACTTTCTAAAACAAAAACAATTGAACCTTCGGCGGCTGTGGATTTTTCGCGCGCCAGTGTGTTGCCTGAAGATGTTGCGCCTATTGCAGAAGCGCAACCCGAACGATTAGTTTCTGTTGCTCCTGAATCAGCTCTACCTGTATCTATCACACCAAAAGGAGGTGCGCATTCATTGGAAGAGATTTTAGACGGTTGGGGAGAGGTTTTGGCAAAGGCACGGGATAAAAACCATGCTCTCAATTTTGTACTTGGCGTTTCCGAACCCATTGGCATATCCGGAAATATCCTTGAGCTTGGGTTTAAGTTTAGGCTCCAGCAAGAAAAGGTTTCAGAGATGAAAAATCGAGAGATAGTTGAAACAATTATAAAAGAGGTGTATGGTACTTCATACCGTATTTCTCCGACTTTAAAAGAGTCTCTACGGCCCCACAAGAGCGCTGAAGTACACCAGCCTGCGCCACAAGAGGATAATCTATTAAAAGCCGCGTTAGAAGTGTTCGAAGGCGCGGAAGTACTCAATTAGTCTACTGTTCGGGGATCGTCTAATGGTAGGACATCAGGTTCTGGACCTGAGAATCGGGGTTCGAGCCCCTGTCCCCGAGCCACGCATTAATCAAAAATTATATGAATCAGGTTCAAGAGACCTTTAGGAGCTTCCAGGGAGGGAAGATTATTAAGCGTGCCTTGTATACACTTGTTGTGTTGATTTTACTTTTTTCAAGCTTTGGAACCGTGGGAGCAGGCGAACGCGGAGTATTGCTGCAGTTTGGAGCTGTGCAGGATAAAGTGTTTGGCGAGGGATTATATTTTAAAATTCCATTCATCCAGCATGTTGTTACAGTGGATGTTAAAATCCAAAAAGATGAGATTCCCGCTACCGCATCATCAAAAGATTTGCAGGTAGTCACTTCGCGTATCGCGCTCAACTATCACTTGCTTCCGGATTCCGTAAACCTTATTTGGAAAGAAGTGGGTAAGGACTATAACATTCGCGTTATTGCGCCCGCAATCCAGGAGGCGGTAAAAGCAACCACTGCCAAGTTTACGGCAGAAGAGCTTGTTACTAAGCGCGAGGAAGTAAAAGAAGAAATTAAATCAAATCTCGCGGAGCGTTTGCTTACCCGTTCTATTGTAGTGGATGAATTTAATATTATTGATTTTGATTTTTCACGCGCCTTTAACGAGGCCATCGAGCAGAAGGTGACCGCAGAACAATTAAAGCTCAAAGCAGAGCGTGATTTGGAGCGCATTGTAATCGAAAAAGAACAACAGATCAGGCAAGCCGAAGGTAAGGCTCAGGCCATAACTATTGAGGCTCAAGCCCTACGGATTAATCCGGGTGTCATTCAGCTTCGGTGGGTGGAGAAGTGGGATGGCAAAGCTCCACAGTACTGGGGTAGTGTAAGTCCTTTCTTCGGGCTCAATCAATAAACGTAAAAAAAGGAGTCCCAATGAGGGGACTCCTTTTTTTGGTACCGTTCTAAAAGTTGGTATTCTCGTATGATATAATGTTATATATGAAAAAAAGATGTTCTTGGGGTGAGGGCAATGCATTGATGGTAGCGTATCATGATAAAGAGTGGGGTAAGCCTGTCCACAATGATAGACTACTTTTTGAGTTCCTCATTTTGGAAGGGTTTCAAGCGGGGTTGAGTTGGTCCACCATTTTAAATAAGCGAGAAAATTTTAGAAAAGCGTTTGATAATTTTGATTACAAAAAAATTGCAAAATATAATAATAAAAAAGTCGCGTCCTTACTAAAATATGAAGGAATTGTTCGTAATAGATTAAAAGTTGCAGCTACAATAATCAACGCAAAAGCATATCTCGCAACTCAAAAGGAATGTGGAAGTTTTGATACATATATATGGCAATTTGTTTCTGGTACGCCTAAGAAAAATAAATGGAAAGCCATGTCCCACATTCCAGCTACCTCAAAGGAATCAGATGCTTTGAGCTTGGATTTAAAAAAGAGGGGATTTAAATTTGTTGGTTCTACGATTATGTACGCTCATATGCAGGCAGTTGGAATGGTGAACGACCACCTTACAACTTGTTTTAGATATAACGAAGTTTAAAAAAAAGAGCCCGTACCACCCAAAGAGGAGAGGGGTGGCACGGGCTTACTGCACATGGTCAAACATACTCCTCTTAGCTGGAACGAGGAGCATGATTTTGCTGGCCGCATCAAAGCCGGCGATACCGAAGCGCGGAACCAACTGGTGCTCGCGAACATGCGGTTTGGCTTGCGGATGGCCCGCCAATGGCACGAAACGAACAGCCACATTCCGTATAGCGAGTTCCTGAGTGCCGCACATTGCGTGCTCCTGGAGGCCGCAGACCGGTTCGACGGCACCCGCGGATTCAGGTTTATCTCCTAGGGGACTGTATGTGCTACAGTCCCTTTTTATTTGCCAAAATAAGGCAGGGGAGTAAAATAGTAGGGCTACACACAAACACGTCATCCTGAATCCCGAAACCAGTTCGTGACAGGCCTTGTTTCAGGATCGACCTATAAAATTATATGAAGATGCTGAAATAAATTCAGCATGACGGTACTTATATGGAACCCCTCGCATCACAACTTAGGCCAAAGTCATTGGATGAATTCACAGGACAAGAGCATCTTGTGGGTTCGGGCAAGCCAATCCGGACTGCCATAGAACAAAAGCACCTTTTCTCCTTTATCCTCTGGGGTCCGCCGGGGGTAGGAAAAACCACGCTCGCCAAAATCTACGCCAACGCCCTGCAAGCGGAACTTTTTGAATTGTCCGCCGTTTCCGCGGGCAAGGCAGACATCAAGACCATCATCGTCCACGAGACAGATAAACCAAAGGTGCTGTTCCTAGATGAAATCCATAGATTCAACAAAGCCCAGCAGGATTTTCTTTTGCCCTATGTTGAGAGCGGGGAATTAACGCTTATCGGCGCAACCACGGAAAATCCAAGTTTCGAAATCATTTCCGCATTACTTTCCCGATGCCGCGTCTTCGTTTTAAACGAGCTTACCAGCGATGATATGCTCGCCATCATCAACCGCACCTCATTCAACATGGATCAGGAGGCCAAGGACTGGCTCATCGCCATGGCAAACGGAGATGCTAGAGCTGCCATCACTATGCTGGAGGCAACCTCATCACTCTACAAAGATATTACCTTGGAGAACCTCAAGCAGGCGCTCCAGTCCAAGCACCTGCGGTATGACAAAAAAGGGGAGGAGCATTACAATGTTATCAGCGCGTTTATTAAGAGCATGCGCGCGAGCCAGCCCGATGCCGCCATCTACTACCTGGCGCGCATGGTGGACGCGGGCGAGGACCCGCTCTTTATTGCACGCAGGATGGTGGTGTTTGCGAGCGAGGATATTGGCCTGGCAGTGCCCACTGCCTTGGTGGTGGCGAATGCCGTGTTCCGCAGCTGCGAGACAATTGGCTATCCGGAGTGCGCCATTAACCTGGCTCATGGGGTAGCGTATTTGTGCCAGTGCAAAAAAGACCGCTCTGCGTATGATGCCCTGCGTAGCGCGCAGGCGGACGTTAAAGATTTAGGCAATCTTCCGGTTCCTATGAATATCCGCAACGCCCCAACAGGGTTGATGAAGGATTTGGGGTATGGGAAGGGTTATGAGAAGTATACTGATGAATCTTTTTTGCCGGAGGAGTTGAAGGGGAAGAAGTATTTTTAAATGGTCGGATCGACCCGGCCGGTATTTTTTTGTAAAAAAAGAACCCCTCCGCAGCATATGGTAGTCTGCGGAGGGGGTGGGCTGCATGGTGGCATGTGGTGTTCTTGTTGTTGTGGCTAGAACACCAACATCACGATCACTCCTCCGACAATGATCCCAATCCACGCTCCTACACGGAGATCATTCACCGCCGGCGGCTCGCTGTACCACCACATTTTCACCGACGTTGGGACCCACTCATGTCCCACGAGCCATGTTACTGGCCTGCTGATGTGCACTTCCTCACGGTTGGAGCTCATAGGATCACTACTTTTCGTTGTGGATGGTAGGTGAAAAATGTCGAATGAAGATACGTACGTGTTAGGCAGCCCCCTTAGCCTGCATGTGAGTAGTTGTTTGTTGTTGGCAGAATATCATGCTGTTTTATATTTATCAATGTATGACAAACAAATCAACCCCGCCCCCTCGCGAGGATCAAGGCAGGCTCGTCTCTCCGGCAGACAAGCGGCGGAGTATTTTTTGGTTTGACGAGCTGCACCTACTTTGTTATAATATCATTATAATATTTATTATTCTCGTATGGTACAGAAAGTTATCAAAGTCGGCAGCTCTGCCGGCATCACCCTATCCAAACAAGCCACTCGCGACTTGGGTTTGCGTGTTGGGGACAGCGTGCGTACCACCATTGACGCAAAACGCGGGCGTTTGTACGTGGAACCGGCGAATGCCGCGGTTTCCGAAGAAACGCTGGACTGGACCAAGAAGTTTATAGACCGCTACCGCCCGGCCCTTGAAGCGCTCGCTAAAAAATAGGGTATGGAGTATTTGAGCGGGGAGGACATTTTGGTCATGCACTCGGAGATTGTTGACGCGACCGGCGGGACACATGGGATTCGGGACACCGAGCTTTTTATTTCCATTATTGAGCGGCCTAAAGCGAGCTTCGGGGGCACAGAGATGCATGCGACTGTGTTTGCAAAAGCTGCAGTGTATCTGGAATCATTGGCGCAGTATCATGTATTCATTGACGGCAACAAGCGCACTGCATTGGCCGCTAGTGCGCGGTTTTTGTTTGTGAACGGATACGATCTCACTGCTTCCAATACGGAAGTTGAAGTGTTTGTGCTGCGTACGGTAGAGGAGAAGCTTGGTCTGGAAGAAATCGCAGATTGGTTTGAATCAAACGTCAAACGTATAAATAGCTAGTACCGGTCCTAGCTATTTAGTGCAACCTTTCCATCGCCACTGCGTTATAGTATAATTGGGGGCGCTTTACGATATGCATAACTATGGAATTATCCGAACAAAAACAACTCATTCAGCGTGCCAAAAAAGATCCCCAAGCATTTGGGGTTATTTTTGAGGAGTACTACGAACCTATCTTTGGATACGTGTTAAAGCGCACCGGAAACGTGCACAGCGCTCAGGATATTACATCTGAAACGTTTTTTAAGGCCCTGGATAGGCTATGGCAGTTTAAGTGGCGCAGCATCTCCATATCATCCTGGCTGTACCGCATTGCCACCAACGAAATCAATCAATACTTCCGTAGGCAGAAAAAGAGCACCTATTCTTTGGAGGCCATGCTTGAGCAAAGTGGCATAGAGCTCAAAGATGAGTATGATTTGATGCAGGAAATTTTAGATCAGGAAAAAGAATTGGAACAGGCGCGGGAGTGGACCAAAGCGCGGAAGATTTTGGTTGGGCTTCCGGAAAAGTACCAGGAAGTTTTGTCATTGCGGTATTTTGAAGATAAAAAGATTGCGGAAATCGCGTCCATCCTCGGTAAGCGTGAGGGCACTGTCAAATCACTCATATCCCGCGGGACTGCAATGCTGCGCAAGGGAATGCAACCAAATCAAGAGAGCCGCGTTGTAGGTATAGAGACGATTAGTCCCGCCTCAAAAAAACACTAAACATATGAACCACGAGCAACATCCATTCAAAAATATTACCGTTCCAACGGTATCGCGCATGGCGAGCCATAGGCGCAGGCTTAAGGTTGCCTTGCTCACCGCACATGAAAGGCGCTCTGGGGTTCAGGCGTTTGGTCGCATTATTAACGATTTTATAAAACCTATGTCTTTAGGAAAAAAGAGTACCGCACTGGCCACGGTGGCAGTGTTCGGTCTTGTCGTGACTGCCGGCGTGTTCGGGCCAAGCGCGTCCGAAGTTGCGCAGGCTGAAGCAACCAACACCGTAAAACGCGCATTTGCGCATTTTGTTAACCTCTCGGATGAGGAAAAAACTAGTCTGGATCAAAAGTTTCAGGGTCAAGTCCACTTTAAGGAAGCCGGGGAAATGATGTTCCACGGCATGGACGAAATTTCGGTTGAAGAGCGCGAGGCAAAGCACGCTGAGATGAAAGCGTCTTTGGCTGATTCTTTGGTAGAGGCGCAGGCAGCTGCTGATTTGGAAGTTATAAGCAGTGATGAAATGCCCCTTGGTGGATTCTGGGGCAAAGCTGGCCGTGCGTTCGGCATGAAAATGATGCGCAAGACACCGAAGGATATTGCAAACCTTCCAGAAGAGATTCAGTCCAAGATCAAGGAGCACGAAGATCTGCGCGCAGAGATGGCGCCCGCAAAGTTTCTCCGCTATACCAATAGCTCCGGCAAACAAGTAACGCTCGGCTTAAATGCGAACGACGAGCCCATGATGAAATTTGTGGAAGGCGAGCTTCCGTTTTCTGGCGGGCCGGAAGGCATGATGCGTGGCCATGGCGGCCCAAAGGGATGGTTTGAGAAAAGGGTTCAGTAATGTAGTACATCCAAAAGCGGCCCTTTGAAATGAGGGTCGCTTTTTGGTATACTGAGGTATATGGAAGGCGAACTATCATTTGAACATATGCAACAGGAGCAGACACGTGAGCGCATTGCCCAATTTAAGGAGCAAGGGCTTGCTCCTATGGATGCGGCTCGGCTCGCGGAATTGATGCATGCGCAAGAGCATACTGCATTGAGCCAAAAGGAAGAAGCAGAGCGCACCGCGCTTATGGAAAAGTTCAAGCCGCAAGAATAGTGTATTTAAAAACCCCACAGATTTCTGCGGGGTTTTTTGTGAGTGCATAAACATGGTACAATTGAATATATGAAAATCACCTTCCATGGGGCCGCGCAAAATGTAACCGGATCCAAGCATCTTATAGAGACTGAAGACGGATTTAGGCTGCTTTTGGATTGTGGATTTTTTCAGGGTCACCGTAAAGAGGCCGAGATTTTGAACCGGAATTTTCCCATGGATGCAAAATCCATTGACGCGGTGATCCTTTCGCACGCGCATTTGGACCACTGTGGCCTACTGCCGCTGTTAGTAAAAGAAGGATATACGGGTTCCATTTACGCGACTCCTGCAACCATGGATGTGGCTGCGGCAATGCTTGCAGATGCAACACATATACAGGAATCTGATGCTGAGTATCTTAACCGCCATTTGCAGAAGAACCAAGTGCATATCGCGCCTTTATACAACGAAGCTGACTGCAAGGCAACTATTGATCGGTTTGTGGGAGTGCAGTATAGCCGTTTAGGCGGGGGGTGGACGAAGTTGTCTGATTCAGTGCGGTTTAAATTCTATGATGCAGGGCACATCCTTGGCTCAGCAGTCATCTTAGTCGAGATTAAAGAATCAGGCAAAACAAAAACTATCGCGTTTACTGGAGATTTAGGTCGTACAAACGCGCCTATTCTATGGGATCCAGAGCCTATTGTTGAGAACGTGGATATATTATTATCCGAGGCAACCTATGGAGATCGTTTGCACGAGCCTCCGGCGGAAACCGAACGACTGGTGCGCGAAATTATTGAACGTGCCATAAAGCACCGAGCAAAAATTATCGTGCCCGCGTTTGCATTAGGAAGAACCCAGGAGCTTATCTATGTGCTACATAAGCTTTTCCATACACAAGGGTTTCCAAAAATTCCCGTGTATCTAGATAGCCCACTTGCAAGTCACGTAACTGACATATTTAAAAAGCATCGCAATGTGTTTGATAATCAAACCTGGAAAGATTTTAATGCGTCGCACGATTTGCCATTAATGTTTGAGGATCTCATCTACACGCGTACCACCGAGGAATCAAAGGCGCTAAACGAGATGCACGGGCCTTTGATGGTCATATCCGCAAGCGGCATGATGGAAGCTGGCCGTATTTTGCACCACCTTAAAAACGGCATAGAAAATCCAAACAACACCATTCTTATTACAGGATACCAAGCCGAAAACACGCTAGGCCGCAGGATTCAAGATGGCGTTTCGTTGGTGCGAATTTTTAACCGAAAATATCACGTAAAAGCGCGCGTAGTTTCTGCGCACTCATTGTCTGCACATGCGGACCAGGTTGAGTTGCTAGAATATATTGGCGCAGCCAAGGGTCTTTCAACATTATTTCTTGTGCATGGCGAAGAGCAAACCATGCAAACCTTTGCCAGCCTTGTTAGGTCAAAATTTTCCACTATTTCTGTAGGTATACCGAAGCGCGGAGACGTGGTTGAAATCTAGGGCGCGGTGTGGTATAGTGCCTTCTTGTGATTATTAGCCACCGAGGTTACGCCAAAAAGCATCCCGAGAACAGTTTTGAGGCATTTAATGCCGCTTTTGATGCTGGTGCCGATGCCATAGAAACCGATGTCCGCATTGCCGAAGACAACAAGATAGTAGTATCACATGATCCAGTTAAAAGTTCAAAAGGCCTTCCAAGTTTGGATGATCTTTTTGCATACATCAAAGAAAAAGACGCGCATTTCTTTTTGGAACTTAAAAGCCCGAGCCCGGATCTTCTTGGAAATGTTTTAAAAAAAATTAACCGCATCAACGCGTGGGAGCGCGTGCATCTTATTGGGTTTGCCAAGAATCTTAAAACTGCGGTTCGCTCACAAAAAGATTTTCCTAATCTTTTAGTGGATCAGATTTTACAATTTCCATTATGGTCGCACCTGAAAAAACCGAAACAAAGCAATGCCGTATACATTGGCTGGTTGGATGGGGTTGCGGGAAGTGAAATTTTTTTTAAGCAATGTGTTTCGCGGGCGCGTTTATCCAGGCTTAGGCAGTATTTTGAAGGCCATGGATTTGGGGTATATGGCGGCGTCGTAAACCGGGAGGAGGGTATGAGGTACTTTCAAAGTGCGGGAATCAATGATATATTTACAGATGAAGTAGAAACAGCAATAATATGCCTCAAGCAACAGCAACAATTTTAGGCGCCGGAGCCATGGGAACAGCACTTGCGACCGTGCTTGCTAAAAACAAGTACAAGGTCACGCTTTGGGATGTGGAAAAAGAGGTGGTCCAAGGCATTGCGAGATTTCATAAAAATCCACGCTCTCTTTCCAATTTAACACTTGATACTTCAATCAAATCCGAAGCAGATATTATAAAAGCGGTTTCCAGCCGCGATTTAGTAGTGATTGCCGTGGCGAGCGGCGCGGTGCGCGAGGTAGCTACCCAGATTTCCACTGTACTCAGTCGCAATTGCGTTGTGGCATGCGTTTCAAAAGGGCTTGAACCTCAGACATTTAAAACCATGCATGAGGTGATTTTAGAACAACTTGGTTCAGGCTTCCGGTACCAAATAGTTATGCTTTCTGGGCCCACCTTTGCGAACGAAATCGCAGAAAAAAAACCAACCGCAGCCATGCTTGCTTCTGAACGGAGCAATGAATATTCAAAACGGGTTATTTCCGCTTTTTCCAATGACTGGTTCCGGATTTACGAAACCAGGGATATTGTCGGCGTTTCGCTCTGCGGAGTTGCAAAAAACGCGCTTGCCGTGGGATCCGGCATTATGAAAGGATTGGATTATGGATTTAACACCTACTCCTGGATACTGACTGACGCGTTCCGGGAATTTTCGCGCCTTATTTGGAAGCTTGGCGGAGCTGAGCAGACAATGTATGGCTTGGCTGGATTTGGAGATACCATTGGAACCTGTTTTTCCGAGGCAAGCCGCAACCGAACATTTGGCGAGCTTTTAGGAAAAGGAAAAACAATTTCTGCCGCCATTGCAGAAGTTGGGGAAACTGTGGAAGGCATAGGCGCCATCGAAGCAATGCATCGCCTTGCACTTAAAGAGCGCTTAAAGCTTCCTATTTTGGAAGCCTTGAATGAGATTGTGACAAATCGAAAAAAAGCAGACAAGGTGTTTGGAGAACTCATTCGGAATTTATAAAAAAAGAAGGCCTGCCTGTAGTAGATAGGCAGACCCTCGGTTGTGTTTTTTTGTGAATCACGGATCTAGTTCGCGAAGTAGTTGATGTAGATCGCGAACAGGCCGAGAACTGTACATGCCCCTACAACGATCCATGTGCCGGCATTTGAGTTTTTGTGCGACATTGCGCACCTCCTCTTGGTTGACAGGAAAAGAACTTTGCTTATTCTGCAACTCCTCCTTTTGGTTTCTGGTTTAAGCTAGGAATTGTAGCAAATAAATCATTTTTTTTCAAGATCAACTTTTATGAGGTTGTTTTTAATTTTTCTTTTATGAGGAAGTAGTATAGAATAGAGGCATGAAAGCAATTTTACAGCGTGTCACAGCATCATCTGTTTCTATTGATGGAAACGTCATAGGAGAAATCGGCCGCGGCCTCAATGTCCTTTTGGGAATTGGGCAAGATGATGACGAATCAATGGTTCCAAAATTTACCGAGAAGATCGTCAACCTCCGCATCTTTCAAGACGAAGAAGGCAAAATGAACCGTTCGCTTTTGGATATCAAAGGCGAGGTTTTGCTTATTTCGCAATTTACGCTCTATGGGGATTGCAAAAAAGGCAGGCGTCCAAGTTTTATAAAAGCCGCGGATCCGGAAAAAGGCAGGGTGCTGTATCAAAAAGTTATTGACGCTATCCAATCATATGGCATCATTATTACAACCGGAGAATTTGGAGGGTACATGGATGTTGCAATCCAGAACGATGGGCCAACCACCATTATTTTGGACTCAAACGAGATTTAATGGTATGCTGTGTTTGTGTTGTGGAGGTGGCATACGTACTCACGATTTAGCGGGACCCCCCGCTTGGCCGAGACGTAACTCAGCCAAGCGTACCCGATAATCGTTCGTACGTATGCCACCATATTTCATACTATAATCGCCTATGGAAAAAATACATTTTATAAGAGAAGCAAAACACTCAACCCACGCACTGGCGTGGCAACTTGTTGGGCAGGGGATTGTTATGATTTTTTTGGGTATAGTTATTATACTGTACCCACAGCTTTTAATTTTATTTTTCGCGTTCGCCTTTATACTTATTGGTTTAAGTTCACTTGTGGTTGCATATAAAATTCGTAGATTTGCGAAAAAATTTGATACTTTTTTCGATTTTTTTGGATAGCTTGATGAGGTTAAGTGATGGTGATATAATGACATCCCGAAAGATGTCATTATTTGTATGATTCAAGTTCAAAACCTAACTAAAACCTATGGCGCCACGCGCGCTTTGGAAAATGTAAATTTTCAGGTGTGTCCCGGCGAAGTTCTTGGTTTTTTAGGGCCGAATGGAGCTGGGAAATCCACAACCATGAAAATTATCACAGGGTTTATTTCTCCAAGTGCGGGAACGGTGAAAGTAGGTGATTTAGACGTTGTGGATAACTCATTCGAGATCAGGCAGAAGCTTGGGTATTTGGCGGAAACAAACCCTTTGTACACAGATATGAAAGTGCATGAGTATTTGCGGTTTGTAGCGGCAGCTCGGCATATTCCATCATCAGAGCGATCAAACGCGATAAAGGCGATGGTGCAGGTCTGTGGATTGTTTGCTGTGGTTGGAAAATCAATTGATGCCCTTTCTAAGGGATTTAGGCAGCGCGTTGGGTTAGCGCAAGCAATGATTCATAATCCCGATATCCTGATACTTGATGAGCCCACAAGCGGCCTTGATCCTAATCAAATTGTGGAAATTCGGGATCTTATCCGATCTATTGGAAAAGAAAAAACCATAATTCTTTCCACGCATATACTGCCAGAAGTGGCTGCTACGTGCTCGCGCGTGGTTATTATTAATAATGGCACTATTGTAGCCCAAGGAACGCCAGACGAACTAATGCGAGGATCAAGCCGCGAGGTAGTGTACATTAAAATAAAGGGCGACCGAGGAATCATTCGACAGACGCTCTCGGAGTATCATGCATTGGGCGCAATTAAACAGTATGCACCCGAGGGCAGAGATATTCACGCTTTTGCAGTTGAGATTAAAGAAGGAGATGGCCGTGAATTACTATTTAAAGCCGCAGTATCTAATAAATGGACATTAATAGAAATGTACCGGAAGAGCGAGAATTTGGAAGATGTATTTCGAAGATTAACCACAAAGGAGAATGGTGTATAGCGCGCGATCCAGTTAATTGAAAATATCCTAAAAAATAGGTTGGGTTCATGCATGATATGAAGTATTCAAATATACAATCAAGCATTGCGAATATTCGTCCCTTGCTTGCGCGGGAGTTTGTGTCGTATTTTAATTCTCCCATTGCGTATGTATTTGCGGCCGTGTTTTTAGTGGTTACGAACTGGATTTTTTTTCAGCAGTTTTTTTTGATAAACCAAGCGCTGATGCGCGACTGGTTTGGATTTTTGCCATGGGTATTTTTGTTTCTTGCCCCAGCTATTACTATGCGCAGCTGGGCTGAGGAGAAGAAGAGTAATACTATTGAATTCTTGCTTACGCTTCCTATCAAAGATTCAGAAGTGGTGATTGCTAAGTTTTTTTCATCTTTTTTCTTTTTGGCGATTGTTCTTGGTTTGAGCCTTGCATTGCCTATTGCTATCGGACGTTTGGGGGATGTGGATAGTGGCGTAGTGGTTGCTGGATATGTAGGAGCATTGCTTTTGGGCGGGCTGTATCTTTCGATTGGGCTTCTTATTTCATCATTTACTCGAAACCAGATTGTGGCATTCCTGTTAAGCCTTTGCGCGATGTTTGTTTTGTACATTGTAGGATCTGGTGTTGTGTTATTATTTTTACAAGGACCTATTGCTGGTGTATTGCAATATATCTCTGCTGCAACGCACTTTTCGAGTATGAGTCGTGGTGTTTTTGATACCCGCGATATTGTGTACTATATTTCGTTTACTCTATTTTTTCTGTATCTTAATACCGAATCAATCGGATCAAGGAAATGGCGGTAAGATATGCTGAAATCAAAAAAACAACGTAATGCTGTAAACGCGATTCTTATGATGGTTTTTGTTTTTGCAGTAGTGTTGGTGTTGAATCTTTTTTCTACACAGTTTTTTATGCGATTTGACGTAACTGAAAATAATAATTACAGCATTTCAAGCGCTACAAAAACAATGCTAAAGAATGTAGATGACACAGTGACTATTACAGCCTACTTTACGCGGGAGTTGCCCGGGTATCTATTGGTTCGCAACCAAGAGGTGAAAGACATGCTCACTGAGTTTGAAGCAGTTTCAAATGGAAAGGTAAGCGTTTCATTTTTAGACCCAAGCACAGATACGGATGTTGAAAAAGATGCCCAAGAAATTGGCATTCCAACGTTGCAGTTTAATGTTGTCGAAAAAGACGCATTCCAAGTAACCAATGGCTATCTGGGTATTGTTGTGCAATACGGGGACGCTAAAGAAATTATTCCCTTTGTTCAAGATAGCGCATCATTAGAATATGATATAGCGGTTATTGTAAATCGCATAACTCGCGAGAAAGTTCCAATGGTTGGCATTGCCAATCTGTCTGGCGCAAGTATTCTCGTAGCGCACGATGTATTGGAGCGACAGTATGCATTGCAGGATATTTTATTGAGTGACGGGAACCTTATTCCGGATGATGTTGATGCGCTGATAGTTTTTAGCTCGACTGATTCTTTATCGAGTCGCAGCCAGTATGTTTTGGATCAGTTTTTGATGCGAGGCGGGAGTATGCTCATGCTTGCCGAAGGCACACGTATTAACTGGGATACGCTTACCGCCGAAACATTGGATTCTAGTATTTTTGATTTACTTGGGCAGTGGGGCGTTCGTTTACATAAAAATTTGGTCCTTGATGCAAGTAATGAGTTTGCCGGATTTCGCACGGATCAAACTCAATTTTTTGTGCCATACCCGTTTTGGGTAAAAACGCAGCGCGATGGATTTAATCCTGATTCTGGCATCGTCAACAAGCTTGAGTCTGCGGTGTTTCCGTGGGTTTCAAGTGTGGCAGTATTAGACACTACCCTCACCGACGCCACCGAGTATATTGATTTAGTGCGTACCACAAACCATGCATGGGAGCTGGACAAAGATTGGCAATTAAATCCTCAAATGATTCAGCCTCCTTTGGAAGATACTTTTAAGTCGTATGTGCTTGCGCTTATGCTTTCCGGACATTTTGAAAGTTTCTTTAGCAAAGAGACTATTCCCGGAAGGACAGTTGATGATGGAGGATCTCAGGCTAGTAATACTGTTCCAAAAGAAGACCAAGAAAATTTTCTTGCTTCAACCGAACAAGGGCGCCTTATTGTGGTGGGGGATATTGATTTTGCAGTTGATGCAAATATAAATCGTTTTTCAGCAAACAAAATTCTTTTTTCTAACATGGTTGATGCCTTGGCTTCCGATGATGCCCTCATTGCCATTCGTTCTAAATCTATTACCGATCGGCCCTTGCAAACACTTACAGATTCACAAAAGAGTTGGATTCGTTGGGGTACTATTTTTGGCGTTCCTATACTCTTTTCGCTTTACGGATTAGTTCGTTTTATTCGACGTCGAAATCAAACTAATCCTTTTTAGTATTGGCGATTTTTAATAAGCGTGATAGTATCAACATATGATAAAATATATTTGGTTTACTGTTATTTTGATCGGCGTTGTGCTTGCACTTGCATTTAAACAAGCGCCGCACGAACCCGAAGTTACCCGCCCAATGCAAGAATCTTTCCAAGATGTAGTGGCCGTACCCGACGAAAGCACGCCTGCTGTTTCGGATTCTGCAGAAGGAGCAACTGCTGAACCTCTTAATACTAATTAAGTTTTAACTATGAAAAAAACAAAACTGTTTTTACTGCTTATGGCAGTTTCGCTTTTTGGGCTTTCGTGTGGATCAAAAGCTCCCATTGCCGCGCCAGTCACCAATCAGCCACTAGCAGAAATAATTCCTATGGATACTACACCTGTAAATACCACGCCGGAGAATAGTGAACCAGTTGCTAATCCAGTTGTTGTGCTCAAAACTTCTTTGGGAGATATTTCAATTGAACTTTTTATGGATCGCGCTCCTATTACCGCGGGAAACTTTCTTGCGCTTGCAAAAGATAACTTTTACGACGGAGTCACTTTTCACCGCGTAATTCCTGGCTTTATGATCCAAGGGGGAGATCCACTATCAAAAGATGCTGATCCTACAAACGACGGCAAAGGCGGACCTGGATACTTTATCAAAGATGAATTCTACGAAGGGTCATCCAACGTGGCTGGAACCATTGCTATGGCAAACGCGGGTGCGGGAACTGGTGGATCGCAGTTTTTTATCAACATCGGGGATAATACGTTTTTAGATTATGACAAAGAGCCCGCAAGCTCCAAGCACCCAGTGTTCGGCCGCATCACCGCTGGTATGGACGTTCTGGCTGCTATCTCGGCAGTTGACCGTGATTCACACGACCGTCCACTTGAAAACGTTACCATTCAGGATGTTATTATTTCGGATGACAGCGTTTCTGTTGTCGAATAGTTAAAAATATAGTATACTATCTGCATGTTGAAGCTTGTTCAGACCATGGCAGTAGTTGGTATGTTTCTGCTGGTGCCGGCAGCGGCGCACGCAGCTGATTTGGTGTTGCCAAAAGAAAATGTTTATTTTTCAAATAATAAACCATTATCTGGTGAAGTAGTTCGCATCTACGCCACTGTGGCTAACGCAAGCCAGAATGATGTCCGCGCGCGGGTTCGATTTTCTGTGAGCGGAGTGCAGGTAGGTGAAGTACAGCCTATCACTGTTTTAGCGGCAAAATCATCTACCGTGTTTGTGGATTGGACGCCTTCTGAGGGCTACTATCCTATTGAAGTTTCTGTGATTAATCCTGATATTGGTGATGAGAATCAAGATAATAATACCGCGAACATGGTAGATTTTATTGTTGATCTTGATACAGATTCCGATGGCATTTTTGATAGTATTGATATGGATGATGATAACGATGGCGTGGAAGACGGGCTTGAACGCATCAAAGGTTCAAATCCTTTAAAAACAGACACTGATGGCGATGGCGTAAATGACGGAGTGGATGAATTTCCAAATGATCCAGCTGAGAAATACGATAACGACAAAGATGGCATCGGCAACAACACTGATCCTGATAATGATAATGACGGCGTATTAAATGGCGATGATCCAGCGCCTTTTGACCCTCTTATATCTCGCAAAGAAAGTCCTCCAGAACCTAAAAAATCTAAGCCTGTAGCTACGCCAGAAAAAATAGTAGCAGCAGAGCCCCTACCTGCTCCCGTGCCTGAGCCTGAACAGCCTCAAGAGCCGGAATATACCATAGAGGATGTTACGTATACATTCCCCAATGCAGATGAAGCAGTATATACGATTGATGTTTCTATTGCTAAAAGCAGAACAAGTTGGAATACGTATGCATTTGATGTCCTCGGTGGTGATCCTACTTTTTTATATCTTTGGGATTTCGGGGATGGAAACTATGCTCAAAATATTGATACTACGCATACATTTCCTGGAAGTGGAGAATATAGCGTAACACTGTCAGTGACAGATGCTGCAGGAGGATTAGGAACAGCCACAGAACATATCAGCATCGGATTTTGGAATATCGGCAATTTCACGCTTAAGCTTGTCGTGGGCGTACTTTCTTTGTTTGGGGTTGTACTTGCCGGCTATTTAATACGGCAGACTTTTTTTGAAAGAAAAAAACCCAGTGTATCATGAAAATCATAACGCATAAAAAAGTAACGTGGCATTATTTCGAAGAAAATAACGACGACGCGGTTAAGAAGCTTGAAAAAGATTTTGCGTTTCATCAGCTTGATATTGAAGACGTGAGTAGTGGTCCGCAGCAGCCAAAAACTGATTTTTACAAAGACTATTTGTTTGCAATTTTTCATTTTCCTGGTTACCACAAAGAAGAAGGGCGCGTGAGTGTATTTGAGCTTGACGTGTTTCTTTCTGAGGATTACCTGATTACGGTCTGTAAAGGAGAAAATAGTCGACTGCGGGATGTGTATCAACACATCAATTCAGATGATGAATATCGCGAGGATATGATGGGTCAAGGAGCGGGATTTTTTCTTTATAAACTACTTGATATTCTTACGGAAGACAGTTGGGGTGTGATTCGCAAAATTAGCAGCCAGATGAATGACATTGAAGAGGAGATTTATAGCGAGGAAACAACGAAGGGTACCGTATGGAGGATTGCGCTCACTAGGCGTAACCTTATCCGATTGCGCCGCATTTTAAATCCTCAGCTTGTGGTGCTTGCTTCGCTCGTTTCTGTGGATAAACCATATCTTAAAAAATCATTATCCTTATATTACGACGATATTCAAGATACACTTAATCGATTACAGGCCATTACTGTTGGTAATGTAGAAGTAATGAACACCTTGCATAATGTGAATGAATCATTGATTTCTCAGCGCACCAACAGCGTAATCAAGCTTCTGACCGTGATTTCGGTTTCTCTTCTGCCGATGACGCTATTAACTGGTTTTTACGGCATGAATGTTGCGGAATTGCCTTTTGCAAGCCATCCAAATTTTGTCTGGATGATTTTTGGCGCTTTATTTTTGATTATTTTTATGGCGCTTGTTATTTTTAGACGAAAAGACTGGGTATGAAGTACGATATTGTAACTATTGGTTCTGCGGTGAAGGACACATTTTTGTTTTTAGATTCGGCAGACGCGCCTGTGATTGCAAATCCTTCCGGTGATGCAAGGCGCCAAAAATTGATTGCGCTTGAATACGGCGCAAAGATTGATGTTGCGCGTTCGATTCGAACTCTTGGTGGCGGCGGAATAAATACTGCGGTTACTTTTGCACGTTTTGGGCTTACAAGCGCTGCCGTAGTTTCTATAGGATCAGACGAAGATGGTGGTGCTATTACAGAAACATTGCGTAGGGAAGGCATTGGTCGTGCCTTCGTAGTCCGCGACCCAAAGCGCTCCACAGGATTTTCCGTGCTTATTGTTGCAGGAGAAAAAAAACGTGATCGAGTGGTGCTCACTGAGCGCGGTGCAAGTAGTATGAATAATTTTTCAGCCACGAGCAACGGAATTACCAAAACAAAATGGTACTATACTTCTGCAATGACGGGGAAAAATTGGAAAGGCGAGGTTTCTGATATCAAGAGCGCTGCATCAAAGCATGGAATTAGTTGGGCGTGGAACCCTGGTTCAGTCCAGCTTTCGGCAGGACTTTCTGTTCTTTCGGGATATATGAAATTTTGTTCTGTGTTCATTGTAAATCGAGACGAAGCGCTTGAGCTCACTCGAGCCAAAAACGATATTAAAACGCTTCTTTCTAAATTACTCCAAACCAACGCAAGCCGCGTGATTATCAGCGACGGAATCAATGGTGTATACTACGGGGATACTGAATGCATGATACATATGTCAGCTAATAAATCCATTAAAGCGGTGGAGGCAACTGGCGCGGGAGATGCTTTTGGATCTGGATTTGTAGCTGGCTTAATTGAAAAAAATGACGTCCCCTATGCCTTGGATTTAGGTATTACAAATTCAGAGTCAGTAATTTGCAAAATCGGAGCCCAAGACGGAATTTTGAAAAAAGGTGATATTGCGGTTGCGCTTAAAAAAAGTAAACACCAATTACATTATGTCTAAACGCAGATTGAGATTAGAAATTTTAGAAAAAATGGCTCAGTTGGCAACTGCAGGGTTTGGGTTGGTTGCAGCGCTCGCCTGGAACAGCGCCATTCAGGATTTGTTTAAAAAAGTCAATGTATTTGGTTCGCCCGACGGGCTTGTGGTTAAGTTTGTGTACGCTGCTGTGGTTACTATTATTGTAGTATTTGTGACTATTACCATTGGTCGCTCCATTAATAAATTAAAAGATCAATTAGGTATTGTTCCTGAAGGCGATCAAGATAAAAAATAAGAATTACAATATGTCTATGACACATTTTTCAACCAACGAAGCCGTCTCCTTTGGGTGGCGCACTGCCAAACAGCGTTTTTGGTTTTTTTTGCAGGTTATTCTTGTTATGGCCGTTGTTATATATGGGCCAAGCCTTATTATGCAGAGTTTTAAAAATATTGAGCTGCCAACGATTGTTACTGTGTTTTTTTTCTTTGCCGGAATCGTATTTTGGGTCATTCAAGCTTTTATGTCTATTGGGTTGATTCGGGTTGTGCTAGCGCATGTTGATGGCCACGAAGCGCATATCAGTGATTTGTTTACCGGTGGTAGGTTTTTAGTTAAGTATATTGTAAATGTCTTTTTGATGGCACTATTTGTGTGGGTTGCGATTGCTTTTGTTGGCGCTTTATATTTATTTGTTTTTACTGTGTTACCTAAATTTCTATTTTTTCTCCTTATTCTGGTAGGAACTCCTTTCTTATTTGTGTTTGGTATTATTTACGCAGTACGCCTCCAGTTTGCGCCATATCTGGTTATAGATAAGAATCTGGGCCCACTTATTGCGATCAAGGAGAGCTGGAATATTACTCGGGGTATGTTCTGGGATTTGGTTGTACTTGCGCTTATATTGCTTGCCATAAACCTCTTAGGGATTGTTGCGCTTGGTGTTGGTCTACTATGGAGTATTCCTACATCGCTTTTAGTTTTTGGATTTGTATATCGGAAGCTTTCAACAAGAGTTCATGCGTAATTGGAATATTTCGGAGGTAATTGTTGCAACACTAATAGCAGAGTATCCGGATATGCATCCGGTTATTTTGCAGTTGCTCGCGAATCGCGGTATAACATCCAAGAGTGAGATAGGCGCATTTTTAAATCCACGCTACGAAGATTTATGTGATCCATTTTTATTCCGGGATATGCAAAAAGCCGTTGACCGCGTCGCCTGCGCGCGCGAAAAAGGAGAAACAGTTTTTGTGTACGGGGATTATGATGCAGACGGAGTAACATCTTCTTTGATTATGGTGGAAACATTGCGTGCATGTGGTATTAAAACGGTGGGGATATATATTCCGCACCGCGAAAAAGAAGGTTACGGCTTACATACCGGATCTATTGATTATATTGCAGAGCAAGGCGCAACATTAGTTATCGTGGTGGATTCAGGAACTTCTTCTGTGTCTGAAGTAGCATATGCGGTTGAAAAAGGCTTAGATGTTATTGTCTGCGATCATCACGAGGAACCTAAAGAACTCCCGCAGGGGCTTTCTGCATTTTTGAATCCGCATGTACGCGGTGAAACCTACCCATTCAAAAATCTTGCCGCGTGCGGAGTAGTATTTAAGTTTAGTCAGGCATTGTGGAAATCTTTTAATCTTCCTAGTGGACAAGAAAAGTGGTTTTTGGATTTAGTTGCTATCGGCACAGTTGCGGACATGATGGATCTCGTAGGGGAAAACCGAATATTTGTCGCTTTTGGGCTAACGGTACTTAATAAAACAAAACGCCAAGGCCTGCGTTCTTTAATTTCCGAAATGCAGATAAAATCAAAAACACTTGGAACGTACGAAATTGGATTTATGATTGCACCGCGTTTAAATGCAGCAGGCAGGCTTGATCATGCCAATACCGCCTACACATTACTAGAAACTCAGGATATGGCCGTTGCCTCTGAATTTGCACAATCATTAAACCAGACGAACGTTGCGCGCCAGTCCGAAACGGTACGTATTTTTAATGAAGCAAAAGAACAAGTGAGCTCCCAAGTTTCAAAAAACAAAGTGTTGGTTGCGGTGGGCGCTGATTGGCCTGTTGGTATCGTTGGCTTGGTGTCCGGCAGAATTACGGAAAAATTTTGGCGCCCGTCTTTGGTTATCACTACATCAGAAAAAGGTTTAGTCGGCTCTGGCAGAAGTATTCCTGGTTTTAATATTACAGACGCGCTTTCGCAGGCAAGCGAGTATTTGGAGCGGTTCGGCGGACACGAGGGAGCATGCGGCTTCACTATAAAATCTGAATCAATGCTTCAGGATTTTATTCAAAAACTCAACCAAATCGCAGACGCAACACTTTCACAAGAAGCGCTTGTAAAACATCTTACCATTGATATGGAGCTAGGGCTTGAGCAAATTGATTGGGAGCTTGTATCAGCATTGGATACGTTTGGGCCGTATGGCATAGGAAATCCATCGCCTGTGTTTGCTTCTTTTGGGCTTCGTGTTGCTGATGTGTTTTTAATGGGCGCGGAAAAACAACACATGCGTATCAAGCTAGAGCAACATAAAGCAACTCATCAAGCTGTTCTGTTTGGATTTAGCAAGCACATCGAGGGCACGCTGAATCAGGGCGATCTCATTGATATGGCATACAGCATCGACATCAATGAGTACCATGGCCGCCGCGATATTCAGCTGAAGGTTGTTGCTATTAAGAAACTATGATAGGTGTTCGGGGTGTGCATTTTTCGACTCCGAAGGGATCATAGCTCATCATTCTCATCTCAAAATGCACACCCTGCACACCCTAAACCCAAAAAACATGAAGCTAACCATACAAACAGACGGCGGAGCTCGAGGAAACCCAGGTCCATCCGGAATCGGGGTAGTCATCACGGATGAGAAGCGTACTACCATTAAAGAAATTTCTGAATACATTGGCAAGGCAACCAACAATCAAGCGGAATACATTGCGCTTATTCGAGGCTTAGAAGAAGCAAAAAAACTCGGCGCTTTTGAAGTGAGTATTGTTATGGATAGTGAGCTCATTATTAAACAGCTTAAAGGGGAATACAAAGTACGGGATGCAAAACTTGCTGTGTTGTTTGTGAAAGCATGGAATATGTTGCAGAGCTTTTCGTCTTACTCCGTCAAACACGTCCTGCGCGCAAAAAATAAGCGGGCAGATGAGCTGGTAAATGAGGCAATTGACCAAAAAATATAATTTGACATTTTAGCTGATTTTTGCTACTCTATTATCGTTAGTTTGATATCTGTAATTGGCAGGTAAGCTAGACAATCGCCTTGAGCTTGTCTCAAGGAGGAAAGTCCGAACACCTCCGTCGAAAGGCGGAAAAAAGGGTAGTCGGTAACGCCGACCGGTATACGAATCGTACGAAGGGTCTCTCGAGAACTTTCGTGCTTTTCTAAGCCAGGACAGGTGCAACAGAAAGTATACCGCCGATGGCCGCAAGGCACAGGCAAGGTTGAAATCGTGGGGTAAGAGCCCACGCGTTCGCGTGGTGACATGCGAAAAGAGGTAAACCCTACCCGGTGAAAGGGCGCATAAATGGTAGCCCGTTAGATTTTGCAAGCAATTGCAAACCTAGATAGATGATTGTCCTCGACAAAATTCGGCTTATCGGCTTGCCTGTCGATTAGAGATATTCATAAAACAAAAGATTCCCGTAGCGCGTGCACTCTAAAAATTCATTTGAATTTTTAGAGTCATACTAAGGAGGGAATCTTTTTTTGTACCAGTATAGTTATGAAGCGTTCTGAACTATTTTTTTCCTTTCTTTTGATTCCAGTTGATTATATCATGATCATGCTGGCTGCTTTTGCGGTTTATTTTTTGCGGTACGAAACGTTTTTAGCGGAAGTGCGGCCGATTGTGTTCGAAATTTCGATTGGTGAATATGTGCGTATCGCAGCAGTGGTTGCGCTATTGTGGCTGCCTGCGTTTGGCTTGGCAGGCATGTATACTATTCAACGCAACCGACGCTATATCGGCGAGCTTAAGCGCGTTATTGTTGGCTGTTCGCTTGGGTTGGTGGAAATCGTACTGTTTATTTTTTTTAGGCTTGAGCTTTTTGGATCTCGTTTTTTGGTGCTTGCAGGCTGCCTTGTTGCCATGGCGTTCGTATTTTTAGGGCGTGTTGGGATCCGTTCCGTGCAGCGCTCATTATACCGGAAGAATATTGGTGCGTATCGGGTTGTGGTGTTTGGGGCAGGATCAACCGCGCATCGTCTTATCCAATCCCTAAAAGATGATCCGGATTCCGGATTCCGCGTGGTGCGCCATTTTCGGACTTTAGACGAGGCGTCCTTTGGGTTGCTCCAAAACATTTCAAAACACGATCAAGCTGACCTGGTGATCCACGCGGATCCAAATCATGGACGCAGGGAAATCAAACAGCTCTATGAGTTTTGCCGAGAGCATCATTTTGAATTTTCTTATGCTGCTGATGTGTTAGAAGCCACGAGCACAAATGTTGAGGTAACAGATTTAGGCGGCATGCCTGTGGTACATCTTAAGCGTACGCCGCTTGATGGGTGGGGTAGGATTGTAAAGCGCATAACAGATATTGTGGTTGCTTCAGTATTTCTTATACTATGCACCCCGTTTTTTTTAGTGCTTGGGGCTATTATTAAGCTTGATTCCGAAGGGCCTGTGTTTGTCCGGCTTACGCGCATGGGTGAGAGTGCAAGAAAATTTAAGCTGTATAAGTTTCGTTCAATGATCAAAGGAGCGCACGCACACAAGCAGGAGCTTTTCGTGCATAATGAGCGCGGTGATGGGCCGCTTTTTAAGATGAAAAATGATCCGCGCATAACAAACGTTGGGCGCATTATGCGTCGATGGAGTATTGATGAGTTTCCAAATTTTATTAATGTAGTGAAGGGAGATTTAAGCCTTGTCGGCCCTCGTCCTCATGAGCCCGAGGAAGTGGGCAAGTACACAGGATATCAAAAGCGTTTACTTGCTATTAAACCGGGAGTCACGGGGCTTTCGCAGATTTCTGGGCGTTCAGATTTAAGTTTCGGAGACGAAGCTCGGTTGGATATGTTTTACATTGAAAACTGGAGTTTTTGGATGGATGTCCAGATACTTATTCGTACTCCCTGGATCGTGATAACAGGAAAGAGCGCAGTATGAAGATTGCACTTGTCCATGACCACCTGAATCAAATAGGCGGGGCTGAGCGCGTGCTTTCTGCTATGCATGGCATTTGGCCAGAGGCACCACTCTACACACTGGTGCACGATAGAAAAACTATCAGCAATTTTTTTGATACGCTCAACATTGTTCCATCGTTCATTCAAAAATTTCCATTTTCCATAAGCCATTTGCGGTGGTATTTGGCATTCATGCCTGCCGCAGTTGAGTCGTTTAACCTCTCTAAATACGATGTAGTGCTCTCGAGCGCGTCTGCATTTGCAAAAGGCGCAATTGCTCCTTCGTCAGCAATTCATATTTGCTATTGCCATACTCCTACGCGGTACCTGTGGAGCGATAGCCACACCTACCTTAAAGAAGTCGGTGGTGGATCCATTATTAGCAAGATTTTACCATTTGTATTGCAACGTTTGCGCATATGGGATTATGTCGCAAGCCAGCGGGTTGATCATTTTATTGCCAATTCGCAGTTCGTGGCCGCGCGCATTAAGCGTTATTACAATCGAGACGCAACAGTCATCTATCCGCCGGTTGACGTTAAAAACTATCCAATACTGCCGCGGATGAATTATTTTGTTATGGTTTCACGCTTGCGGCCATATAAAAAAGTTGATATCGCAATTCGCGCGTTCAATCGCCTCAATATGCCACTTGTAATTATTGGAGATGGAGAAGAACGCGATGCGCTTCGTGCCCTGGCTTCACCTACTATTCATTTTATGGGAAATGTAGACGAGCGCACCAAGAAAAAATTACTTGCCGGAGCTCTTGGATTTATCCATCCACAAGAAGAGGATGCAGGAATTTCTGCTATAGAGGCCATGGCTGCTGGCACGCCAGTTATTGCGTATGGAGCTGGCGGTGCGCTCGAGACAATAATCCCAGGCGAAACCGGAGTATTTTTTGAGGAGCAAACATGGCAGTCTTTGGCAGATGCGGTGATTCGGTTTAAACGGCAATCATTTGATTACCAACGAATCCGCGTTCATGCCCAGCAGTATAGCCGGGAGCGTTTTGAGCGCGAACTAAAACATTTTGTAGAATCAGCATATGCGAATCGGCATTGACGCGCGAGTACTGCAAGAGGGGACTGGAGGTGTGTTTGTGTATGCAAAAAATGTACTTACACACCTGGCACAACTTGGCCGCTCGCACGACATTAATTTATTTGCAAATCAGTATCATCCAAAAAAGAGCGATGCGCTTTTAGATCTTTGTGCATATCCAAATGTGAGGCTTCATCAGTATCGATTTCCAAATAAATTTTTAAATGCGTCATTTAAGTTTAAGGAGTGGCCAAACATCGACGAGCTTGTAGGCGGGTGCGATGTGTTGTTTTTTCCGAGTATGATGTACTCAAGCTGGTCCCATAAAACAAAAGCAGTGCTTACTATGCATGATCTTTCGTATGAATTTTATCCTGAATTTTTTACACTCAAGCAGAGAGCGTGGCATGCGCTTATGGATCCAAAGTTTTTATGCCAAAAATCTGATGCAATTATTGCTGTATCTAAAAGTACAAAAAAAGATATTATGAGCCTCTATGGCATTCCAGAACAAAAAATTTCAGCTATTCATTCCGGTGTTGATTCCCGTTTTAGACCTGTGGTAGATAGAAGTGTGCTTGCGCTGGTGCGTAAAAAATATAATCTTCCCGATGTCCGGTACATTTTGCAGACTGGAACGCTTGAGCCTCGGAAAAATCACTGCGCAACACTTGCAGCATACGAAGAGTGGAAAAGGCAGTACCCCAATGAGTCCCAAAACACACATCTTTTGTTTGCTGGGCACCGGGGATGGAAATCTCGCGACTTGTTTTCCAGTGTGCATAATTCTGAATTTCGTGATACTATCCATATTGCGAACGAGATATTGGCTTCAGATTTTCCCGCAGTATATTCGCTCGCGAGCGCGTTTGTGTACCCAAGTTTTTATGAAGGATTTGGATTCCCCGTGCTCGAAGCGTTTGCTTGCGGCATTCCAGTTATTGCAAGCAACACATCTTCTATCGGCGAAGTTGCAGGCGATGCAGCGCTCTTAGTAAATCCATATCGTGTCGACGAACTTTTGTTTGCGATGCGAGAAATTTTAAACAAACCTGTTGTCGCAAAAGATTTGCGTTCTAAAGGATTAGGGCGCACAGTTGATTTTGGATGGGAGCGGGCTGCCAAGCAAACACTAAGCGTTTTAGAATATGCGCATCGGAATTGATTGTCGTTTATACGGAACATTTCATCGTGGAATTGGCCGCTATATTGAGCAGCTTATTTTGCAATTGAAAAATCGTACAGACAATCATCAGTATGTACTATTCACAACAGCCGAAACAGCAGCAAAACTTTCGCTTCCATTAGACCGTTTTTCTATTGTTATAACCGAGGTGCCGCACTATAGCGTGCGTGAGCAGTTAGTGATGCCTGGATTAATTCTGCGCGAGAAGCTTGCTATCATGCATTGGCCGCATCTTAATGTTCCTTACTGGTGCCCAGTGCCGTATATTGTTACCATACATGATTTAATTGTGTACCATTTTCCAGATACACGATCTTCGAATTTACCATCATGGAAATACAAGCTTAAGATACTAGGATACCGATTTGTTCTTGCGCGAGCCGTTAAAAAAGCAGTAAAAATTATTACTGTTTCTGAATTTACTAAGCGGGATATCGTTCGTAATCTTACGGTAGATGCAGACAAGATTATGGTAACCTATTTAGGCGTAGAAAAAATGCTTTTAGGCACAGACATAATGCGGAATACGCCGCAGTTCGAGCAGATGCTTACGGAAAAATTTAAGATTACCAAACAATATGTGCTCTACGCAGGAAGTGCGTATCCGCATAAAAATTTAGAACGTTTAATTGATGCGTATTTTTTGCTTCGTGGCACATACAATCGAAACTGGCAGCTGGTGCTTGCTGGTAGAACAGATTCATTCTATAAAAAACTTTCTGAGTATGCGGATACAACCATTTCTGATCCGCAGTACCGTAATGATATTATTTTTACCGGAGAGGTTTCGGATACGGTATTAGATGGATTATACAGAGGAGCCAAATGCTTTGCGTTTCCTTCTTGGTATGAAGGGTTTGGGCTTCCGCCGCTTGAGGCTGCAAGCCGTGGTGTGCCAGTGGTTTGTTCAAAAGTAGCGAGCTTACCAGAGGTAATGGCGGACGCGGCTTATTATTGCGACCCTGAAGATGCTACATCTATTGCGCATGCACTTGATGTTGTGGGCGGATCTCATGCGTTGCAAGACGAATTAGCTTCTGCGGGCCGCAAGCGCGCAAAACTTTTTACGTGGGAAAAAACAGCAGCGCAGACAGTTGATGCGTACAACCAAATTATGGTATAATTACGCCATATTACTTATCCCCATGCATGTTAAAAAATCAAAATAAGTCCCCAGTAAAATTAAAATCAATTTCTTTCCGAAAAACTCCACAGGATGCAAGTACTCATCTTGATTTTTCAATTACTAAAAAAGTAATTCATCACGATAATTACGAATCATTAGTTAAAAAACGAAGGTATGAACACAGGAAAGCAGATGTTTTAGGTATCATTACTACACCAGATTCAGAGCCCGCAAAAGAAGCAGCGGAAGAAGAACTTGAACAAGCGCATACAAAAGAAAAAGGCACAGAAAATCATATGTTACCTGTCCGACACGATGCATTGTCTCGTTCTCCCTATGTAGTACGTTTGTTAAACGAATGGGAACGTACAGCTCATGTGCTAGATGAGCCTAAAAAAAGCAGTCCCAAAAAATCACGTACAGATACAAGGGAGCATGATGCTCGGTGGCTTAAGGAAGTAGAGCGCCTGCGGAATCAAGTTTCATACACAAAACGAAAAGCACAAAGCATTACTATTGATTTGCTTGGAAAAAAAGGCAAGGCCGTAAAACGCAAGAAAAAAAGAGAACGATTTGTATTTTCTAGTGTTCCTGCAAAGATAGGCGCGGGAATTCTAAAAGTTGTAATTGCCATTCTTCGATGGTTTTTTGAGTTTATTCTTTCTATTCCGCTTGGCTTTTTACTTGCGTTTACGGTTCTTTTGACATTAGTTGAGGTGTTTAACCGCGGGGCAGTTAAAACTGCGCGTGCTGCAGGGCATGGCACCTCCTGGGCTATTCAGCATACTTTCTTTTTGATTATTGCGGGAGTCCGCGCAACACTGGTAATCCCTATTAAGCTTATTACGCTTGCGTGTATGGCAATCTATCGCACCATTAGCAGTGCTGGATCTTTTGCTATATTTACCACACATGCATTTTGGGAAGCAGTAAAAAATTATGCTTTGATTTTTTCAAATCCACCAAAACAGTTATATCGTAAACTTGCGGCTGTTGCGTGCATAGGCATCGTAGTGATGCTGCCAGTCAAATTTATGGAAATCGCGCCAGATCAGATTCGCTTGTTAAAAGGCAGTGTGCTTGGCGCAACTAAGCAGGGGTATCAAGGGTTGGCATCTTTTGATCTTGTCCAGGCACAAGGTGATTTTGAACAGGCTCGCACAAACATTGATTCGCTAAACATCGCCATGCGCGCAATGGTTTTAGTACTTCCTGCTGGACAGGATGGCTTGCACGCTATTACTGCAGGTGACGAGCTTGCAAAAGCTGGAACATATCTAGCGCAAGCGTTTGAGGCCCAGGATGTTGCATCTGAAAATCAAGGTATTTTGCCATTACTCGCCCGCGTTCAAGAATCCTTATCTCAGAGCTTGCCGCACCTTACCGCTGCTTCTAAAAACCTTGCAGCCATTAATGCAGATAAAGTTCCAGATGAATTTGCAGAAAAATTTCGATCTGCTCAACAATTGCTTCCGCAGATTTCAGCCGCAGTTGCCGAGAGTTCGGAACTTTTTGGAACATTGGCAGATGTGCTTGGGGCAAACGGAGATAGGCGCTATGTAGTTTTGTTTCAAAATAACAATGAACTCAGGCCAGCTGGAGGTTTTATTGGAAGCCTCGCGTTTATTGATGTGCGGGATGGAGCTATTACAAACATAGAAGTTCCAGGCGGTGGAGCGTACGATTTCAAAGGATATCTTTCAGAGCAAGTCAAAGCCCCTAAGCCGTTATCCCTTATAAACAGTCGATGGGAATTGCAAGACGCGAATTGGTATCCAGATTGGAAAACATCTGCCGAAAAAGTGATGTGGTTTTTGGAGCATGCAGGCTACTCTTCTGTTGACGGTGTCATAGCCGTGCAGGCGACCACACTCGAAAAATTGCTTGGAATAACCGGCCCTATTGAATTCCCCGATTACCAAGTCACGCTGGATGAAAATAACGTGCTTAATGAAATTCAGAATCAAGTGGAATTTGAATATGATAAAGTAGAAAATAAGCCAAAGCAGTATATTGGTGAATTGCTTCCGCGTGTTTTAGAAAAATTACTCAGCCTCAATGGGAATCAAATGCTTTCGGCGCTTGAGCTGGTTAAATCAGAAATCAAAGCAAAAGATATTCTTCTCTATTTTACAGACGAAGAAACAAACCAAGCATTTATCAAGCGTGGCTGGCAGCCTTCTCTTATTGCAAGCAATGGGGATTATCTTTCTGTGGTGCATGCAAATATCGGAGGCGGTAAAACCGATGGCGTGATTAAAGAATCTTGGGACCAGGAGGTGGTTATAGATGCCGATGGCACTGTTACTGTTGCGCTTACTATTATTCGCGAACACCGAGGAGATCCTGCTAATCAATTTGAACGTTACAATAATGTGGATTATGTCCGCGTATACAGCCCCGAGGGTAGTGAGTTAATTTCGTTTGAAGGAGTTAAGCCACCTTCGTCGTCCTTATTTAAAATCGGAGAAGCATATTTGCAAGAAGACACAGAGCTTGCCCAGATTGAGGGCAAGGTAATTATTGATGAGGCAAGCGGAACGCGTATCACGAATGAATTTGG
The DNA here is from genome assembly GCA_001889965.1 of bacterium CG10_46_32. GTDB lineage: Bacteria > Patescibacteriota > Patescibacteriia > UBA2169 > UBA2169 > CG10-46-32. The sequence goes on from MOEI01000028.1 coordinate 63,198, forward strand.
TAAAACCGTGTTTGGCAATTGGCTCCAGGTTAATCCCGGAAAAGTGCTCGTTGCAAAAGTCAGGTACAAGCTGCCGTTTAAAATTAAGCCATTTGATTTATTAAACCCAAACGCAAAAAATGGATACTCATTGATTATGCAAAAACAAGCTGGCGCGCGCGCGATTCCATACTCAGTTTCAGTTCGCTATCCATCAGATTGGCTTGTTCCATGGCAAAAAGCCGTGGGAAAGGGGAATGTACAAGTGCTTGGGCCCGGATTAGTAGTTTTTGAAGGTGATTTGTCTGAGGATACTGGTTTCGCGGTGTCGTTTGAGAAGTAACGGTTCGGTGTTCGGGGGTATACATTTTTTCACTCCGAAGGGGGGCTTCGTCCATACATTTTCGCTAGGAAATGGCCCCCTGCACACCATTAATTTAGGCTAGAATTAGCCCTGTTAAGACACTGTTTTCTAGTCAATAGCTTGTAATCACTTCCAGTGGTGTTTTCATGTTAAGCCCCATGTGCGGTCTCTCAGTATTGTAGTA
>MOEI01000004.1:0-62999 GCA_001889965.1 bacterium CG10_46_32
CCTTTCCTTTTTAGAAGAAATTGGTCGCGCGCAAATCCGAAAAGCAAGGAACATTTTTCCTTGGTGTCCGCCGAGGCTTTGCGAGGCGGTGGCGGGGCTGATTCATTCGTTCAGTTTCCGCTCGAAAAAGGTTCGCGCAAAGTGTATAATTACAGCACCATAAAAACAGTCATCTTAGTATGTCCGTTTTTATATTGATTTTTTAAGATATTTAAAGTACTATCAAAGTGCCTAAAAAGGCCAAAACAGCTAATACGGAGGGACCGTTTATGGCTGTTGCGGGTTCATTTACAATTGAATTTCAACACCACTCACCTGCTTCGAAAGGAACAGCACAATGGCACAGAATCTGACAATGCCTGGCAACCCACGGTACCAACCCAAGGAGCTCGTACCCTACTTTGGTTACGACAATCTGTATACAGGGCTCGCGCGGGTTGAAATCGCAACACTTGAAACCCTCGGCCAAATCGGCATGATTTCGACTGCGGACATGGCGCTCCTCACGCCGGAAATTATAGAGCGACTGATCGCTATCACCACCTCCCACGTGGATGACATCGAGTACGGCCGAAATGGCTACCAGGCCACTAAGCACGATGTCCGCGCATGGGTGCGCGCCGCACAGGAAGTGCTCGACCCGCGCCTCGGACGATGGGTGCATGTGCCGCTCACCAGCTACGATGCGCTCGACACTGGCCGAATACTGCAATACCGCGCAGCGTACAATGGCGCGCTCAAGCCCGCCTTGACCAAAGTGATCAATATCTTTATCGGCATGGTGCGCCAGCACGCGGACACACTCCAGATCGGACGAACCCATGGCCAGCACGCCCTACCGATTACAATCGGGTTTTGGCTCGCTACCATCCTCGACCGCCTGGTTCGCAATGCCATGCAGCTGGATATAGCTACATGCCTACTAATGGGCAAGATCTCGGGCGCGGTGGGCGCTTACAACGCGCAGGTGGGTCTCGGTTTTTCCAAATCTTTTGTGGACAATGCCGCACACGTAACGTTTGAGAAGACAGTACTCGACAAACTCGACCTCAATGCCGCGCCCACCAGCACCCAGATACTGCCACCCGAGCCGCTGGCAAACTTTCTCTATGCCTGCACCCTGCTTACGGCTAGCTTCGGCCAGTTCGGTCGCGACTGCCGGAACCTGATGCGTTCGGAAATATCTGAAGTGCGCGAAGAATATGAAACAGGGCAAGTTGGCTCATCCACTATGGGCCAGAAACGCAACCCACTCAACTTCGAACAGCTCGAAGGTATGTGGCACAGTACCAAGTATGAATTCGCAAAAGTGCTTGATATGCTCCTCTCGGAACACCAGCGCGATCTGGTAGGTAGTTCGGTGATGCGGAATTTTCCCATCATACTTATCAATCTGCAATGCCAAATAGACACACTCCTGAGGCCTAACAAAGCAGGGACGCCGTTCCTATCTCGGATCTCTATCAACGAAGAAGCCTGCCGGCGCAACTTTAACGCCAGCGCCAAAGTAGTTTTAGCCGAGCCGCTCTACATCGCACTCCTGATGGCCGGCTACGAAGGCGATGCTCATGCTCTGGTCAACGAAGTCCTGATGCCGCGCGCGCAGAAGAAAGGCAGATCGCTCATCGAGGAATTTGGTTCTCTGGCGGGAGAAGTGGTAAGCCGAGGCGATGCAGATCAATCAGTAGCACGGGCCTACGGCAATATACCTGTTGAAATTTCTGACCTCCTTCAGGGGCCAGAAAAATACATTGGAGCGGCTACCGAAAAAGCGCTCCAAATCGCAAATACGGCAGAAGCCTTTGTGGCTACCGTGTAACTCCACCCATCACCAAGTAAAGGTACAACCATGGTTTCCCGAGACATCATCCAGGCTCAGCTTGATAACTGCCTGCTCGATGCGAAGTTCGATCGCTGGGCCGACTCTTGCCGACAAGGTAAGGTTCGCGACATGTACTTGTTGCCTGGCCGGAGGGTGTTTATCACCACAGACCGGCAGAGCGCCTTCGACCATGTGCTCGGCACAATCCCGTTCAAAGGCCAGGTCTTGAACCGCATCGCCCAGTACTGGTTCGAGCAAACTCGTGACCGCGTCCCCAATCACGTATTCGACGTGCCTCATCCCAACGTCACCATCGGCGAGGAACTTGAGATGTTCCCGGTGGAGATCGTAGTGCGCGGCTTCCTCACGGGCTCAACCGAGACCTCGGCGTGGACCCACTACAGCCGCGGCGTCCGCGACTTCTGTGGTAACCGGCTGCCGGAAGGGATGGTAAAGAACCAGCCCTTCGAGACGCCGATCATCACGCCCACGACCAAGTCCAAGGACCATGATGAGGGAATCTCCGCCGCACAGATCATGGATCGCGGCCTGGTCGACGAAGCAACATGGCGGCAGATCGAATCCATCGCCATGGACATCTTCACTCGAGGCCAGCATCTGGCAGCCACACGAGGACTCATCCTGGTGGACACCAAGTATGAGATGGGGATCAACAGCGATGGCAAGGTTGCTCTCGCCGACGAGATCCACACCCCAGATTCGTCACGCTTCTGGATCAAGGAGACGTACCGCAGTCGCCACGAAGCAGGCCAGGAACCCGAGAGCCTGGACAAGGAGTTCCTGCGGCTCTGGCTCAAGGAGAGGAACATTTCCGACACCAACATCGTCCCCCTAGACGATTACATCCGCGTGCAGGTCGCGGAGCGTTACATTCAGCTCTTTGAGCGCATTACGGGCGAGACCTTCGAGCCCGATCTCGGCGACGGCACCCTACGAGAACGCATTGAAGCCGCCATCGAACCCTTCATGAACTAGACGCCTCCAGGCATTTCGCCTGAACGACACCCAAGAGGGCGGAACCTACACCACAGGTTTCCGCCCTCTTTTTCTTTGTGGTACAATACTAGTCCAATGAACTTCACCATCGAAAATCCATCTACCCACTCACGCAACCTCTTGCGAAGAGCTGGCTATGCCCTACACGCAACCCGCGAAGGAAAAGTGAGCTATGTCAAAAGAATCCATGGAGATGAATATCCCCGCTTCCATCTCTATGTTAACAAAGAAGAACCCGGAACGCTCATGGAACTCTCTTTGCATTTGGACGAAAAACGGCCTTCTTATCAAGGTTCAACCGCACATTCCGGTGAATATGATGGCCCGCTTATAGAACAGGAACGGGACAGGATATTGAATACAATTTAAAAATCCAAAGTCCAAATATCAAATCAATCAGGACTTACGTATTTGTCGTCATGCTGGAGCGAATGCACACATGAGCGATAGCATCTTAGCGAAAAAACGCATAGATTCTATCGGCATTGTGTACAATGCCTCCAGAATAACGGGTTATAGAATTCAAACGCGTAAGTCCTGTCAATGACAAACTTTTAGCATTTAACATTAATTTGAACTTTGAATTTTGATATTTGCCATTATGTGCACCATCTGTGCATAGCCCGTGAATTCCCCCGCCTGTTCAGAATAGGTACAATACATATATGGCGGATCAAAGACAAAACACAGCCGAGAAAATCCCCCCACAAAACCTAGAAGCCGAGCAATCGGTTCTTGGCTCTTTATTGTTGGACCAAAATAGCATCATCAATATTGGCGATGCTATTGTGCCAGAAGATTTTTACAAAGAAACACACAAGGTAATATTCCAAGCAATCCTTTCGTTGTTTGAACACAGAGAACCTATTGACCTGCTCTCGCTCACCAATATCTTAAACGAACGCAAGCAACTCGAGCTTGTAGGCGGACGAGAATACTTAATGGATCTTACGAATAGCGTGCCGTCTGCAGCAAATGTGGTGCACTATGCGCAAATCGTTCGAAAAAAAGCTACCTTGCGAAACCTATTGTATGCCTCTCATCAAATTACTCAACTTGGGTATGATGAATCAGATGATGTAGACGCAGTACTGGACCAGGCAGAACAAAAACTGTTTGCCATTTCCCAGCGTTCATTGCGCGCGAACTTTATTAGCATCAAATCAGTCTTGGCAGATACGTTCGAGCGTATAGAAAAACTGCATCAAGGCGATGGCAAGTTGCGCGGAATTTCAACTGGATTTGCTGATTTAGACGACAAGCTTTCGGGCTTGCAAGGCTCAGACTTGGTTATTATCGCAGCGCGCCCTTCGGTCGGCAAAACGTCGCTCGCACTTGATTTTGCGCGGCACATGACAATTAATGAAAAAAAATCTGTTGGCATCTTTAGCTTAGAAATGTCTAAAGAGCAGCTTGTGGACCGCTTGTTGTGCACCCAAGCTGGCGTTGAGTTGTGGCGCATGCGGACCGGCAAGCTTTCCCAGTCCTCTCAGCACGATGACTTCCCACGCATTGGACATGCAATGGGAGAACTTTCCGAAGCAAACATATTTATTGACGACGGCGCAAACGTAAATGTTATGGAAATCCGGACCAAAGCGCGCAGGCTCCATTCTGAGCATGGCGTTGATTGTATTATTGTCGACTACCTCCAGCTCATGGAAGGCCGCTCCAGCAAAGGCAGTGATAACCGAGTTCAGGAAGTTGCAGAAATCACGCGTGCGTTAAAATCAATCGCTCGCGAGCTCAATATCCCGGTTGTCGCGCTCTCTCAGCTCTCAAGAGCCGTGGAGCAGCAGCAAGGGCCGGCAATTCCGCGGTTGGCACATTTGCGCGAATCCGGAACCATTGAGCAGGACGCGGACGTGGTTATGTTTATCTACCGCAAATCAGCAGACCGAAAGTATCAAATTGAGGAGCTCTCTGCCGAAGACAGAAACACTGCGGAAATACACATCGCAAAACATAGAAACGGCCCCACGGGCGTGGTAAAGCTATTCTTTAATGAAAAGCTTGTCAGCTTCCAAAACCTCACCAGGCCAGGCCAGCGCGCTACCGCGACTGCTGTTCCCCCGCCTCCATCTGCGCAAATAACGAGGCTTGACAAAGTTGACGTACCTGAATTCTAAGGGTAGACTTAACACATGTTCAATAAACTCAAACAATTTAAAGATCTCCGATCGCAGGCGAAAACCCTGCAATCCGCACTTGCCGAGGAAACCGTTGAAGTAGAAAAAGATGGGGTCACAATCACCATGAATGGCAATCAAGAAATAACCGCAGTTGATGTAAGCCCTTCGTTGCTTTCTCCAGAAAAAAAACAGCAGCTCGAGTCTGCTATTAAAACAGCAAACACCTCGGCTATTGAGAAGACAAAACGCATCATGGCAAAAAAAATGCAATCAATGGGGGGGCTGGAGGGACTAGGATTGAAATGACAAATGTCAAAAACCAAAACTCAAAATTTGACATTCAAGCATTTGATCTTTGACCTTAATTTGGTATTTGGATTTTGACATTGAGTATTATGTCTTCCCTTCCTCCGTCAATACAAAACCTCGTGGATCACTTTACCACGCTGCCCGGTATTGGGCCCAAAACCGCTGAGAAGCTGGTGTTTTTTTTATTGCGCACTCCTCCCAAAGATTTGCATGATTTCGGAGCCGCGCTTTCCCACCTCGCAGACAATGTAACCTTATGCAGTCAATGCCAAAATTTTACAGATAAAGAACTATGCGCAATCTGTACAAATCCGCGCCGCGACCAAGGAACCATCTGTGTAGTGGCAGACCCACTTGATTTGATTGCGCTTGAGGAGACACACAACTTCCGTGGCGTATACCATGTGCTTGGGCACAACATCAATCCCCTAGAAGGTATTACTCCAAATGACATACGCATCCGCGAACTTGTTGTAAGAATCGAAAAAGAATCTCTAACAATTAAAGAAGTGATTCTAGCCTTGGACGCGAACAACGAAGGAGAAATCACCTCCCTGTATTTAGCAAGGCTTTTTAAAAAATACCCTGTCAAAGTAACCCGAATCGGCAAAGGCTTGCCCCAGGGCTCGGACATGGAGTATGCTGACAGCATCACACTCTCAAACGCGCTGGAGGGGCGAAGAGAAATTTAAAAACGACCCGCCGGAATGGCGAGCCGTTTTGCTTAGACGGTTATTTTTTCGATTTTTACCTGCGTAAAGGCTTGACGGTGTCCGAACTTCTTTCGGTAGCGGATCTTGCGCTTGTACTTGATGACATCAATCTTTTTTGAACGGCCCTGCTCCAAAACAGTGGCAGTAACTGTTGCTCCGGAAATAAGTGGCGCGCCAATGTTCAAATTTTGGCCATCCTCATCGCCCACCAAAAGCACCTCGTTGAATGCAACGGTTGTATCTTTTTCCACATCAAGCTTTTCGACTTTAAGAATGTCGCCTTGTTTGACCTTGTATTGTTTTCCGCCTGTTTTGATAACTGCAAACATATTCAAGTAGTATATGCTCAATTGGCCACCCTGTCAAGTACCGCCGAATCTCCTATGTTTACCCCATGATCTACTAGAAAGCCCGCATACACCTCAAGTGCCATATCAGCAGGCTCGTTTGATTTAAAGCGCACAACCTCCCCCTGTACTAATTCATGGGAAATGTTTTCCTGCATGCCTACAACCTTGCCATCCGCAATCCACAGCACATCAAGTGGAAAGCGCATATCGTTCATCCAAAAATTTCTGATCTTTTTATTGGCATACACAAACAACATACCGTGATCCGGGCTAAGATTTTCGCGTCCCGAAAGCCCACGAATTTGAGATACAAGGGAATCCGCAATTTCAACCTTCACCAAAGAACTGCCAATGGTTACAGTTGATTTGGTGGGAGTGGTTGATTCTGACATACGAAAACGAATCATACATACTATCACAACAACTACCGCACATCCGACGATTGAGACGAAAATGATTTTGAACGCTTTGCTGACCATACTGCCAAAAAAATCATGACAAAAACTAACGCAGATAAAAGATACACTTTCCCTTTGGTTTGGACAAATAACGATGCAACTCCAAAAAATGCAGCAAGTCCCCACAAAAGCAACACACTCGCCTGGTGCGAAAGTCCAGCTGTCAAAAGTCGGAAATGTAAATGCTTATTATCCCCGATTGCTGGAGACCGTTTTTCAACAAAAACTCTGCGGACAATAACCCATACTACATCAAGGATAGGAACACCCATCACCAAAAGCGCGGTTGCGATTTTACCTCCCGAAATAATGGCTAAAACACCGAGTGAAAAACCAAGCCACACACTTCCTCCTTCTCCTAAAAATATCCTAGCTGGATGAGCATTCCAGAATAAAAATCCAACCAAAGCTCCTGCCAGCACAATAGCAAGCAATGCAACGTCCGGCTGAAATGTTTTATCCGAAAGCGAAAGAGCAAAAAGAATAAACGCGCCAATAGTGGTAATACCAGAAACCAAACCATCGAGCCCGTCCAAAAACTTAGTGGTAAACATCATCCCTAAAAGCCACAATACGGTAAAGGTGTCCGCAAGCAACACAAACCTGGCTGTGTGCCCTCCAAGCTCAAACAGCTGCCACTGGAGCGCATCCAGATGCCATAGCCCCCCACCAAAAGGATTGGACACGAATTCAATACCCATACCCGTAGCAACAACTACTAAGATTGCCACAATGGGCGCAATTAACAAAAAACGCGGGCGAAGATTAAACCGGTCGTCAATAAAACCACCAATCATAAGCACTGCTCCGGCAACAAACAATCCCACAAGAAAACGCGAGCTTATATACCGTGCCGGAAGAATATCGGTAAACGCGGTCAAAAACCCAATCACCGACCAAAACGAAATAAAAATAGCAACGCCACCAAGCAGCGGTATTGGTGTTGTGTGAATTTTGCGCTCCTGATTCGGACGGTCAATAACCTGTAAGCGAAGTGCCACGTGCCGCACCACAATTGTTGCAAGCCAGGCAATTGCCACAGATACAAAAAAAACTAACAAATAGAGCATAGATAATTAAGAAGGATGCGCCTCAAGGTAGGTGCCAAGAATGAGGGTCGCAGCCGCAGGATGATCGCGCTCCCTACGATCGGTGCTGGACGTGGTAGAAAATCGCTCATCCTGTTTGGTAATAGGTAAAGAAAACATAGAAAGTTTTTTAATAAAACCATCAACCATGTGTGTTGCCACACCCTCGGTCCCCCCAAGCGTTAATGGGTAGCCTACTACAAGGTGTCCTATGCCTTCCGAAAGAATGATGCGTTCGAATTCATTCATCATATCCGGCGTGTTCAGTACGGTCCGAAATGGTATAGCAACACGCGCCTCATCTGAAGCTTTTGCGAGCCCTATTTTTGATTCTCCATAGTCAATGCCTAAATAATTCATATCGTTAAAATACGGGGTTCATTTTTAGTAACCACAACCGTATGCTCAAAGTGCGCAGCTGCTGATCCATCGGTCGTCACTACGCCCCACCCATCATCCGCGGTTTTAATAGTATGTGTGCCAATCGCAATCATGGGCTCTATGGCAAGCACTGCTCCTTCTATAATTTTTTCTCCTTCTCCGGGTTTTCCATAGTTCGGAATCCGAGGCTCCTCATGCACGCCATACCCAACCGCATGCCCGGTAAGTGCCCGAATCACCCCATAACCAAGTTCTTCTGCATATGATTGGACTGCATAGCCAATGTCGCCTAAATGATTCCCCACGCGAGCCTGTGCAATGCCGCGATCCAAACATTCACGCGTTACTACGAGTAAGCGTTCGTCCGCTTCAGAAATATCACCAACCGGAACGGTCATGGCATGATCCGTATATAATCCTTTATATTTCATGCCAATATCCAAACCAATCAAATCTCCTTTTTTAAATACCAAATCAGCATGCGGAATACCATGCACCAGCATATCGTTTGGAGAAACACACACCGTATTCGGAAACTCTTCTCCGGGATTGCCGAATCCTTTGAACGATGGCGTGCCTCCGGCTTTTAGAATTTCTGCTTCCGCGTACAAATCTAAATCAGCCGCATGTGCACCAACAACGCATTTGCGAACTAACTCTTTCATGATACGAGCAAGAATATGCCCGCCCTCTGCTAGAATCTCAATTTCTTGTGGAGTTTTCGGCTTCATGAAAAAATCTTATCCACTGATTTTTCTACTTCTTGGATTGATGGAGTTCCGTCGATCCGGTGAAGAACGCCTTGCTTTGCGTAACGTTCGATCAATGGCTTTGTATCCTTATGATACCAATCTAAACGCTTCTGAATCCCTTCTTTGGTGTCATCAGCACGCTGTATAAGTTTTGCGCCACATTCATCACATACTTCCCCCTGTTTTGGCGGATTAGTAATCATGTTATAAATCTTTCCATCAACAGAACACTGTCTGCGAGCGGAAAGCCTGCGAATTGATTCTTCGTCTGGAATGTCAATTAAAATGACGTGCGAAGGCAGTGCAACTGAATCTGATGCATCTGCCTGCCCAATACTCCGCGGAAATCCATCTAACGCAAAGCCACCAAACTGCACAAGAGTCTGGTGAATCGTATCTTTCATAAATGCGTTAATGTCCTCATCTTCTAAATGCCAGCCGGAATTGATAATTGAGGCAAATCGATTTCCTAATTCACTGCCAGACGCAATTTCATCACGCAAAAGCTGCCCAGTCTCCAAATAGGGGAGGTCGAGCTTCTGTGCTAATCGCTTCCCTTGTGTTCCCTTGCCCGAACCTTGCGGCCCAAGCAGGATGATGACTGGTTTTGTTTCTTGCATGAAATGAAGTAAGGTGTGCAGGAGGCGTGCATTTCGTAGCGAGAATGATGGAGTACTGCGACCCGCAGGAATCGGAGAAACGTGCTCCTCCGAACACCTTTTCTACACACCTAAACGTCCGACTAGAATCGTTCGTAGTCGCGCATGATAAGCTGCGCATTAATTTGCTTAACGGTCTCGATAACAACAGACACCACAATGAGTAAGCTGGTGCCGCCAATAACAAGGTTGGTACCAGTAAAGTTCTGGAGAATAATCGGCAAGATGGCGATAATGCCTAAGAACAAAGCGCCTGCAAGTAGGATGCGGTTCGAAACCGCAGAAAGGTAGTGGCTGGTTTCTGCTCCGGGACGAATGCCCGGAATAAATCCGCCCTGGCGCTGAAGATTTTCAGAAATCTGATCTGGCTTAAAGATAACTGCCGTGTAAAAATACGTAAATCCAAACACCAGCAAAAAGTACATGAGTGCATAGAACACACCGTTTGGATTAAACAAACTGATAACAATGGAAGAGGCCTGCTGCAGGAATGGAACTGTTGAGCTTGTAAAAAACTGGGCAATAAGCGGCGGAAACAAAACAATTGAAATAGCGAAGATAATAGGAATAACACCTGCTTGGTTCACCCGCAATGGAAGGTGGCTATGCACTCCGCCGGAAGCTTGCGCTCCGCCTCGGGCGAATTTTGCATAGGTAACTGGAATATTGCGCTGGCCTTCGGTAATAAACACAACCCCGGCAACCGTAACCAAGGCGATAATTACAAACAGGATGATATTGATAAACTGGGACTGGTCGTAGGTGGAGAACACGCGCAACAGCGTAGTAGGTAATCCCGAAACAATGCCTGCAAAAATCAAAAGCGAAACACCGTTTCCTACTTTGCGCTCACTGATAAGTTCGCCAAGCCACATTAAAAATACCGTACCCGCGCTTACCACGAGCATGGTCATAACAATCTGCGTGGCAGTCATGGTTCCCAAAAGCGCACCCCCGCCCGCACTTCCGGCTGCGCGCTGCAAAAACGCGATAGTGCCGTATGATTGAATAAGCGCAAGAGGAATTGTTGCCAGGCGCGTCCATTGGTTGATTCTTTGTCGGCCCTGCTCGCTTTCTTTTTGCATCTCTTCAAGAGAAGGTACAATCATGCCCAAAAGCTGGAAAATGATGGAAGAAGTGATGTATGGGCCAACGCCAAGCATAACTACGGAAAAGTTTTCTAATCCTCCGCCAGTCAAAACATTTAAAAGCCCAAGGATTTGGTTTGAACTAAAAAAAGCCTGTAATCCAGCTACGTCAACCCCTGGAACCGGAACATGCGCCAGCACACGGAATATGACAAAAACAAAAAGCACGAATAAAATATCATTTCTAATATCTCTCGTGGTTAAAATTTGTTTAAACTTTTGAGCTATCATGATTGGCTATTTTGCCGCGGCGCATGTGCCGCCTGCTTTTTGGATTGCAGCGCGTGCTGTCTTAGAAGCAAATGATACTTGTACCGTAAGCTTCTTTTCTAGTGTACCATTAGCAAGCACTTTAACGCCACCAACGGCAGCGCTCCGGCTAATTAATCCGCGGCTTACAAGTGATTTTTGAGTAACGGTTTCACCGTCTTTAAAATGCTCATTTAAAACAGAAAGGTTAACAATTGCAATACTCGGTGATGCACGCTTAAATCCACGAAGTTTTGGAGTTCGAATAAGAAGCTGCTGAAAGGCACTGCGACGCGCTAAGCCACGGGTTCCTCCAGAGCGTGCGGTTTGCCCTTTCATTCCGCGTGCTGAGTAGTTTCCCTTACCAGAAGCTGAACCACGCCCAAGACGTTTCTTGCGGCGTTTTTGGGACGCGGGACGACGTAAATTACTAAGTGAGTGTTCCATATATTACTCTTTCTTCTTTGAATCCTTATTTGATTCGATCGATTCCTTTATAGGAGCTGCATCTGGCGCTGGTACTTCTTTTGTTTGCGTGTGCGCCTTTGGGCGGCCTTTGGGTTTGCGAAGTTTAGTAAGCGCCTCAATAAGAGTTTTTGCGTTATTCACTTTATTGCCAGTACCCATGATTTTCGCTACTACATCGCGGATGCCTGCAAGCTCTAAAATTTGTCGCACCACGCTGCCTGCAATTACTCCAGTACCAGTTGGCGCAGGTTTTAACAAAAGATGAGCGCTGTGATCACGAATGCGCACCTCGTGCGGTATGGTTCCATTTTCTGTAGTAATCACTGGAATCAAATTCTTTTTTGCATCGTTGGTTGCTTTACTGATAGCAAGTTGCACGTCAGCTCCTTTTGCGATACCAATACCAACTTTTCCTTTTCTGTCTCCAATAGCAACACAAGCGCGGAAACGCATGCGCTTGCCGCCTGCCATAACGCGCGTAACACGTGCCAAATCCAAGACAACTTGGTCAAATTCCTCTTGGACGCGTTCACGTGAACGTCCAGCTCCTCTGCCCCGGTTTTCACGATTGTGTTGTGGTTTAGCTGTTGTTGCCATACTCTTTATCTGTTATACAGTTATTCCTGCTTTGCGTAATCCTTCTGCAAATGCCTTAACGCGCCCATGATACTGTTTCGGGCCACGATCAAATGCTACTTTTTTTATTCCTGCTTCAATCGCCTTTTTGCCCAATGCTTCACCAAGAACACCCGCTCGTTCGGTTTTATTTCCTGATAATCCCTTATCTCGCCCAGAGACCAATGTTACGCCTTTTGCATCGTCAATAAACTGCGCAAACATTCCATTGAGGCTGATACGCACAGAAACTCGAATCAAGGCAACACGACCGACAATAGAGCGTCGAACACGTTTCGCGCGGGCAGCAGCGTTGAATTTTTTATTCTTCTCAGTATTCATATAATTATTCCGAACCCTTCATAACTTTACCCACCTTCCGACGGATAACCTCATCTACGTATTTAATACCTTTTCCTTTGTACGGTTCAGGCTTTCGAATTTTTCGGATATTTGCAGCAACCTCACCCAGTAATTGATTATCAATTCCCTGTACGGTGATTATATTTCCTGCCACAGTACCAGTAATGCCTTCGGGTAATGGAAATTCAACAGCATGCGAATACCCAACATTAAAAACCAATACGTTTCCTGTTGATTGCACTTTATAACCAACGCCATTTAATTCCAATTTCTTTTCAAAACCTTGGGTTACTCCGTGCACGGCATTTGCAACCAAGCTTCGAGCCAATCCCCAAAACGCGGCTTGGCGAACATTGGTAGGATCAGCAACTGAAACATAGAGTATGCCTTCTTTTTCTAACACACTTGCTTTTGGTGGAACCAAAACAGTAAGCGAACCCTTAGGGCCTTTTACTAAAACAGTTCCCTCTTGTATAGAAACAAGTACGCCTTCTGGTAGTGGGATAGGTTGTTTTCCAACTCTAGACATATTAGTATATTTTACAGACTACTTCGCCGCCAAGTCCGGCTTTCTTTGCCTCACGGCTTGTCATCAGGCCTTCTGGTGTAGAAATTACGGCAATACCATATCCATTCAACACAACAGGAAGTTTGTCTGATTTTACGTACACGCGTAACCCAGGCTTGCTCACGCGGGAAAGGTGCTCAATAGCAGCCTTGCCGTCGGCATCGTATTTTAATACAACTTCAATAAGAGGCTTTCCATTTACGTTTGCTTCTTTAACCACGCCAACATACTTCTCTTGAAAAAGAAGATTTGCAAGCTTAAATTTAAGCTTTGAAAACGGAATCATAACAGCTTCGTGTTTACTTGCTGCGCCGTTCCGTATTCGTGTTAACATGTCTGCAATTGGGTCAGTCATCATAATAGTAGGAATGAAGGAATAGTTTTACCAACTTGATTTACGAACACCTGGAATCTCTCCTTTGCGCGCGAACTCTCGAAAACAAATTCTGCACAAATCAAAATCTCTCATATATCCACGATTGCGGCCGCACTTCCAACAACGACGAATGCGTCGAGAAGAAAATTTCGGCGGGAGGTTTGCTTTTACTTTTAATGCTGTTCGTGCCATAGAGTGGTGTCCCTAGTATAATGCCATGAGCATTTCTAGGATGAAATTCTTATTTTTTGAATGGAAACCCTAATGTTTTAAGAAGTGTGAATGTGTCTTTTTCTTTTTTTGCACTCGTTACTATAGTAATTTCAAGGCCGTGCAACTGAGATACATCGTCTGCCGCTGTCTCTGGAAACACATTGTGCTCTTGAAAACCAACAGTATAACTTCCATGTCCGTCAAATGCCTTAGTAGAAAGGCCACTAAAATCGCGCACCCGTGGAAAGGTAATGTTAATCAATCGATCTAGAAAATGATATGCCCTCGCTCCGCGCAAGGTAACTTTTCCACCTAACACCTGGCCTTCTCGAATTTTAAAATTTGAAATAGAAAGCCGTGCTTTTGTAGGAATAGCTTTTTGTCCAGTAATCTTAGAAAGCGTGTTAAGCACTTTTTCTTCATCAGCAGCGCCTCCGCGCTTGATGCGCGCGTTAATAACCACTTTCTGAATTCTAGGAATTGCGTGGATATTTTTTACACCAAACAACTCTTCCCGCTTGGGTACCACATCCTCTTTATATATTGTGACTATAGACTTAGACATATTACATTACTGCCTTGCATTTCTTACACATTCTTGATTTTATTCCGCTTTCTGTTTCCTTATGTATGCCAACCCGCGTTGGCTTTCCGCATTGTGGGCACAAAAGCACAACATTCGAAACCTCAATCGGTGAAGGAAATTCAATCTTTTGGCCTTGTTGTCCAGTCTTACCAGAACGCAAATGCTTAGTAAGCACATTCACTCCTTCAACTGAAACACGATTAAAATCTGGCAAAACTTGCAGGACTTTTCCTGTTTTTCCTTTGTCTTTTCCCGCAATCACTTTAATTGTATCGCCTTTCTTAATCTTCATACAGATTTTTAAAGCACTTCTGGTGCTAATGAAACAATTTTTGTAAAACCTTTTTGACGCAACTCACGTGCAACCGGTCCAAAAATACGTGTACCGCGTGGATCTTTTGATTTCTTATCTACCAAAATCACTGCGGCATTTTCGCTAAATCGGATATATGATCCATCCGCTCTTCGTATTTCTTTTTTCTGACGAACCAAAACACCTTGAACGACATCGCCCTTTTTTACCATTGAATGCGGCTGAGCTTCTTTTACTACAAGCGTCATTTTGTCGCCAATTCTTGCGTACCGTTTTCGGTTTCCACCGAGCACAGTAACACATCGCAGTTTTTTTGCGCCCGTGTTATCCGCTGAATTGACCATGGCCATGAATGGGATCATATATTACGCTTTCTTTGATTCTTTACCAATAATACGCCATCGCTTTGTTTTTGAAAGCGGACGAGTCTCTTCGATAGTCACGCGTTCTCCTACCACAACATCATGCTTTCGGTAGTCGCATGCATAGCGCTTGCTTTGAGTATAACGCTTATGGTAACGAGGATGGATAGTAACACGATCAACACGAACCACTACCGTGAACTGCATAGCAGTACTGACTACGGTTCCTGAAAATTGGCGTTTCGATTTGGATTTAGTAATGGCGTTAGTCATATTAAAATTATTCTTGCTTTCCTGATATATCAGACGAACCATCAGTATGCCTTAATTGATGTATTCTTGTCAAGAGGTGGCTTATTTCTTTTCTGGCACTGCCAATTTCATGGACATGCTTAAGTGCTCCGGATTGCGCCTTAAAACGTAAGTCAACAATCCGCGCTTTAGCAGTTGCTAAATCATGCTCAAGTTCAGACACCTGCTTAGTTTTAATCTCAGTCCATTTCATATTATTCTTTTTCGATAAATTTCGTCGAAAGCGGTAGTTTGTATGATGCCAAATTCATAGCTTTTTGGGCAATCTCACGTGTTACGCCATCCATTTCAAATAAAATAGTACCGCGCTGAACAGGAGCAACATAGCGATCCACAGCTCCTTTTCCTGATCCCATAGGAACTTCTGCGCCTTTTGCAGTAACAGCTTTATCGGGGAAAATACGAATCCAGATTTTTCCGCCACGTTGAACATAGTGCGTCATAGCACGACGAGCTGATTCAATCTGCCGGCTCGAAATCCAACTTGATGTCATGGCACGTAATCCATACGAACCAAAACTTAAGGTAGTTTTGCGAGCAGCTTTTCCGCGCAAACGCCCTTTTTGGGATTTTCGATATTTTACTTTTTTCGGTACTAACATAGTTATTCTGATCGCTTATCAGTTATTTTCTTGATCTGATTTAAAATCGTGTCTGTGCCTATTTTAACTTCCTTGTCTTCTGGATCAAGTACTTCTCCTTTATACACCCACACGCTCACGCCGATTTGTCCATAGGTGGTATGCGCTTCAGCTAATGAATAATCAATATCCGCGCGCAATGTGTGCAATGGAATAGATCCCCAGCTAATGGTTTCGCTGCGTGCAATTTCTGCACCGTTCAAACGGCCTTTCACGCGGATTTTAACGCCTTTTGCGCCTGCCTTTTTAACAGACTCAAGCGCCATTTTCGAAACGCGACGGAACGGCATTCTACGTTCAAGGTCAGCAGCAATATTCTGAGCAACCACAGGAGCCGAAAGACCGCTTTGGCGAATCTCATGAATATTAAGCTTTACTTTTGAACCAACGGGCATAACAGATTTTTCAAGATCGCGCTTAAGCTCTTCAATGCCTTCGCCGCCTCTTCCGATAACCATTCCTGGTTTTGCAGTGTGGATATTTACCACCACTTCGTCTCCTTTGCCGGATCGCTCAATACCAATCAATTCAACACGCGCAGCCGCGAGTTTCTTTCCTAAAAAGTGTCGAATCTGAATATCCTGTTTTAGCACTGTGCGGTACTTATTGGTCGGAGAAAACCACTTGGATGACCAATCTTCAATAATGCCCAGGCGATGATTTTTTGGATGAATCTTTTGTCCCATAGAAATAGCCGACAATTACTTCTTAGTCTTGTTAGTTGCAGCCGCAGATTTGCCAGCAGACACTGTTTCTTTCTTTGCAGTAGACAGTGCAACCTCTTTCTCTTTCTTTTTCTGTTTATCAGCTATTTTTTTTGCAGATCGTTTCGTTTGAACTGTTTTTGTATCAACTTTTTCTCCAACTACAATAGTGATATGGCTCGTACGCTTCCGAATTGCAGATGCTTTTCCAAATGCCCGAGGCATCCAACGTTTGAGCGTAGGACCTCCATCAACGTATGCTTGTGTAATCACTAAGTTGTCTAATTTCATTTTGTGGTTGTGCTCCGCATTTGCAATGGCGCTTTCTAAAACTTTAAGCACCGTAATGGCTGAACGTTTCCGTAATACCGAAAGCTGGTCACGTGCGACCGAAATAGATTTGTTGCGCACCAAGCCAACCACAAGCCGTACTTTGCGTGGTGAAATTCTTTGAAATTTTGCTTGTGCTTTGACTTCCATAGATATTATTTCTTTTTCTCAGGCTTAGCAATTGCTGCAATTTGTTGAGAACTTTTTTCCGTAACAACCTGTTCTTGCTCACGCTGCATGCGTCCGCCATGTCTGGAAAACTTTTTCGTTGATGCAAATTCGCCCAATTTATGGCCCACCATATTTTCTACAATTAATACCGGAATATGTAATTTTCCATTATGAACACTAATGGTATAGCCAACCATTTCTGGGGTGACAGAACAGCTTCGCGCCCACGTTTTAATAGGCGTTTTTTTATCATTTGAAGCCATCACCTTTTTTAAGAGGCGTTCATCGATGTATGGTCCTTTTTTTGCGCTTCGTGACATAGAGTAAAATTATTTCTTCTTGCGTGAACGAATAATCAACAGAGTGCTTGCTTTGTGTTTCTTACGTGTTGGTACGCCGCGAGCCGGTTTGCCCCATGCGGTTTTCGAATGTGTCAATCCTATTGGAGCTCTTCCTTCTCCACCGCCATGCGGGTGATCAACAACGTTCATTGCTTTTCCACGAACTCGCGGGCGTACGCCGCGATGGCGCATGCGACCAGCTTTGCCGAGACGAACCAAGTTCCATTCAGTATTACTCACTCGGCCGATAGTTGCAAGACATTCATCAGAAAACAAACGAACTTCGCCACTTGGCATTTTAATCTGCACTTTTCCAGCCTCGCTCGAAAGCGTGCTTGCGCTTGAACCAGCGCTCCTAACAGCAGTTGCTGTTCGCATTGGCGCAAGTTCGATATTGCAAATAGTAATGCCTCCTGGAATAAATTTAAGCGCCATGCGGTTACCCGGCTTAATCTCTAAATTCCTTTCTCGACTCGTTTCAACTATATCTCCAACGCGCAATCCATCAACTGCAAGCGTGTAGGCTTGAGTCCCATCTCCGTAATTGATAAGCGCAATAGCCGCGCTTCGGTTGGGATCATATTGAATACCAGAAACCTTTGCTTTCTTATCTTGTATCGGATTTACAAAATCAATCAGGCGATACTTTCGTTTGTGGTCTCCGCCTTTGTGGCGCACGGTAATTTTCCCGCTTGCATTTTTTCCTGCGTGAATACGAATACCAGTCAAAAGCCGTTTGACTCTTTTTTGAGTTCCTGCTTTTTCGTGTTTGAGCACGGAGGCGCCTCGTCTGCCTGGGGTTGTTGGTTTGTAACGTTTAATGGGCATATTATTTTACACGCCTTCGTATACTGCTATACTGCTTCCTTTTGGAACACGGACGTAGGCTTTTTTCCATGCTGACTTAAATCCCGCAACTCTACGAAAGTTTATGGAACGAGCAGAAACGTTTGCGATCTGAATACCTATAGGCTGTATGCCATACATTTTCCAAAAAGCTTTTTTAATCTCAATTTTATTCGCATTTCGCGAAACCACAAACGCATAGGTGTCGTGCGTGCCTGCGCGTGCAGTTTTTTCTGAAACATGCGGCCGTAAAATAATTCCATACCCTGCTCCAAAATTTACTTTGGCGCGTGCTGGTGATTTTTTTGCAGAGTGCGCAGGCGCTGTTTCGGATTTTTTAACAGATTTCGTGGGCTCAGGACTCTTAGAACGCGTTTGTGCTTCTAATTCTTTTTGAGCAGATTTCCGCTGTCCTACTGCTTCGTTCTCGGAAAATGGATTTTTTAAAAATTTAAACATATAATTACGAAAGTTGCTTGGTCAATTTTTCCAATGAATCTCTGCCAATCAAAATGGTTCCAAAGGTAAGCAAATCCAAAATATTTGCATTCTCAAGTCGAATTGCTTTTACCTTAGTCAGATTCCGCACTGAAAGAATCGCATACTCAAGTCCTTCATCTGAAATAAACAAAACTTTCTTTGATGCAAGCTTTAACGCTTTAAAAAATGAAATAAATTTTTTAGCTGAAGGTTTTTCGAGTTTTCCTAAATCATCAACTACAATAAAAGCATTGGTGCGGACATGGTCTGAAAACGCGGCGCGAATAGCTCTCTTGCGCATTTTTGTAGGCACAGAACGCTTAGTAATAGATTCATTGCGAGGGCCAAAGGTAACGCCACCACCCTTCCAGAGCGGAGAACGAATAGATCCATGGCGAGCGCGTCCAGTTCCTTTTTGAGCCCACGGTTTTTTGCCGCCGCCTCGAACTTCGGCACGAGTTTTAGTGTGCGCCAAGGGCTGGCGTTCATTAATACGAGCAACACGAACTACCTGATAGATAAGACTTGCGTGCGCAGTCTCGTTAAACACGGAATCAAGAAGCTCAACTGAGCCTGTTTCCGCGCCTTCTAAATTGTATGTTTTTACGGTTGCCATATATATTAGCTAACTGCTTCGTTCGCTGCTTCCAAATTTTTGTCTGATACAACTTCTAAAACTTCCACTGGCTTGGATTCTTTTGAATTTTCTTTTGTATCAAGCGCTTTCATATCCCCTTCTCCCGAAATTTCAACCAAACCAGTACGAGCTCCTGGAACTGCGCCACGGACATAGATCAACCCATTTTCCAAATCAATCTCTGCGATAACAAGATTTTTTATGGTCACACGATCCGCGCCCATTCTTCCTGCCATTCGTTTTCCTGGAAACACGCGTTGAGCGTCGGTTGAACCAATAGATCCGGGAGCGCGCAAATCATGCTTATGCCCATGAGTTTTAGGACTGCCACCAAAATGATGGCGCTTAACCACACCTTGGAATCCGCGGCCTTTCGAAATACCGCTCACCGACACTTTTTCTCCGACTGCAAAACTTGAAAGGTTATAGGTCTGGCCAACTTCAAACGCACTTGAGTCATCAAGGCGTATCTCGCGCATCACTGGACGTTCTATCATGCTCTTAACATGGCCAGTAAGGGACTTAGTGGTGTGCTTTGAACCCTCATTAAAGCCAAGTTGAACTGCGGAGTATCCGTCGCTCTTTTTATTCTTAACCTGTGTAGTAACGGCTTTTCCCACTAAAATCTTGGTAACAGGAACAACATTCCCGTTTTCCGCGTACATTTGGGTCATGCTAAGTTTTCGGCCGATCAGTAATTTCATATAAAAAAGTTTGGACAGACGTCCAAACTTCTCTTAAAGACAAATACATCCTCCGATCGTGTGATCGGTTTTGAAATAGTTGTATTATCAACAATTCGCGTGCACAGGAATCGAGAAATACTATATTCTCAATGTGCTCGCTCTTTGTCGTTGTTAAGAAAAGTTTGAACTCCTGTATAGATATCTCCAGTGCTAACTGTCACCCATTTTGGGACATCATTAGCCATGATCATACCTATAATCTATCAATCCTTACATTTTGATTTCAATGTCTACCCCAGAAGGCAGATTTAAATTCATTAACGAATCTACAGTTTTTGGCGTTGGATCCATGATATCAACCAAGCGCTTGTGCACGCGCATTTCATACTGGTCGCGGCTGTTCTTGTGCACGAACGTGGAAGCACCAACGGTGTATTTGGTTTTTTCCGTTGGCAACGGAATAGGGCCGGAAATTTCGGCGCCGCTTCGTTCTGCAGTCTCAATAATCGTCCGTGTAGACTGATCGATGATCTTGCTGTCGTATGCGCGAATTTTAATTCGGATACGTTGTCGCGCGTCGCCTGATTGCGGCACTGGATTTGAAATACCCGCTTGCTCGTGTACGTTCGGGGTGGGCTTTTTGTCTGCCATTTGTTTGTATAATTATGTAGGCACGCGATTAATCGCGTGCCTACATAAAACAATTTACTTGCTGATCTTAGTTACCACTCCTGCGCCAACAGTCTTACCGCCTTCACGGATAGCAAACCGCTGTTGCTCTTCTAATGCAATCGGAGCGCCAAGTTTAACTTTCAATGAAATGGTATCGCCTGGCATAACCATCTCTGTTCCTTCTGGGAGCTCAATTTCACCAGTCACATCGGTGGTGCCAATATAAAACTGTGGCTTATAGCCCTTGAAGAATGGAGTATGGCGGCCACCCTCGTCTTTCGAGAGAATGTAAAGTTCCGCATCAAATTCTGTGTGTGGAGTGATAGAACCTGGCTTGGCAAGCACCTGTCCGCGCTCAACATCTTCTTTCTTGGTTCCGCGCAAAAGCAATCCTGCGTTGTCGCCTGCACGGCCTTCGTCGAGCTGCTTGTTAAACATTTCAATACCGGTAACCACGGTTTTCTGTGTTGGGTGAATACCTACGATTTCAATTTCTTCGTTCACTTTAACAATACCGCGCTCAATGCGTCCGGTTACCACAGTACCACGGCCTTCAATTGAGAAAATGTCTTCAATTGGCATCAAAAATGGCTTTTCAATATCGCGAACTGGATCAGGAATGTTCTCATCAACCGCGTTCAAGAGATCAGTAATCGGCTTAGTAGCTGCTTCGTCGTCTGGATTCTCAAGAGCCTTGAGCGCTGATCCGCGAATAATAGCAGTGGTGTCTCCTGGAAATTCATACTTCTTGAGAAGATCGCGAATTTCCTCTTCAACCAAATCAATCAACTCAGGATCGCTCACTTGATCAACTTTGTTGATGAATACAACAATATATGGCACACCAACCTGCCGGGCAAGTAAAATATGCTCACGTGTCTGAGGCATAGGTCCATCAGTTGCAGAAACTACCAAAATAGCGCCGTCCATCTGAGCGGCACCAGTAATCATGTTCTTGACGTAGTCAGCATGGCCTGGGCAGTCAACGTGCGCGTAGTGACGCTTTTCTGTCTGGTATTCAACGTGAGAAGTAGCAATGGTAATACCACGCTCTCGCTCTTCTGGAGAATTGTCGATTTGATCAACGCTTCGTTCGCTTGCTGCAAGTCCTTTTGCGTGCTGGACTTTAAGAATAGCTGCTGTAAGAGTTGTTTTGCCATGGTCAACGTGGCCAATGGTTCCTATGTTGACGTGAGGCTTTGATCGGTCGAATTTGTCTGCCATATGTAATAATATTTAGTTAAATTGTAACTTCAAAAGTATAGCAAAAAACAAAAATAATGCAAGGGGCTAGCCCACTTTTTCAAAATAATAGGGCTCTTCAGGGCTTTCATTCTCATCAAAACCATCATCAAAATCAAAACCATCATCAAAATTTTGGCTAGTATCAGCCAAATTGTCATGATACGGATCAAAATCTGGTTCTTGGGTTGCGTTCTTTGAATCTGACCATACATCACTCTGATTGTGCGCATCTTGCTGGCTTTTCCACACGGCTATATCGCGGTTGATTTTGTCAAGCAACTCATCTTCCGAGAGCTCGGATATGTCTGCTTTCCCCAGCGCCATACGTTCATACTCCACCAAAGACATCACCACATAGGCGTCATCCGAATCTTGGGACAACACAATACATCGGTCTCCGGTTTTGTTGATAAGGCTAAATACTTTGTTGAGTGCAGTATGCATAGTATAGATGATGGAGGCGGTATAGGTATTTTCGATTCACCCAGGGAACGCACAGTCGAGTTACGTCTCGGCTGGTGCGGGGTGCTCTGCTGAATCGAAAATACCTATACCGCCGACTATTAACGATTATTAATTACATTTGAGTAACATGAAAAAGTTCAAAATATTTTCCTAAACGCGGCGACTTTGCTCCATAGCCAACCAGAGCCTGCTCCGGAACAATAGAAGCGCGCAATCGCGCCAATGATTTAGCGGCAACATCAAAACCAGTACGCGAGAGTTGTGATTTTTGCGCACTAATGGCTTTGAGCTTCTTTTTCATTAATGATTCATCGTACGCGAACACAGTGTTAAACTCCCCTTCCGAAAATAACGACCACAATCCTTCGTATCCATACACCGAAATATCCTGCTTTTTCTTGTTCTTGCTCTGATATTTGGCAAGCGCATCAAGTGCAATAGCGCGGCTATGGCTGTGCGTTGGATGTTGATCATGCTCATGTGGCAGAAACAAAAGGTCCGGCTTGGTCCTCGCAAGCACACGACTAAGCCGATCGGTGTCGCTTTGTAGGGCAGCTGACTCATTTTTGCTGTCGTAAAACTCCGCCCGAAAAAAGAGGGGGGTTGCGCCAAGAATTTTAGATTCCTCGCGCGCTTCTTTCTCGCGAATTTTAATGACTTCCTCTGGACGCATGCCATTCACCACGCTCCGGTACCCAGTGGTCATAATGATACTATGCACACGATTCTTTTTGGAAAGCGCGCTAATGAATCCGCCCATGGAAATAGATGCATCATCTGGGTGCGGAGAAATCACGGTAATATACTTGCCGGAGGGAGTATCCTGTTCTGTGAGCACCTCAACATCCCCTTCTCCAAACAGCAACGGAGAAGCGTAGTCACGCTCAAGCTTGCTTGCGGCTGATTCATCAATAATAAGTGTCACATCTGGATGCCACTGCAAAAGCGATGCAGGGACTTCTTTGTTGACGCGACCTTCTACTGTTGCTTTGACTGCATCTGCTTTTGCGGCGCCGCTTGCGATAAGTAGCACCTTTCTGGCTTCCATAATTGTACCCAACCCCATGGTAATTGCCTGCTCGGGAACGTTGCCTCCCGAAACATGCTTTGCATTCTTTTTGCGTGTATCTTGTGAGAGAGTTGCAACATGTGTTCGCGCGGCAAACGGCGTACCTGGCTCATTGAATCCGATATGCCCATTGGGCGCCACACCAAGTACTTGTAAATCAATCCTTCCCGCGCTCTTGATGGAGGACTCATACTGCTCGCACTCTGCATTAAGATCAACTGCTCGGCCATTGGGCACATAGGTGTTTTTCTTTTTTAGATTGATGTGGTTAAAAAAATGCTGATCCATAAAATGATGGTATGAATCTGCGTCCTTTTCCGAAAACCCTATGTACTCATCCAAGTTAAACGTAGTGACGCGCCCAAAATCAGCCCTGCCGGCTTTATGCGCAGAAATTAAACGTTCATACATGCCCATTGGCGTGGCACCAGTTGGAAGACCAAGCACCAAATCGCTCTTGCGCCACATATGCGCCATAACAAATCTTGATGCACTGTCGCTCATCTCGTCGTAATTTTTGGTGATGATGACTCTCATAAGTGATATGAGTAAATTGTAGCGTTTTTTGGGCAAAAAGAAAAGGCGCTGTTACTCATATAGCCAACAATCATATAAGCAGAGCAGCGCCCGGCCTTGCAAATCCCCGCCACAACCTCAATACCCTTTTGGCGGAGGAATGATAGGACTACCGACCGTGATGATTCCTCCGTGCAAGATTTCCGCGACAATGCCGCCACGGTCAAAGAACACCTCCCTGAAGCTTGCGCTTTTGCCGGCCAGCGTGTTCGGCCGTTCGCATGGATCGCAGTACTTAAGCGCGCGCGTTACTGCCTCGCCGATCTGGAACTCTCCCCTGCCAATAAGCCACACAAGCTCAACGCCCTCTGTGACGATGTTGCGGCGGCTCTCGGCAGAGGTAGCTCTGAGTGATATTCTGACGGCTGCTCAAACACCTACCACCAGTAGGTGCGCCGGATGCGCGCGAGCGTAATCTCCAGCATGCGGGGAACGTGCAGCGCCACTGATCTGATTGAGTCAACCTCATTCTGTGGCAATGTTTCCAGAGCCTTCTGTCCACGCGCGACGCACTCCGGGAGAAGCGTGCCCACCGACTTGAGCGACGTGTTCATGCATGTTGAGCTATCCCACCCGTACAGGAACATACTCTCATAGTAAGGATGTTCGGGCGGCGCGTGGTGCTGGCGCGGGAGAAAACGCCGCAGCATCGCGGCGATGAACGCGCGGTCGAGCGCTCCTCCATTCTCCTGAACGGCTCGCCAGAGCGCTTCCCACGCATGGTGCTCCACTTCGCCCGCCCAATTGAACGGCTCCGAATTCGGAGGATAGATGTACCGTCCAGTCAGGGCGGCGGCCAGCGCTCCAACGAGAGAAAACGAAACCCATGCGCCAACGGTCGGGCATTCGCGCTTGCCAATACCTTCGGCCATGAACGCTTCTTCGCGGTCAAAATCCAGCAGCTGCCGGTCCGGCGGTTCCGCGTCAAACCACAACTGGTCCTTGTGCCAGCACGTGGACGCCTCGCGCGACAGGACACTGGGTAGCGCCAGTGTATCCATTGTACAACCTCCTTGGTTAGAAATGAACTTCGAAAATTTCATAAATCCTAATTTTATCCTACGGCGGCACCGCAGATATGTCAACAAAATAAATGGCTATGCCCCGTAGCCATTTATTTCAGCCGATACATAACACCCCTGCCCCGCATGCCAATCTGCTCAATCGCGCCTTGATCCTCAAGTTGCTGCAGATACTTGGTTGCAGTTGAATCCGCAATGCCTAGGAGCTCTTGGATATCATCGTTTGATGCTTCTTTGTTCTGCCGGATGTAGGCAATAATTTTTTGGTTCCGATCTTGTTCCGCGCTCGTTACGACCTGCGGCTTTTTGATAACCCAAGCAACGCCGAACCCAACAATCGCTCCCAGGATGAATGATATAATTATTCCAATACTCATGTACTAAAAGTACACACTCTACACAGTAAATAATCTAGAATAAAAAAAGCCGCTGCCCGCACAATGCGAACAGCGGCTTGAGAAACCAGAAGAGCCTTATTTTTGTATTCCAACTCGCAGAGCCTAGTGCCCCGCCACCAGTGCTTCTGACGAACTCCATACAGCATACCATAACTATAAATCCACCAATAACAAACCAAATGGCCACGCACCATAGCCCTTTATTTTAGCTAAATCCTTTACAAAATAACTTCCTCTGCTTCTTCCTCTGATTCATCTAATAGAATATAGGTATCTCTATTAAAATCATCCTCTCCAACAAACTTCCCCTCCCCCCGTATAATCTTCTCAAATGGTTTGCAATGTTTACATCCTGCGTGTGGGCAATCAAACTTTTCCAACTGCCTAGCTAGTTTTATTTTTCGTGCAACAGTAATTACTTGGTTATGCGCTTCTGTTGCATCTGGCAAATCAAATGATTCTAACTCCCGCTCCAAAGCGATATACCAATAACTCATTTGCTTTACATTTCTTTTTTGGGAATGAGTAGCGAGCAAATAATATATTGGCAACTGCAGAGAGCCTGTTGTTTTGTGCTGGCCTGTTTTAAAATCGATGATGTGCACTGCATCCTCTTCTGCTACATATTCCATCCAATCAATTTTCCCACACAAAATAATTTCTTCTTCTTCGGAAAGCCAATAATTCAGCAAATCTTTTTTTATCTTAACTGCTTTTTTTTTGAATGGCCCAGGGTTATGAGCCACCCTCCGTAACATATCCTCTCCTTGCTGTTTATACTTCTGCTCCTGGCTATCACTTATAAACCCTCCCTTTTCTCCGCTCACCCGTTTCCATGTATCCCTAAACTGTGGCACGAGGTTCTCTAAATTTCTTGCTTCTACCGGCAACACAGAAAGAGCCTCAAGAACCTCATGAACAACTTGCCCCAAGGCAAGAGCCGGAGTAATCATAGAAATTTTATGATTTGTATGTGGATCTTTGTATACGTTTTTTAAATAGTACGCGCGAGCGCAATCTAAATAATCTCCTATAGAAGAGTGCGACACCCAGGTAGCGCTGTATTTATCTGTCATAATTTTGAATAATATATCTAATCTCAGTATATCAAAAAATAGGCTTTCTGTTGATCAATACAATCTAAATCTGTATCCTCTGAATCTTTGCCACGACAATTTTAATTTTCTCCCATTCAAAATTTTCGGGAAGCTGTTCTTTGATAGGAGTTAATTTTTCCAAACTTTCGGCCTTTCCCATTGCCTCAAAAACTTGTTTCTCCTCCTCGTGCGTTATAAAATCTTCTACTTTAAAATCTCCGCCAGCAATATACCACTTAAGTAGATGATCAAACACTGTCCTCGCGCCCAAGGATCTCATTTTTGCAATATCTTCTACACTACTTCCTGATTGATATAATTTGACCGTCTCCATGATAGTATCAGTAACCTCTTTTTTGTCGTACGTGCTTTGCGTTTGCGCTTTTTCTTTAGACGATGTATTCCATTGGTAATGCAAACATATGTCGCATCCCGTGCAGGGAGATTTTAAATCACCCACGGCTGGATCGCCAAAATATTCAAGAATAACTTTTCTTCTGCATCCAGTAGATTGCAAGTAGGATTCTATAGAGCGCAACTGCTTATATTTTACCGTAAGCGCTTGTTGCACCTCTGCATCCGTTTTTCCGCTTTTTACCATATCAAAACGGCTTTTGTTTATAAAAAAATGATGCAGGGAAGTATCTTTTCCGCTGTGCAATAAAATACAAAATGCTTTTTCTCCATCGCGACCTGCCCTGCCTGCTTCTTGGTAATACCCTTCGAGCGTTCCCGGCATACCCGCGTGGATGACAAACCTGATATCTGCTTTATCAACTCCCATGCCAAATGCGACTGTTGCGCAAATAACTTTAAACTCATTTTCCATAAACGCGCTTTGAACACGAGTTCGCGCGGTTGATTCTAACCCAGCATGGTAGGCAACTGCCGCTATGCCGTGTTGTTTCAAAAAATCTGCTGTTTTTTCTGTATCTTTTCTGGTTAAGGAATACACGATTCCAGAGCCTTCTATTGATGTAACTAATCGCGCAATCTCGTTTAAGCGTTCATCTTGATTTAATTTTTCTCGCGCGAAAAACTGCAAATTAGGCCTATCAAAACCGCGCGCATGCACATGCGGCTGTTGCAGTTCAAGGCCGTTTATAATATCATCTTTGACTTCTGGAGTAGCTGTTGCGGTAAAAGCCGCAATAACTGGCCTCTTTTTTAGTAACGTAATATGGCGCGCTAAGGTGCGATACTCTGGTCTAAAATCATGCCCCCACTGAGAAATGCAGTGCGCTTCATCCACGGCAAATAATCCAACATCCAATGTTACGAACAAACGTTGGAAACTTTCTGAATTAAATCTCTCTGGCGCGATATAGAGTAATTGCACAGATCTATCTCGCACATCTTGCATTCGCTCTCGTATATCATCCTTATCCAGCGCGCTATTTATAAACGTCGCTGGAATTCCTCGCGCCCCAAGCGCATCTACTTGGTCCTTCATAAGCGCAATAAGCGGCGAAACAATAATAGTCAACTGAGCGCTCATAAGCGCGGGCAATTGATAGCATAACGATTTTCCGCCGCCAGTCGGCAAGAGTGCAAGAGTATCGTTGCCATCAACAATACTCTGTATAATCTCCTCTTGTCCGGGCAAAAAAGTATCAAAATGAAAATGTTCTTGAAGATGATGTTGCAACATGGATACACTGTATCCTGTTAGCGGTTGTTTAGCAATCAAAAAAGCCAACCATCTCTGGTTGGCTTTTAAATAATTGTATTCTTATTTTACTTTCTTCACTTCCGCCACTCCCCGCTTTTCCATGATTTCCTGTGCAACGTTGCGCGGGACTTCCTGGTAGTTCAAAAATTCCATAGAGTAGGATGCGCGGCCCTGGGTCATGGAGCGCAAGCTGGTTGCATAGCCAAACATTTCAGACAATGGCACTTCCGCAATGATGACCTTCATGTTAACGCGGTCGTTCATTTCCAAAATCTTGGCACGCTTTGAGTTTAAGTCACCAACCACATCGCCCATGAACTCTTCCGGAGTCACGGCTTCCACTTTCATAACAGGCTCCAAGAGCACTGGGTTTGCAAGTTTGGCAGCTGCCTTAAATGCCTGCATAGCTGCCATCTTAAACGCGATTTCAGATGAGTCAACTTCGTGGTACGAACCATCGTACACAGTTGCTTTTACGTCAACCACTGGATAGCCGGCAACCACACCCGAATCCAAACATTCTTTAACACCCTTGCCTACGGCAGGGACATACTCGTTTGGAATAGATGCGCCCTTAATTGCGTTTACAAACTCAAACCCGCCGCCCTCGCCGGTAGGTTCAAGACGAATCCAGCAATGGCCATATTGCCCGCGTCCGCCAGACTGCTTAACGTACTTGCCTTCTGCCTCGGCCATTTTGCGGATGGTTTCGCGGTACGCAACTTGTGGACGCCCAACAGTTGCCTCCACTTTAAACTCCCGCTTCATGCGATCAACAATAATTTCAAGATGTAATTCACCCATTCCGGAAATAATAGTCTGTCCGGTTTCCTCATCGCCGCGTACGCGGAAGGTTGGATCTTCTTCTGCAAGCCTGGAGAGAGCCATGCCCATTTTTTCTTGGTCTGCCTTGGTCTTAGGCTCAATAGCAATACTGATAACTGGTTCTGGAAATGTGATAGATTCAAGCACAATCGGATTAGATGGATCGCAAAGCGTGTTGCCGGTAACTGTCTCTTTTAAACCAACTGCAGCGGCAATTTCTCCGGCATACACCTCATCTACGTCTTCGCGGTGGTTTGCATGCAAACGAACAATTCTGCCCACGCGCTCGCGGCCGCCGGTTGAGGTATTAAGCACATAAGAACCTGCCGTAAGAATGCCAGAATACACTCGGAAAAAGATAAGCTTTCCTACAAACGGATCAGCTGCAACTTTAAACGCAAGTGCTGAAAATGGATCTTCGTCCGCGGCTTTTCGGACAAGTTTCTTTTCTGGATCAGATGGATCAAAACCCTGAATATCCGGAACATCTAAAGGAGACGGCAAATAGTCGCACACCGCATCCAATAATCGTTGCACGCCTTTGTTCTTGAGCGCGGAACCGCACATGACCGGAAAAAAGTCAGCAGTGATGACAGCCTTGCGCAATGTTGCTTTCCACTCTTCCAGGGTCACCTCTTTGCCGTCGAGATATTTTTCCATGATTACCTCGTCGTTCTCTGCAATTGCTTCCAAAAGCTTTGAGCGATACTCATCGGCTTTGGCTTTCATATCATCCGGAATTTCGGTTTCTTCGATATCTTGGCCGAGGTCGTCTTTGTAGTAATATGCTTTCTGTTTGAGTAAATCAATAATACCAATAAAATTTTCTTCAGTGCCAATAGGAAGCTGAATAGGATATGCTTTTTTGGTAAGCCGGCGATGAATAGATTCAAGATCTTTATAAAAATCAGCTCCAGTACGGTCCAGTTTGTTGATAAAACAAATACGCGGCACATGATACTTATCCGCCTGATGCCATACGGTTTCGGATTGCGATTCCACGCCCGCAACGCCATCGAACACGGTTACGCCACCATCTAAAACACGCAAACTGCGCTCCACCTCCGCGGTAAAATCAACGTGCCCAGGAGTATCAATAATGTTAATGCGGCAATCTTTCCAAAAACAGGTGGTTGCGGCCGCGGTAATAGTAATGCCGCGCTCACGCTCCTGCTCCATCCAATCCATTTCCGCTTCGCCCTCATGCACCTCTCCGATCTTATGTTTTTTTCCAGTATAAAACAAAACACGCTCGGTTGTTGTAGTCTTGCCGGCGTCAATGTGAGCGATGATTCCAATATTTCTAATTTTGTCCAATGAGTAATCTCTAGGCATACAGTAAAGGTTTTTTGATATCTAAAATAGTATTACCCACCAAAATGAGAAAAAGCTCGGTTTGATTCTGCCATGCGCAGTGTGTCTTCTTTTTTCTTGATAGCAGTGCCCTCGCCTTTTGAGGCAGCAAGAATCTCATCAGCAAGCTTTATGTGCATTGGCTTTCCTTTGCGTGATTTCGCTGCAGCCAAAATCCATCGGCAGGCGAGCGTGTACTTACGTTCGCCACGCACCTCAATTGGAATCTGGTAGTTAGATCCACCAACACGGCGTGATCGCACCTCAAGCTGAGGCGAAATATTCTTAATTGCCTGATCATACACTGCAAGCGGATCCTGTTTGCTCTTCTCGGAAATCTGATCCATCATGCGGTATACAATACCCGTTGCCGTGGATTTTTTTCCTCGGCGCATGACATAATTAATCAGCTTTGCAATGCT
Source organism: bacterium CG10_46_32 (assembly GCA_001889965.1). Taxonomy (GTDB): domain Bacteria; phylum Patescibacteriota; class Patescibacteriia; order UBA2169; family UBA2169; genus CG10-46-32. The sequence goes on from MOEI01000004.1 coordinate 30,907, forward strand.
GACTGAGTTGAATTTCTGATCTGGCGCTATGACGCGCCGTGGTGCTTTCTTTCCACGCATATATACTATTACTCTTTACTCTTCTCTTTTTTAGCTCCGTACAAACTACGGCCCTGTTTGCGACCTTGCACGCCTTGCGCGTCGTACACGCCACGTACAATATGGTAGCGAACACCAGGAAGATCTTTTACACGGCCTCCACGGATAAGTACAATTGAGTGCTCCTGTAAATTATGGCCCACTCCTGGAATATATGCGGTAACTTCCATTCCATTAGAAAGCCGCACTCTCGCGATTTTTCGCAACGCTGAGTTCGGTTTCTTTGGAGTGGTTGTGGTAACACGAGTACACACGCCACGCTTAAAACTTGCGCCCTTTGCCAAATCTCTCCGCTTACGCAGAGCCGGATTATAAACAGACTGCAATGCAGGAGTTTTTTGCTTCTTTACTTTGGACTTTCGCCCTTTTCTGAGTAATTGGTTAACTGTTGCCATAATATAATACTGTTATCGTGCGGGCCCAGTACTTCTCTCAGCCTGTGCCACCAATAGGATATACACTAACAAAATCGCCCGCAGGAGTCAAGCATGTGCTAGACTAAACCAGCAAGTCGGAAAAAAACGCTAAAAATGCGGCCAAAAATATTAATTCCCAAAAAATTATCGACGAAAATAAACATTAATAATATCCATGGGCCATTGCGGGAAAGTTGAGCCTTAATATGGTTATATTTGTCGGGCAAAAGCTCAAACAAAAGCTTTGAGCCATCAAGTGGCGGAATAGGAATAAGGTTAAAGGCAAGTAATATAATATTAATAAGAATTAAGAACCCAAGCAGCTGGACAAGTAGATTAAAAGGTCCAAGAATCGGGCCCAAAATATTAACTGCAACTATAAATACAATAATACTTACAAGGTTTGATAATGGCCCGGCAAATGCAACAAGTACCTCCCCCCACTTACGATACTTAAGGTTAAAGGGATTAAATGGCGCAGGCCTGCCCCAACCAAAACCAACCACTAAAAGCAAAAGCATACCAAATGGCTCAATATGCGCGAGTGGATTTAATGTGAGCCGGCCAAGAAGCTTGCCGGTGTCATCTCCTTGTAAGTAGGCCGCAAGCACATGGCTATACTCATGTATGGTAATGCCGTACACAATCGCCAAGAGCCATAGGAAAAAAAGTGTTGGCTCGGTAAATAAAAGGGATATAATCATACCCGCATAGTATACACTATTGACGCGGCGCGGGCAACGTGCTAGAGTATGTAGATTATAAGTGACGCATGGCATTTCAAGTGCCCAACATCTAACATTATTATATGGCTCGTATTTGTAGCTTTTGCGGAAGACGCCCAAACAGCGCAAACTCCCGTTCTAAATCCAATATTGCAACCAAGCGCCGACAGAAACCAAATCTGCAAAAACTTAAAGTTGGGCACTTAACTGTGCTTACCTGCACCCGCTGCCGCCGCAGTATGAATAAGACCGAAAAAGTAAAAGTAGCTGCATAATAGAGATACTTTTTAAAAAAAGAGGCGCAAGCCTCTTTTTTGATTATCATTGCGAGCCCGCCGACTCGGCGGGCGAAGCAATCTTATCGTCGCGCCAAAAATCTGTTACTGACACATACTCCTATCATTGTTAAGATTGCTTCACTCCTTTTAGTCGTTCGCAATGACATTTATTTTGTGATCAATTAGAGTACTAGTATCCTTAAATAAGAACGTGCCGTGGAAAAATTTTCCTGTGAGAAAATGCGGGAACCAGTGCTCGTTATCCACCCACATGTCGTTGAAAGGAATTTCGTCGTGCAAAAACCATCGCGGACGCATCTCTTCTGTTTCCTGCGGCTCGCCGGTAAAGGATGATGCGCAAAAAAAATGCACTCGCGTATCTTCGGTATCATCATCAAACAAAAATTCAAACAGAGCCACCTTGCGCAAATCAATTGGAATAATGCCTGCTTCTTCTTTTAGTTCACGAGCTGCTGCATCCTCAATAGTTTCACCTGCTTCCACTTTACCGCCGAACCCATTCCACTTCCCTTCTCCAAATCCACGCTTCTTTAAGCCCAAGAGCACCCGTTCACCATCATTGATAATAACTAGTGTGCACACCTTCATAGCGCGCCTTCTTGTTTGAGCCGCTTGAGCTTTAATGACGCGCCGCGGTTGTATCCGCCTACTGTTCCGTCGGACCGAATAACCCGATGACATGGAATGGTTGGGTCGTAATTTTTATTGAGAATGTTTCCCACAGCCCGAACCGCGGCCGGGCTTCCGGCGCGACGTGCGACTTCCGCGTACGTCAATACTGACCCTTTGGGAATCCGTGAGACAATACAGAGCACCTTCTGTGCAAAATCAGCCATACTCTAAATAATACCCGAATGCGCCTCAAGACGCTCTACCCGTTTCTCAAAACCTTTCACCGCCTTAGCTTCATTCCGATACTGATCCAGATTTCCGCTTATTGCCGCCTGCTCGGTGAGCACCTGATCCAGTTTCTTCATGACCTTGTCCTGGCTCGTGAGTATATCATTCTTAAGTTCGGACCTAACTTCAGTCAGGTCATTTTTGGTCGCAAAACGCTCCAAATCCTTTTTGTTCGCAAAACGATCCAAATCTGATTTCATGGCAACATTCTCAACCACAAAATCAGCAAACTCTACAAAGTCTCCAACAGTAATCGGTTCGCGCAAATCTTTTTTAGTCGGTTTGAACATAGTATGGACAAGTATATCAAAAACATGGAACAAGCGCAAAAAATCCGCGTTCAATCATAATTTTTCCAGAATAGCGCAATCCAACCTGCCGCACTTTACTCTTCAATAATCAGTTTGCCCACCATGCCGAGTGCGCGATGCGAACCAACACCGCAATAGTATTCAAACTCACCAACTGTTTCTGCAATAAACACAACAGTAGATGATTTGCCAGCATTCACGGTTTCGGTTGCCGCAGTAAATTCATCAACAACCCAGTTGTGCGTGCCCTCGGTGCTTAAAAAATTTATAGTAACAACATCACCCTTTTTGACACGAATCTCTTTGGTTGAAAACTCAAAGTTCTTTCCTGTAACATCGAAACTCTTAGCCTGCTCCACGGGCGCGTCCACAACAAAACCAGCGCCATTATCTATTATAGTATTAATTTCTCCCTCACCAAGCATTTGCTCCGGCTCCATCATATCAACGCCTTCCATTGCTTGGACGTCAGGAGGCGCTAATTCTTCCTGCCCCATCATCTCACCTTGCTCTTCTTCGTCTTGGCTCTCGCTAAATCCTCCTTGCTGAGCATACACTGCCACTGCAGCCACGACAACTAAAAGAATTATTACACCAATAACAAGCTTTAATCCTCCTTTGCTCGCGGATCCACCTGTCTCGCCTACCACGGGTTCTGACTGTACTTCTTTGTCTACCATATACCTAATAATTACTACTTAGCAAAAAATAACTTAGAAACATTTTTCCAATCAACGAGCTTCCACCAATTAGTAACATACTCAGGCCGCTTGTTCTGATAACGCAAATAGTATGCATGCTCCCACACATCAAGTCCTAAAATGGGGTTTGCGCCGTCCATTATCGGACTATCTTGATTCGGAGTGGACGAAACCTCAAGTTTTCCATCTTTTAAAGAAAGCCATGCCCATCCACTTCCGAACCGTGTAAGCGCGGCCTCGGTGAACTGTTCTTTAAACGCATCAAACGAACCAAATGTTTCGGTGATTGCGTCTTTGAGAGAACCGGTGGGCTCTCCGCCAGCATCAGTACCCATGATGCTCCAAAATAAAGAATGATTATAGTGCCCGCCGCCGCTGTTGCGCACCGCAGTGCGCACATCTTCGGGAACGCTTTCAAGATTACTAAGAATCTCGCCAAGTGGCTGTTTGGCAAGGTCTGGATGTGTAGCAAGAGCTGCATTTAATTTGTCTACATACCCCTTATGGTGCTTATCATAGTGGATCTCCATGGTTTGCGCATCAATAGCTGCCTCAAGCGCATTAAACTCATATCCAAGTTTCGAAAGTTCAAATTGTCCTTGTTTGTTGGCTGAAATCTGCATAAAATAGTTTAGCTAATATAGTATACATTGTAGCATACCATAAAAAAGCCTCAAAATACATTGCAAATAATCATATTTTATGGTACTTTGACGCTGATATATAATCTACACATTTTTCCTTGTGCCCGCCGAATCGGCGGAAAGGTTAATAAAAGATTTGAAAAGAAGAGGCGGGCTGTGGCGCAGTTGGTAGCGCGCAAGGCTGGGGGTCTTGAGGTCGCGGGTTCGAGACCCGCCAGCCCGACCATAAAAGGCTCATCTTGTGATGAGCCTTTTATAATGCACGGAATTAATTACTTTTGTGAGAAAATGTAATCCGCCGCAACATCAACGCATTGATCACCACAATAACCGAAGAAAGTGTCATGGCAATTGCGCCCCACTCTGGCCGCAAAAATATTCCCCATGATCCGAGCACGCCGGCTGCAAGCGGAATGGCAACAATGTTATAGCCAAGCGCCCAACCAAGATTCTGCTTCATTTTTCTCATGGTTGCTTTGGATAGGATAACAAGCTTTACAATGTCCAATGGATTATTTTTGACTAACACAATTTCCGAAGAAGCCACAGCAACATCCGTGCCAGCGCCTATCGCGACACCAACTTCTGATTGGGTAAGTGCGGGCGCATCGTTTACTCCGTCCCCCACCATCATTACCTTAAATCCACCCTTCTGAAGTTCTTTTACTTTATTAACTTTATCCTCTGGCAAAACTCGGCTAAAATATTTGTCTATTCCTAATGCTTCGGCAACAGATTTTGCAACCACGTCTTGATCCCCAGTAATCATAGCCACTTGTTTTCCTAATAATTTAAGTTCTGCGATAGCTTGTTTTGATTCTGGCTTTATAGCGTCCGCAAGCGCTACAACTCCAATCAGCTTTTTATCTTGTGCAACATACACAACAGTATTTCCACGTTGCTCTAAAGATGAAATTCGCTTTACATACTCAGACTGCAACTCAATACCATTATCCTGCATAAGCTTTACCGTACCTACTATCACTTCTTTTGAGTCAACCGTACCAATAACCCCATGCCCAGCAATAGCCTTAAAATTATTAACAGGAAGAAGGTTTTGTCTCTCGCTTTTTGCTTTTGCGACAATTGATTTCGCAATTACATGTTCTGACTTTGATTCTAAGGACGCAGCCATTTTGATTACATCATGCTCGTCTGCATTAAAACCAACAACCTCAATAACTCCAAATTCGCCGTTTGTCAACGTCCCTGTTTTATCAAATAAAATCCAATCAATATCTTTCGCGTTTTCAAGGCCATCCATATCTTTTACAAGAATGCCGTTGCGAGCTGCCAAGGTTGTTGTAATAGTCGTAACTGTTGGGATAGCCAAGCCTAAAGCATGCGGGCAGGTAATAACAACCACTGTAATGGCAAGGGTTAAGGCAAATACGAACGAAGCACCAAGCCAAAAGTTCCATACAAAAAAAGTACCAACACCAACAATAATGGCAATGAGAGTAAGATAATGCGCTGCCCTATCTGCAAGCTTTTGTGTTTTGGGTTGAGAGTTTTGCGCGCCTTTAACTAACTCCACGATTTGCGCCAAAGCAGTATCATCCCCTGTTTTGGTTACTTTAATAGTGAGGCTGCCATCCATATTAAGCGAGCCCCCAATAACTTCATTGCCTACTTTTTTGGTGACTGGTTTTGATTCTCCGGTTATCAACGATTCATTTGCACTTGATTGCCCTTCTACCACAACACCATCAATAGGAACTTTTTCTCCAGGTTTGACTAGTACTAAATCGTTGACCGCGAGCATGGCAGTTTCAACAACTTCAGTAGTTTTGTCATCTTTAATTTTATTTGCTTTTGGAGGTATAAGTTTTACTAGTTCCTTTAGGGCGCCGCTTGTTCCAACCACTGCCCGCATTTCAAGCCAATGCCCTAACAGCAATACCATGGCTAGCGTGGAAATCTCCCAGTAAAAATCTGGTGCATCTATAAAAAAGGTTGTTGCAGCCGAATACAAGTACCCACTCAAAACAGCAAGGGAAACGAGCACCATCATGCCTAATTGCTTTTCTTTTAGCTCATCCCACCCATTTGTATAGAATGGCCAAGCAGTGTACAAAGCTATAATAGATGCTAATCCGAATAAGACAAATTTGTCTCCAGGAAACTGTGCAATACTAAATCCAAACCAATCTTGAATGGTCGGTGAGAGAATGAGAATTGGAATACTGACGATAAGCGCGATAAAAAACCTGCGCTTAAAATCAGCTGCCATCATCGCATGGTGCTCGGTGTGGTCGTGCCCACCATGCTCTTTGTGGTCACCCTGGTGTTCTCTTCCGTGATCGCCAGCTTCTAGTGAATGCGCTGCATCACAGCAGGAATGATCTGTATTTTGTTGTGAGTGGTCCATAAACTCTAATAGTAGATAGTAACGTAGTGCCTGCGAACGCATGCGGAGAGCGAGCCGAGCGCGAGCCCGGCAGTATGCTGGGGAAGACGCATATTTTTTTATATTACTGATAATGCACGCTTCAAAAAAAACATAGTATATAGTGTTGATGGCTCGCTTGAGAAAATCTTCCACCAATTTTTGCAATGCCTGCCCCCAAAAAAATTCCAATAAGCAATGTTTGTATTCGCATAGAGTGAATTATTTGTTCCGAAGTGCGTACAACGCAAGCATTTCTTGAATGCCTTTTCCTTTATGTATTCCCGTTAAATTACTGGCGGCATGTGTTGTAAGATGATTTTCCAGCATTAATCCATCAAAACTCTTGAGTGATTTCTGAACTGCAAGCGACTGATGAAGCACATCAATACAGTAGGTTTCGTCTTCAACCATTTTTTCAAGGCCAACGATCTGCCCTTGAATAATTTTAAGCCGATGCTTAGCGCGCTTTTTGTAATCCTTTTGGATGCGTCCTTTCATACCATAGTATCATTAATACTTATACCCCCTATGGGTATAGTACGCTACATCGAACCACGCGTCAAGACGTACAACCGCAGGTTATCCACACGCTAAAAAATAGCGCGCATACTGCGCTGTGTTGTATCTATACATACAAGAGTGGCTGAACGATGCCACACACTCGTTCAGCCACTGTATACAATCTATTTAACGCGCTTCCAGAGATAGGCGGCCAATAGTCCAAGCACCAGCCATACAAGAAGCGTGGTGACGAATGAGATGGCCCAGCCCGCTCCGCCGTAGCCCATCATCGAACCTCCCCATCCACCCATCATGCCTCCAAATTCGGAACAACTAACGCCGCTCGAATCAGCTGAAACTGCTGCCGGAATCAAAGCCGCAAACACAGAACCTAAACCAAGTAAATATGAGAATCGCATATGCATATGTTTAATAATTAATGTAATATCATTAGTAGTAAGTATACCATACCTATCAAGCCTTATACGCCGCAGCCTCCTCCTTTGCCCGAAGAAACTGGCTCAACCTGCGAAAGAATATTTTGGTACCCGGCACTGCTCGAGAAATTGTATCCAAGAATTTCCTGCGGCGACATATCACTCCACGCAAGCCCCTGCGAGTCCAAATATTTTGCAATAGTAAGGTAGGTCTCTGGGAACCAGTATGCATTCACGGATAGCGCATATCGGTACATGTCAGCCTCATGTACGCCTTGAGCTGCCAACAACTCCAACAGTCCAAGCATTGCCATGCCATGATTGCAATCCGGAAAGTACACGGAGTTTCCACAGCACGGACGATAGATACCTTTGGAAACTTTCTCTACAAGCGCCTGCTCTTCATCAGTTAGCGTGACAAATGTATGCATGCTGTAGTGGTCCATTGAGTCCCCTACCGAGAGCGACCACCCGCCAGTTGAAGCGAACTTTCCTGCGCCTCCATACTGTGGATCCTGCATTGGCCCTTGCTCGAGGATTGGGTTTTTATTGGCAAGCCCGAATGCCCACAACAGATTAAGAAGCACGCCGCTATTTTCCGGTGTAATCCGAAGCGGACCATCCAAGGTGCCTACGAGCATGGTATTTTCATCAGGGGTTAAACCGCCGCGGTTCTGGTATATGGATTCAAATGCTTTCTGATCAATAACGCCGCTTGCGATCATTTTTTTACCAAGATCTCCCCAGGAAACCGGAAGCACAACACCTTCTTCGGGCAGCACTTCCGCTGCATATCCACTAACTGGATCAGTGTTTGTTGATGTTCCAACGTGCGCTACCGTAGGCTCTCCAGTGCGCGCGATCTTGAATCGCGGAACAATACGCACCTCAAAAATCAAAAAGAACAAAAATGCTACAGAGAACAGCGCGCCGAGCGCGACGTACCTATAGGAAACATTTTTTATATACTGTGACAGGTGTTTCATAATAGAAGATAAATAAAGCTACCAGTCTCGGCAGCATGCAATAATGCGGCCAGCCAAACTTCGCAACGCAGAATGGCTTTGGTACGCATATATGATGCTGAATGCAATCCAGATGGACACCATCAACAAGATAGATACTCTGTCTGGAATAAATCCAAGTAATAGGTAGCCAACGAATAAGAAGGAAAGAAGCAATGGAAGCTGAAAGAGGAGTAAGGCCTTGAGAAGACGGCGTTTAACTGCGTAAAACGCGCCCACAACGCTTCCTCCGACAAGTAGCCCAAGTAATGCCGTATCTTGGAACGCGCCAAGGCGCGATGCAACAAGCAAGATAATCCAGCTTGCAGCCCAGCTTGCGCACAGCACACAAAACGAACGATTAATAAAGCGCTGTACTATAAGTAGAACGAAAAACAACGTTACAATCATCGCTATAATCTGTGCAAGGCCGCTCATACGAGTATTTCAATAATGCCAATAGCCAATAGAATCGAGATAATCGAAACCATAATTCCCTGGAACGGAATACGCGCCTTTCCACGGATACGGGAAATCGCATTACTTGCGTACGGCACAATGAGCATAATTGCTCCACCGATCAGCGCGCCAACGAGTGAACGCGGAATAACAATGGTTGTCCCGTACTGAGAAAACCATGGAAGGTATAGCCCATACGCACCCGGCAGAAATGGAACAGCTGGTAAGACTGTTGCCGCATACACTACTAAGGCGATTATTCCGTACTGGTATGGTATATAGCGCTTGCGTACAATGCGAGCAAACCAAAACCCTAAAGCAGCTGCAAACGCGCCAAGAGCAATACCAACGGATAGCGTAGAAAATCCAAGCTTGTATGCGCCGATTCCGAGCGCAACCGCGCCCGCTGTACACAGCGGGCAGTGGGCAGATGCCGCGCTCGGCGCTCCAACGCCGAGCGCGGTTGCGCTGGTTGCCAACATAACGTATATCTTTAATTTCATATAACGTTACTCCTTATACGGCGAAACATCTCCATTCTCGGAAAAGCTATACAACGAGAATGCACCTTTCATAGCTCCTCCCATGCCAGGCGAACCAGCGGGCATTCCAGGCAATGCAATCCCGGCAATCACAGGTTTTTGGGTAAGCATTGCTATAATATTTTCAGCCGGAACATGACCCTCGGAAACATAATCGCCGATAACGGTAGTGTGGCAACTCTCAAGCCCCCCGGGAACGCCGTACTGTTCTTTGATTGACGAAAGATCGTCATGGTTTTGGACCTCAACATCAAAACCTTGGCGTTTAAGGTAGGTAATGTAGTTGGCGCAGCAGCCGCATGTTGGCGACTTATGGACCACCGCGTGCATAGGAGCATCAATGCCCGCGACGCGCGGCGCAGCAGGAGAAAGTGATTTCTGCAAGAAGAATGCGCCAGAAAGCACAAGTCCCACAACTGCTACAATAAAAATCTTTTTCATATGCATTAGTTTTATTACTATGTAAGAACAACGCAAAAAATCACAATAGCTTATTATACTGGCCTATCGTGTTCTTTGTGAATTAGAACGTTTTTGGATGCAAAATACCTTGCGAAAACAAACTCACATAATATACAAACAAACGGGTACTGCCAAATCGACGTTTAATATGAGACGAATATAGTGGCGGCGCACAAACTGATTCGCGGAATATTGGGAAAGAAAAAAACAAGCCAATGGCGAATAGCAACACTAAGTACAAAGCAGGAAGCGCAGACTGGAACTGTGAATGCACCAAAACGCTTGCATCTGAGTCGGAAATTGCGCAACACGCACTATGCTCCATGCCGTACATAGGCATATCAGGCGCATTATGCGCGGCATGCCCAAGTGTGATACCGCGGCACGAAAGTATAAACACAAAAAACAAAAGGACCGCAATGAGCGCGCCAGGATGAGGTGAAAATAATTTCTTACGAGTTCTTACCATACTGCCATTTTACCACGTTCTGCACGAGAAGCAATACTCTAGTAAAAAACACGAACCCCACACCAAATGGCACGGGGTTACATGTGTGAGGAATCTACGTTAGTAGACATCATGCATTTCCTTTCCTCGTAAATTATCCGCTGAATCAGCGGACACTCCTTATCATAGTGTTTCTCTGAATTAAATTGGGCATGGGCCGCATATACCGGCACACAAGATTGATCCTGCGTTGTGGTGGTATGCGAGCCTGAAAGTACCCTGGGTATCCTCAATCTGCGCCCACGAGCGCTGATAATTTGGATTCCCAAGAGGCAGAGTGTTGGAAACCTATGAGCAAAGAGCTACTATCAGTATACCAAAAAATGGAATATTTTTATATACCCCATTGCTTTGGCTAAGCTTAGGAAATTCTGCTTTGATTATCAACAGGTTGTGCACCCGTCAAACAGGCTTAGCATTACCCAAGTAAGCTCGGAAGAATCAAAATAGCCAGAATAATAATGCTGACCACCAAGAGCGTATTGATTACGCCGAGGATATTATTGACTTTTCCAGCAACTGCTTTTACTTTTAACATAGAGCCAGTGTATCACTGGGTGAACTATCGTCAAGCGACTTATCCACTTATGCGTCGCGATCTTCAAAAACCATTATTTCATCAATTCGATTGTAGTCATAGAGCTCATCCTTTCCAAAAAACCGATCCAATTCTTTTTCCGCGGCTTCTAGTCCATCAGAAGCATGAATGAGATTATTTTGAACTGAAATAGCAAAGTCACCACGGATAGTTCCAGCGTCAGCATCTGATCCTTTGGTGTCGCCCGTAAGCAAACGTACGCTTTGAATAGCATCTTGGCCCTCAAGCGCTATAATAACCACAGGAGAAACTTTCATAAATTTCTTCAAGCTCGCAAAAAAAGGCTTATCTTTATGATGAGCATAATGCTCATCCAGCTTCATGTCATCAAGTTTAGTCATCTTAAGTCCAACAATCTTTAAGCCTTTGTACTCAAAACGTCGGATAATGTCTCCGATTAAGTTCCGATGCAATGCATCAGGCTTTAAAATAACAACGGTACGTTCTCGTGCGCCCATAGGTAATTCGTTAATTAAAAAATTATTGAGCTGATGGTGGAAGCAGTTTTATTTTTTCCAAAACCTGACTCGGCGTAAAATTCGCCTTTACCAGATAATCGGTCGCGCCCAGCTGTTTGCCTTTTGCGATATCCTCTTCTTGTCCGAGGTTGGTAAGCATTAAAATAGGCGTTGTTTTATACTGTGGCAATTCACGAAGTTTCTTGAGTACCGCAAACCCGTCGAGCTTTGGCATAATGATATCAACCAAAACAATATCATAGGTCTCGGCTTGCGCTGCAACAATACCTGCTTCTCCATCCGAGGCAACGGTAATGTTCAAGCCCTCTTTCTCAAACTTGGTCTTATACATGGTGGACAGCATTTCCTCGTCCTCAACGAGGAGTATTTTTTGTTTTGATGTGGCAGATGATGGGTCTGGCATATAATGGGATTATTGTACCAGAACTAGACAAAAATACAAGCTTATTCCACAGAGCGAAGCTACCGCAACTCTACAAACTCCCCATCGCTCCAGAGGCGGATATCTCCCATCTCATCTGTGCGCAAGATAGGAATCGCGCGCCGTTTGAGGCGATTAATAATGCGCGGAGTTGGATGTCCATACCGGTTATTAGCGCCCACTGAAATAATTACGACCTCAGGTGTGGTTGCGTCTAAAAACGGATCGCTCGTGGATGTGTCACTGCCATGATGCCCTGCTTCCAGTACTTCCACATCAAGAAGGCTTCCATACACGCTCACGAGATGCTCCTCCACATCTTGCGGCGCGTCTCCAGTGATCATAAAATCAATATCCCCGTCGGAAAATTTTACCACAATAGATGCTTCGTTATTATCTTCAATATCTTTGCCTACAAAATCTATATCCGGATACAGCACATCAAGAACCTCAGCCTTGCCCAACTCGTACGTCTGGCGCGAAGAAACATAGCGTACTGGAACGTTTTGCCGGGAAAGCGCCTCCTGAAGCGCGGCATACACAGTGCTTGAATGAACAACCCCAGGATCTAAAAATAATGTAACATGGTAGCGCTCAAGCACAGATGGAAGCCCGCCAATATGGTCCGCGTCCGGATGCGATGCAATCACTATATCAATGGTGCGGTCAAAAAACGAAAGGTTGCGGCCTAAGCGGTCTAGTATACGGTTATCAGGACCTCCGTCGATGAGGATATTCTGCCCGTACCGCGTTTTAATGAGTGTTGCGCTCCCTTGGCCAATATCAAGAAAAATAACCTCAGTCTCGAAGCGACGGGCATGCACTGAAACAAATAATACTGCCACAAGAACAGCCAACATTAAAGCCGCGCCGATCACGATTCCAATCAGTTGTTTAAAACGCTTAATGGTCATACGGATTTTGCCTTTCGATTACAAAACCACGCAAGCCACCACATAACCGCGTACAAGGCAACAAGCAGCACCCAGTGGAATTGCCCCACCTCTAACGATGCAAATGAAAATGATGATAATGTTTCAGCAACACGAATCATATACTCAAGCAAAAGCCATGCGGGCCAAGCCGCAATACTGCCAATTGATGCTGACGCCATTCCAAGCATTCCCGCAACAAACCCGCCTGCCATGGTCAAAGGTATGGCTGGCAGGATTAGGATGTTGGCAAGTGGCGCAACAATGGAAAGCCTGCCAAACTGATACAAAATGAGCGGCGTAGTAGTAACAATAGCAGACAGCGTGGTAACTAGCGCCTCTTTTATTCCAAACAGTTCAGGCGCGCTACTTGTATATTTTTGAAAAATCGGATTGATGTACACAAGCCCAACAGTTGCGAGGAATGATAATTGAAATCCCGCATCAAACGCTAAAATTTTCGGGTTCACGATGAGCATCAAAAACGCGGTAAACACCAGCGCATTGGTTGCGCGTGAAGGCCTGCCTAATTGACGCGCGAGCAATACAAAAATACCCATAATGCCGGCGCGAACCACGGACGCAGTTGCTCCAGTCATAATAACAAAAACGATGATGCCCACACTAATCCACCAAAATGCACGCTTGCGGCCAACGCCGAGAAACTGCAGAAATCCAATGATAACGGCGGCGATAATGGTGATATTGGAGCCGGATATGGCAATGATGTGCGTGGTGCCGGTCCGTGCGAATGCATCCAGTAAATATTGAGGTATCCCCCTTCGTGCGCCCACCAGAAGCCCTGCCAAGAACGCGGCATGCGGCTCGCTGATAATTTTGTTGATAGAATCCATGAACTCTGTTTTTACGGTAAGGATTGCGGACATGACTGGATTACCCTTACTTGAACCAAGTTTTTTTATGGCGCCGCGCCAGCACACGCTGTAAATATCATACCGCGCGAGATATATGTCGTACGCAAAATCCTCAATCTGTTCCGGAACGGAAATTTCGCATTTGACTTCTAGCTCATCTCCGTATTGGTATTCTGGGTATAGTTCTGTTTTGACGAGAATACGGCCCATGACATCTGAGTGGCCGACTTGATGCGCACTGATAGTGAGTTTCTGGTGATCTAGGCGCACATCCGGCTCCTGCGCCACCACGCCTTGAATAACGACAGCACTCCCGTTATAGTGCGCAATAAATCCAGGATCACTCATAGTAGGCTGTGAGAGCAGCATCCGAGCCACGCCCAAAATAAAAAAGACCCCCCAAAGAACTATTGTTCTATAGGTGCGATACGACCACATAACAACCATCAGCACTATCAAAAAGAGCAGCGCGGAATACACATACACAAACGAAATAACAATGAATGACGCTACGCCCACACCAAACACAAACGACAACAAGCATACGAGAAATATTTTTGACTGAGAGAGTTTCATTTATTTATTGTACCGCAAAAAAACAAGGCCTTGAATCCGTACCTGGATTCAAGGCCCACACCTCGATTAACATAAACAGCACACTCTATACAGTTATACATTGCTCGCCAGCCATCGGACATAACTTTCAGCGAACATATCAAGTTCGCCTCTCAGTACCGCATCCACATCCGAAGTTTCTAATCCAGTTCTATGGTCTTTCGCCAGCTTGTATGGATGCAACACATACGAACGGACCTGGCTTCCCCATTCCGCGGATTTTACTGTGCCGCGTATGGTGCGCTCTTCTTGCTCCCGATCTTCTTCTTGTTTTTTTGCAAGACGGGATTTTAAAATCTTCATTGCGGTTGCCTTGTTCTGCTGCTGGCTGCGCTCATTTTGGACGCTTACGGTGATACCGGTCGGAATATGCACGATGCGAACCGCTGAATCGGTAGTATTTACCGATTGTCCTCCATGCCCAGAAGCGCGGAACACATCCACACGTATTTCATCATCTTGTATATCAATCTGAGCCACATCTCCTAAATCAGGAATAATATCAATCAACGCGAACGAGGTGTGGCGCGCTCCATCTGAATCAAAGGGAGAAAGACGCACCAAGCGGTGCACGCCTGCTTCGCCCTTAAGCCATCCATATGCATAATTCCCAAGCACTTCCAACGTTGCGCTCTTAATGCCAGCCTCCTGCCCTGCTTGCTGATCCACGATTTTGACAATAAATCCTTTTCGTTCACAAAACCGAATAATCATCCTAAAAAGCATCTCAGCCCAATCTTGCGCGTCTGTGCCTCCTGCTCCGGCGCTAATAGAGACGATTGCGCCGGTCGTATCAAATTTCCCCATGAAAAAAACAGATAGCTCTAATTTTTTAAACCGTGCGGAAAGCTCAGTAGCTGCTTTGGTAATTTCGGATTCATAATCAGAGTCTGGCTCGCGGGAAAGCTCTTCCGCCATATCTAAATTTGAGGCTATATCCCGCTCCAAATTTTCCCACGTTAAGATTTCATCTTTAAGCTGAGAAAGTTCTTGCGTTAAAGATTGCGCGCGCTCTCGGTTTTCCCACAGCTTAGGATCTTGTATGTCCTGCTCTCGCTGGGTAATGGTCTGTCGCTTTTTTTCGATGTCAAAGCAACCCCACAGTTTCGGCGACCTTTTCCGAAAGATCTTGTAATTGTTTAATGGTCTCGTGCATAAGTATAATTTTTTTATTTATTTTTGCTCAACAAGCTCAACACGAACCTCAATCTCTTCGTCTTTGTGGTAGACTTTGAGCGTTATAGTATCTCCGGGCCTATACTGAGCAAGCACTCTTGCCAAGCTATGGTCTTGAGTAATTTTTTCTCCATTAACTTCAAGAATAATATCATTTTCAACTAAATTACCCTTATCAGCCGGCGAACCTGGAATAACCGCAAGATCAGCTCTAGCTTCTCCGCGCACAATGAGCGCGCCATGATCAATATCTGTAATAGCATTCGCTTTTGCGATTTCTTCTGAAAGAAGAATATACCGAACCCCAAGAAATGGACGAACAATACGGCCATACTCCTGCACGCTCTGAATAGCATTTTTAACTTCGTTAATTGGTATTGCAAATCCGATAAGTTGGCCTTGTTGAGAAACTGCAGTATTAACACCGATAACCTTACCAAATAAATCCAAAAGCGGGCCGCCGGAATTACCTGGGTTAATTGCCGCATCCGTCTGGATCGCGCCTTCAATAACTTCCGATGATCCACGAGCGTCCCCAGCAACAACCTTGCGGTTAATGCCAGAAATGACACCCTTAGTGACTGTGTTTGAAAACTCTCCTAAACTGTTGCCAATTGCGATTACTGTTTGGCCAATGTTAACGCTGTCTGAATCTCCCACGTCAAGCACAGGCAAATTATCCGCATCAATTTTAAGAATAGCAACATCATTCACGGTATCACGGGCGAGCACTATTGCGGTATAATTGGTGCCGTCGTTAAGCACCACTGTGTATTCGGCATCAGTCTGGTCCACCACATGCCGATTAGTCACAATCATACCGTCTGCGGTGATGATAAAACCCGTGCCTCCTCCAACCTCCTGCTTTCCAGAGGAAGGCTGCTGCTGAAATCCAAATGGAAACGAAAAAAAGAATGGATCGCCAAAAGGAGTAAGCGGGCCCGTTTGATTGTATATTTTAGAAAGATCTTGTGTGACCACAATACTTACCACAGATCCGACTGTCTGCGAAACTACGTCAATCGTTGCTGAGTCCTCCACCACAACCTGCGATTGCGTTGCGTTGTTTCCTTGGGTCTGCTGACCCTGGTTCTTCGATGAAATGCCGAATGATGCGTTTAGGTATGGCCAAAGATTATTTCCTGCAATTCCCGAAGCAACCACGCCAAATACAGCGCCCACTAATCCCCCACTTACCGCAGAAACAATAATAACTACAAGGAAAAGGTGTTTGATTGAGGGAGGAAATGTTGAAAACATATACTATTACTTCGAAATATTTTGGCCAAAAAGATTATGTATGAAGCTATTGCCTTCAAGGATAGTTTGCCCGGTGCCGCCGCCTAAAAGTTCGGAATACGCTCCAACCCATTGCTTAAGGAGTGATGGCAAATAAATAATCGCAACAATGATAGGGCCAAGAATGAGAACGATTTTAACAACATTAAAAATCTGCCCGAACAAAATATATTTCTTTGTTTTTCTGGTTTGTTCCGCAATCTCCCGTGTGAGCTCCAAATTCTCCTGCATCAATTGCTCAAGGTTTGATACACCCAAAGAAGGTATATTATTTTTTTGGTTTACGTCGTCGTTTGGCATAGGTGCTTCTTTTTTTTGTGTTTTCTTTTTTATTACCCACTAATTTATTAATTTCGTCGTAGAATGTGTGCACATCCCGAAACTCACGGTACACCGACGCAAAACGTATGTAGGCAACTTTATCTAATTTTTTAAGATGGCGCATGGCAATGTCGCCGATTTGAGATGCTTTTATTTCTGTTCGATTAAGCACGTAGATATCTCGCTCAATACGCGCTACGAGAGTTCTTGATTCCTGTGTGGTAATAGGCCGTTTTTCTAGCGCGCGTGCGATTCCTGCCGCAAGCTTTTCCCGTGAATACGCTTCAACCCTACCATCTCGCTTAATCACTGAAAGGTTTAAAATTTCAGTTTCCTCGCGTGTAGAAAATCGAAACCCACACTGACCGCACTCGCGGCGCCTTCTAACAGTATTATCTTGCTCAGAAAGACGAGAGTCAAGTACGCGAGTTTCCTCATGGTCACACGAAGGACATTTCATAACAGAAACGTTTAATGCATTTTCTTCCGAATGAACGCTGGAATCTCAAGTTCTTCTTGATCTTCTTCTTGAGTCTCTTGATCCAAAAAACTATCTCGAGAAAAACTTGATGCCGAAGAAGGCGCAGCAGTAGAAGGAGTTTCACGTTCAGTAAATACAGCACGATTCTTATCAATATCTTCTATGGTATCTACCGCGCGAACCTGTTCAGAAACAACACTACCTTGGCGCTCTCTTGATCTACTGGTGCCTTCGAATCCAGTTGCCACGACTGTAATTTTTACCTCATCCTTAAGATCGTCATTAATAACAGCTCCAAAAATAACTTTCGCATCATCATCCGCGGCACCGGTGATAATCTTAGCAGCTTCATTAATTTCGTACATGCCTAAGTCGCTCGAGCCCGTAATAGTAAACAAAATGCCGCGCGCGCCATCAATCGCAAGTTCCAAAAGCGGGCTATCAATCGCAGCTTTTGCTGCATCAACTGCACGATTCTCTCCAGATCCCCTTCCAATACCCATCAAAGCGGAGCCCGAACCACTCATAATTGCTTTTACGTCGGCAAAATCTACGTTGATAAGTCCCGGAACAGTAATAAGCTCGGAAATTCCCTGTACGCCCTGCCGCAACACATCATCAACCACTGCAAACGCATCAAGCAGTGATGTTTTTTTATCAATTACCTGCAAAAGCCTATCATTTGGAATAGTAATAATCGTATCAACCTTTTCAATAAGCTCTTCGAGCCCTGCCTCAGCTATTGATCGACGCTGCTGTCCTTCGAACATAAATGGCTTAGTGACAATAGCAACAGTAAGCGCCCCTAAATCGCGAGCAATATCCGCGACCACAGGTGCGGCTCCAGTACCAGTTCCGCCTCCAAGACCGCAGGTGATGAACACCATGTCCGTATCTTTGAGGATATCCTTAATTTCGTCTTGGGTTTCTTCCGCGCTTTTGCGCCCAAGATCCGGATTCATACCCGCACCTAACCCACGGGTCACCGTCTGACCGATGTGCAACTTGGTTTGCGCCTTGTTGTAGTGCAGGGCCTGCGCATCCGTATTAATCGCCACAAACTCAACTCCCCGGATACGCTCTTCAATCATCCGGTTCACTGCCGAACTTCCTCCTCCTCCTACGCCAATCACCTTAATCTTGGCGAAGGTCTCAATGTCTGGTTTGATCTCCATATTGTTTCTTCGCTTACTTGCCGAATTTTGTTTTGCAGTCATTTATGATTTAAAAATGCGTACAATTGATTTCATTTGCTCAGCAATTACCGCAAACCATTTCAATCCATTGATGTTTATAGGATAACCCGAAGGCTCACGGTTCGCGTGGCCCCACATTACGAGCCCTACTGCGGTGGTATACTCAGGACTTGAAATCTTCTCAATAGCAGAATTAATGCCCAAAGGAACGCCAACCCCAGCCGGGAGCCGAAATACGCGCTTAGCAACTTCAAGCAACCCTGGCAAGCTTGCCGCGGCGCCGGAAAGAATCACACCAGCAGGCAGCTTACCTGAACGGCCTATGGAACGCAACTCCTTATCCACCATACTGAAAATCTCTTCTGCCCGAGCCTCAATAATTTCTGCAAGATATTTTCTGGAAAACGATCCTTCTTCGCGTTCATCTATTTGTGAAAGTTGGATTTCATCCGTGCTGCGTCCAAGCGCTGAAAGCGTTGATCCATACTGAACTTTAATAGCTTCCGCGGTATCAATATTGGTTCGTAGGCCTATAGCAATATCATTAGTAACATGTGAAGCGCCCACCGGCAGTACTTTCACCAACATAATATCCCCTTCCTCAAAAACCAAAATACTGGTAGTTGCCGCACCAATATTTATCATGGCAACGCCCAAATCTTTTTGACGCTCCGAAAGCGTTGCCTCTGCAGATGCAAGCATTGCAACTACTAAATCATCAATCCCAAAACCTGTAAGTGTTATTGCTTTGGTAAGGTTTTTAATATGGCTCGATTGGCCCTCGATAATCTGTGCTTCTACTTCCAATCGCACTCCATTCATGCCAATGGGATCCTTGATGTCTGTTTGATTATCAATACTAAAGCGCCTCGGCAACACGTGGATGATTTCGTAATTCGAAGGCACGCTTACTGCCTGCGCTGCTTCGAGTACGCGCTCAACATCGTCCTCTCGGATCTCCCCATCGGCGCGCGCAACCGCAATGACGCCTTTTGATTCCTGAGCTGTAATATGGCTGCCAGATATTGCCGCCACCGCGCTTGAGAGCTGGGCTCCCACCATCTTCTCTGCTCGAGTTTTAACTCGAGCAATGGACGCAACCACTTCTTCGATGCTCCGAATAGTGCCCCTGGAAACACCACGGGACTCACCCTCTGCAAGACCAATAATAGTAAGCTCTCCTGTATCAGGGGCCACCTCTCCAACAGCAATACGAATGATGCTGGTTCCGATATCAATGCCAGTTATTAATTCTGCGTGGGCCATAGGGGTACGTAGTAGCTTACTGTCTTGCGCCATCTAAACGTGAAAACGGGTGGATTATCACTTCGCTCGCGCGACAATGGCTACTAGCTACTCAAAGTATACAAAAAAATCATTGCTTTGGCAATGCATTTACTTGTCCACAGATTGAACAAATTTTGTGTACACCTTATAACCGAGCTGTACTCATTTTGTGCTCAATATTTTTTCGGCGGCCGCATCCATGATTTGCTCCTCTTTTTTTGACTGATGATCAAAGCCTAACAAGTGCAGAAGGCCGTGTACAAACAAGTACGCAACATACTCCTGAAACCCTACGCCAGAAATATTCGCTTCTTTCTGCGCGATGGCCGGACAAATAATAATATCCCCAAGCTCGCCTTGATTTTCAGAAACAAAAGAAAGTACGTTCGTTGGCCGTGGTTTTTTCCGGTAGCGTGTGTTAAGTTTTTTTGATGTAGCTGGACTAACAAATACCACACTTATGCCGTGGCCCTTTTTTGCTTGGCTAAAAAAAATTTTTGCGCGATTTAAAAAATACAAAATCACTAAACGCGGAATTCGCCCAGTATGTGGAACTTGATTAATAAATACCAAACGCATACTACTTACACTCCTGTAGTTGGATCAACGATTATGTCGGTTGTATCTTCTGGCGCGGTAGACTCTGTGTTTGTTGCCCCAAACTTGAAACGTGCGTAAAAATGATCAAACATATTTGGCCAGCTAATATCCTCTCGTGTGCCGCTATTATAGGTAATGATGTAGACAAGCCCATCTACACTCGAATAGAGTGTTAAACCATCTGGACTCCACACCGAAGGATGTCCATCGAGTATAGACACCGTAAGCTCAACATTTTTAAGCGAAGGAGACTGCGCGCGGAACCAATCTGCTATTGGTGTATTTAACGGATTTTCAACAATAAGAATTTCGAAAAATTCTTCGGTGCTCGAGATAAAGAGCACCTGCTTATTGGTTTGATCAAGGCTATCCGCAAGCCATGTTGCAGGGTAGTCTATCTGATATCCATAGGTTGCATTGGTATAGGTTGCAAATAAACCAGAGGAAGCAAGCTGGCCCCCCGTACCATCAATTGGACTATAGCCATTTTTGATTTCTTCCAAATCAAGATACGAGTCCAAATCTGAATCAGCAGATGCGCTATTGGTGCCAAGCAAAGACTCTTCTGCATCTGTTAATCCATCTTCGTCGGTATCAACAGTTGGAGGCAGGTGTGTAGATACAAGTCCAGACGTATCGGTCGCGGCAATCTCTGTTACTAAGATAACAGCGATTGGTCCACTTGGAAGCTTCTCGAGTGTGGTAGTAAATCCAGAGGCCGTGGCCTGATAATCTGAAAAAGCTTCCCAGCGAACACCGCGCAAAAACGCGGGGTACATATCTGCGAGCGTATATGCTTCTGGAATGGTCGAAACCAACAACTCAACCAAAAGCGGCTCTTCAAACGTAATGCCTGCTGGATACATAGAATACAATCCACCTACTATAGTTCCATCCTCGGGCAACGTGAAGTCGCTTTCTGAAAGCACGGTAACGCCAATACCAGAACCATACTGCTGTGAAACAGTTGCAGGAATAATCACTGAAAGAGAGCCAATAAGAATATTGCTTTCATCAAACGCTTGTCCGCTTACTGTGGTTTCTGTACTATCAGGTTTTGTCGCAGTTTCTGCAGGCTGATCCTGGCTTGGTTGTTGCGTAATAATAGTAACTGGCGCACTTGGAACAATCGCATCCTTAGGCGCAATAAATAACAGGTACAACAATCCAAATAACCCTACAAGCACAAGAACAACAACTCCGCCGAGTAAGAGTACTTTTTTAGGAATAACGCGTCGAGGTGCCGCCGATTTGCCTTGCGGAAGATACTGCTGAGGCATAACCACGAACTTATCGTCTGAAATATCAGGAACAACGATTGCTTTTTGTGCTGCGTCTTTTTTTTCAGCATCCGTTTGAGTTGATTTGTTTTTGTTAAAATTAAACATAGTAGTATGCTATTCTCCTGTAGAATTTGCCTTTTCAAAATTAAGCAGCTTACCGGGACCGAGCGGGTTATACCCATTCTGCACCTCTTGCCCATCCACATAAGAATCCCCGTCCGAATCAACGTTTAAAGGGTTAGTTCCAAAAATCGCAATCTCTTCCCAATCTGAAAGCCCATCATTATCACTATCAACCAAACGAGGATTAGTTCCATTACTAAACTCCTGCGCGTCGCTTAACCCATCCTGGTCTGTATCAAGAGATGCTGGATCTTGTTGTGCCTTATCAACTTGATTCTGCTGAAATATTTTTAAAATAGCGCTCGTTTCTTGAGGCTCAACAGCATTCGTATTAGATTCGCTCCCCTCTGGCGCTGGTGATTCCGTAACCTGAGTTTCTGTAGTAGGCGTTGTTACGACTGGCACCACTACTGAATCCTGGGGCGAACCAAGTTTTGGAATAAACGGAACGGTAAAAGAATCCGAAAACATAGCAAACGAAGCAACAGCTACCCCAACAACACCAATGCTGATCAAAATGATAATCATCATCTTTTTAAACGGAAAACCAGTACCCACCGGAACTGAAGTTTGGCTTAGTGGAGCGCCAGATGCTCCGCTTGCAACAAGCGGCTTCAGTTTTCCACTTGCAAGCGCTGTGGGCGGACCGGGAATTACTTGAGGAGCACTGGGTGGTTGGCTTGGAGACTGCGGAGATGCTTGCGTTGCCGCATCAGTGCCGGCAAAAATATCTTCAACACCACTAGAAACGCCTTGCTGTAATCCAGAAGACTCAGAAGGCTGTTGCGTATGTTGATGTTGATTTTGATCTTCAAACATAGGTGCAGTATACCATAAAAACAAAAATTCTAAAACCAACTATGGAACAGATTGCGCGTACTCAAGGTTGCTACATTGGTCAGTTGGCGAAGTATTCCATCCTGCACCAGCAAGCACATTGCCCCACTTACTGCTGGGGCCGTATGCGAGATTAAATTGCGCAACCGCCTGATGCGTGGCGCCGATTATTTTATACTTATAAAAATAGACGTGCGATTCCTCAGACGCTGCGTCGGTATTGCATACATAGTTTTGATTTGCTGGGTTCCAGCATGTATTTTGATCGATATCAATGCCTTCACAATGAATATCGTTTACTGGATCAGTTGGCAATGTTGCGCCAAAATCAGTACTTAAAATCTGCCACGAAGGCCACGTTGAAAGCGAAACACCTTGCTTAAAAGAACCAGATGCAAGCGTTGGCTGCTTGGTTTTAATGAGTTCAGCAATAGTATGCGCATCACGAATGCGGATGAGATCATCTTTAAATTTCTGCTTGTCTTCTTGGTTCACCATGTTCACCAAAAACCGCCAATTAGAAACCATTTGGTTTATAATAGCTACTGTGTCTGCTGCTGGATTATTATTTGTAGATAGTAAATAAATGTTGTTATAAATAGATGCGCTTGCGCCTGCTGGATTCGTATCATTAGGCGCTGCTACGTACATTGTTCTTCCATCTTGTAATGCATCAAATCCATCTAGCGATGCAATAGAGCTAGGGTTACCACCATAGCCTTGCGCATTATACCATTCTCGAATTGAAAGATTCGCTGTATTTGAAAGCACGCGGATACCGATTGCATCAGTGCTGGCTGGCTGGATAAAGAAAAATTCTTTGAGTAAATTAGGAAGATCTAAATTTTCTCCGATCCCGGTTTCAGCGCGCATATCAAGTTCTGGGAGTAGACCGCCAGAAACTTGATCACGGCAGTAGAATGTTGAAAAATTTGTTTTAACATTTTTTGTAGTTAACGCACCTCCAGTTTTATCTTGAAACGGCAATCCATCGGCAGCCATAGTTGTTGGCCATGGATTTTCACACAAAAGCACGCGCGCCTCAGTTGAGCCCGAAATGTTAGTGTTTTCTATATTAGCGGTAATAACAGAAACGCCGCCGCTTACCGGAAGAATCGAAAATAAATTCTGCGAACTGGTGAGAGTAGCAGTAAAAGGAGCATTAGACACAAGCACAGATTCATCGCTCGAAGACCATACAAGCGGAGAGTTAACCACTACCTCCTGCTTAAGTGTATTCTTGCCAATTGCTTCAAAAATGCGCTGATGCCCTACTTGGCCGCTATCTTGGTCGCCTGCGCAATTATTTCTGCCTGCGCAGGTAAATACTGAATTAACCGGCGCAACCTCAAGTTTTGCAACACGGCATTGATCATCTTGTCCGAGATTAACAGTTCTAAAATTAATAACGCAGTCACTGCTGGTTATGCCTGCGGCAATATCGCCAGGTGATAAAATATTACAAAACTCGTCAGTCGCCATAATGCCACCAGTTACGGAGCGCAACCCAGAAGCCCCACCCTTAAGTACAATCTGGTAATTAGTCGCAAGACTAAGCTGTCCGGAATTAGGATACAAGCGAAAAATAGTTTGATTTCCTCGCGTGGTATAATCTACCGTTCCCTGTACAAGCGATTCGTCACTTATGCGACGCACGTAAAAATTCGCAGTAGTTGTTGCAGGGTCTCCAGGTTCAAACCCAACGCTTTCCGACACCACTACTCTATTGAGCGTTACTCCCACAATCATATTTAAACATGCGCTACTTCCATCACCCGGTGCGTAGGATGTAACTACTAAATTATTAGAATTTTCAGACCCTGGTGGTATACTTCCTAATATCGTAAACGTAACAAGGTTGCTTGTGGCGCCATTTTGTACAACACGAACGGAACCTTGGCCAGAAGCAGCGCCGGCAACCACGCGAATGCACACCTGCCCATTATCCCAACCATCAGTTGGGCAACTTGAACGCGTTACTGCATCAACCACCTCAACAGTGGGATGCGCTGCTGCCCCTGAATCTGTAAATACCACCTGTCCCGGAGTAGCGCCAAATCCTTGGCCGCGTATAGCAACAATAGCGCGTGCTCTTCCTTGTGCAGGTGATACCCGACAAATACCTGGATGACTGAGGGCATTTGGAGTAAACGAACCCGAAGCCGCAACCGGATCATATCCGATCCTGGTCACGCGTACCGGACCTGTATTAATCGCGTCATTCGCGACTTCAGCAATAATCTGGGAATCACTCCAGGTGGTGCCACACCACGCTGCACTCGGCAGCACTGCGATCGCAGGGTATGTTGATGGATTACCTCCAATATCAACTCTGCCACTCGTGTTGCCAAAGTAGCATCCATCAATTGTAACCCATGTACCAGGCTTCCCGTTCTTTGGATTAAAATCATTAATCACAGGCGTACACCTACCCTTATTTGGATCAGTTTTTAGACACACTGATCCAGGGCACGAACTTCCCTGCTGGCAATCCGCATCTGTATTGCACGCCGCGTACACCGTTGCTATGGCGCCGTCTTTTACTGATACTGCTCCATCATTATAAAACGCGCATGCCAAGGCTTTTGCTGAACCATCTTTTTGTCCATTCTCCGCAGTAGCTGTACTTTGTTTTGTTGCAGAAGAAGAAACCAAAATAATCTGATCTCCGCCAAGAAGTTCGGGAACACTACAAGAAGTACGACACTCAAAAGCAATATCACCACTAATATACTCACACGCTTTCCAAGTAAAATTATTTGACGCAGTAATTTCCTGCCCACTCGAAGCGCATCCATTTGGACGCGCAAACGCACGCGCACCTAGATTTTGAACATCTCCTTCATATATAGCAATAGCTCTTTGATCCATTTCAATACGCTCAACTACGCACTCGCTTGAGCCAGTCTTAAACGACCACACATAGGAATCCTTACCAGCAACTGTATCAGTATTGGAATTTAAGTTTGCAATCTGTTTTCCACCTGACGAGAGAACACCAGAACTACCACCGAGCACACGCACAATGTACCGCGAGCCAAGGTCAAGTGAGGATGTGGGAGCAACCTTCACGCGCTGGGCACTGTCGAGCGTTACAGTAGCGGTAACAAGCGTGGCTCCGGAATCGTCCCATGAGCACAATGCAGTGTCTGCACATTTTTTAACCTGGATTCTATTTCCACTAGTATCTCCAATATCCATATTTGTCTCAAAACTAATCACCGCAGTAGTGCACGAATCAGTACATGATGCTGTTGGCGCGACACTGGTAATCTTGAACGTATCTGGAACTTGGCACGTGCAATTTGAAGGCGCACACTCAAGTCCAGGGGAACATAATCCTGGATCCGGAGAGCAAGTTCCTGGAACAGATGAACATGACTGCCCAACACCTGCAGCAATATTGAATTCAAGTTTATTTGATTGAATTCCTCCAACAGTCACATACACTTCCCCGTCAGCTGGATTGTTCTGAGCTTGATCTGGCACGCGCGACTGAATTCGAGTAGCATTCCATGATCCGCCCGTTGCAATAATAGAAGAATCAAGTTGCGTTTTTGCATCATAAAAAGTTAACTCATCAGAAGACGCACCACCAAGCCTACTTCCACGTAATGTAACTGAGTCACCCCAATAACCAGACGTAGGGCTGATTGAGTATAGACAAGGCCCGGTAAATGTTTTTGTCGTGTCAACGGTAAAACGGACAACATTACTTTTTAATAACCCTATTGGCGCAGGATGCATAACTTCAACCGCAACATCAAAATCAACATTCGGCTGAACTGGTATTGGCTTGGTTGTGGAGTCAGGTTGGCTGATAAAATCAGCAGCAATTGATTTGTCTTGCCATGCATTATCGGTAACAGTAAGCCCGGAATTCGCTGGCCACGCCGTCTGCATAGCAGCAGTAATCGCGCCTGTATTAAGCGGAGAATCCAAAGAAAGTGTAGTAGCCACGCGGCTACCTGTGGTCTTTGCCTCATCAACATAAAAATACGCACCCTGCACAGTTAAACACTGCTGCCACTGCCCCGCATTCCGCCTTAATCCCGAAACATAACTGATATATGGTTCCTGCGCGCACTGCCCAGCTGGCTTAACCTGAAACGACCAAGCATACTGTTCTGGACTGCCGACATCTCCACCTGGTGAAATATAATCAACTGAGGCCGCATACTCAGTTTCGGGAATCAAATCATCACTCGTATCATTTGGATCTAGATCAAACTGGTACTCGCGACAGAAATCGTTTGGGTTGCCGGCGCCGGAAAAATTATCCTCCGGCAGGCTACGCAATACCGTGCCTGATGGATTCAAACTACCCCCAAGCACTAAGCCCGCATTTCCGGACGCACTCACGCCACAGCTTTGGGTGCGCACATTGTACATAGACGTATTAAATTTCAAAAATACAGGCGTTGCCTGGCACGCATACGCATATCCATCACTCGGCCGTACAAATGAAACTCCTGGCATGTCCGCGCCTGTGGTAAATGTAATTTCAACTGGAGCTATTAGTGCGTTACCGCACAAATCTTCTATATGTTGAACAGTAAGCCGATACTCAGTATAGGGCTCAAGCAATGCAGAGATGCCATCAAAAAGAGCAACATGATTTTTATTTAAAGAAAATTGAATACGGTTGCCTTGTAAACTTGTATCAAAAACACTGCTTCCAAACGCAGACTCGTACGTGCCATCAGCAAGCTTGCGCTCCAGAACAACATTCGTTGTGTCTAATAGTTCTGCTGCGGTTATCACGCTCGCCACATCAATTGCTTCGGAAAATTGCAAAATAAATACGGTGCTTCGAGGCACATTTGTGTCTCCGCTACCAGGATATGATACTGAAAGCGTAGGCTCTACCTCATCGTTCGTCGTGCCCGTTGAAAACTTCCAATAATGGTACTCGCCAGTACCATCGTCCCGCGTGCCTCCGCAGTCATCGCACCCCGAAAGCACGAGCCCCCGTGAATCCTCTAACGTTGTATCTAAACGGACCTCATACATGGCGTTTTTCGTCCAATCAACACGAATTGGATTTCCATTGGTATCAACATTCTGCCCATCAATCCGCTTAAAAGAAATTACATTATTACGCTTGATGATTTCAATGGTTTCCTCATCAACAAAGGTTCCTCCGTTATCGCGCTTAAGAGCAAGCGTGTCTCCATTCTTAAGGCTTTCAAATGGCTCAGTGTTGAGCCAATGGTTAAACTGGGCTTGAATACTTGAACATAAATACACATCCTGGCTCGCATCAGTTCCACCGTGCGTAGTTTCAAATGAATCAACTACAAACGCGGCAACATTGCCGCCAGTCGTTAAACTACATCCCCCGTCCTCGCACCCGCCGCCATTCCCTCCTCCTCCACCAGTCGCACTAGAGAGCCGGCTTATGACGAATGCGGCAATTCCCCATGATGAGAGTATTATTACAAGCCCGATTACTGCGTTGCGCAACATCATTTTGGCGCGTGTAATGTGCTCTTCGTTACCGCCTGCGGTCATCCACAAGTAGCCGGCGTATAAAATAATGATCACCGCAACAATACCTAAAAACCCGAGCCCAATATTAATAATCCGCGCAATGGTACCTTGTAAGTCTCCCGTGCTTTGAATCCCTACGTCTGAAAAATTAGAATCCAACCCAAAATTATCCGCAGTCTGCGCAAATACAGCAGCGGGCAACACAAACAAAAAAGCGGCCACACAGAGACACGCAAATAAAATGATACGCGCAAAACGCGCCTTCGATTGGAATCGAATGAAAGCTGAGCGGTATGTGCGCATGCAAAATTATTTTCTTTTCGTTTTTGTTTTGGAACCTGATGTAGCCTTGCTCCCTTGTTCAGCAACTTCCTTTTTTGCTTGCTGTAAAAGCTTAGAGCCCTTTTCCACAATACCACCCACAGCGCCTTCAATCGCATCGCGATCCAATCCAGCTTTGCTTGCGGCTTCCATCATTTTTTTACGAGCCTTTTTCCCAGCAATAGGGGTCAACAGCGCCGCAGCTGCTGCACCAATCAAGGCACCTGCCAAAAATTTTCCAGATTTTGCCATATGTATTTGTATTTTTTTGTTAACAGTATTAACTCGAAAGAATCTCGCGAACCATTTTGCCCACCACATCCCCGCTTGCCCGGCCATGAACGTTAGGCATTACGCCACCCATAACGCGGCCAAGATCAGCCATGCTCGTTGCATTTTTTTCTGCAATCACGCTTTTTATAATACCAGCAAGCTCTTCGGAAGAAAGCTGCGCCGGCAAATATTTTAAAAGTAGTACTACTTCTTGCTCAAGTCGCTCTACTTCCTCGCTTCGCTCTGCTTTTATATTCGCCTCTATGGACTCCTTGTGCTGTTTTATTTCACGCTGGAGAATTTCTACCACATCTTCGTCCGAAGCTACTCCTTGTTTGCTAATTTCAAGATTCTTAATGCTTGAACGCACGAGTCGAAACACGGAAACCTTTTCGGATTCACGCGCTTTAAGTGCTTGTTTAAAATCAATATCAAGCTGCTCAACCAGGCTCATAGCGTATGCTAGATTATGGTGATTAACTCTTTTTTACCGTATTGGTGCGCTTTACCGTATTGGTACGAGTATTTCGTGTTCGGCCGCCAAATGTTTCTTCGGCAAGTTCACCAATTTTCCGCAAATAATCATCTTTTGCGCGTACCGCAAGCCTGCGAAGAGCATCTTTCTTTTTTTGAGTCTCATTCTTTGGCCGCTCAAAATACTGGCGTCGCTTAGCTCGAAGCAATAAGCCACTTGTCTGAATCCTCCGCGAAAAACGTCGGATCAGGCGCTCATTTGATTCATTATCTTTTCGTTTGATAGTAATAGACATATGATAGTACAATTATGGTAACACAACTAGTATACAGTTGTCAATAATATATGGTAATAACTTATCTGCCTTTTTTAAGACGTTTTTTAATTTCATCAACAATTTTTGTAAGATCAACTACCTCTTGAATGCCGTTCTCCATATCACGAATAATCACGGTCTGATCCAAAAGTTCCTTTTGCCCAAGAATGACGGTATACACTACCCCAAGCTTGTCTGCAAGTTCGAGCTGAGGTTTTAAACCGGTCTTGCCAAAATTGGCTCGCACGCGAATGTTGTTTGAGCGCAATGTTTCAAAAAGCGTAAATGCATGCTTGGCCGCCTCTTCTCCAAGTTGGGCCAAAAATACCTGTGGCTTTTTTTCTGAACTGATTCCAGACTTGGTTTTTTTAAATGCAGAAACAAGACGCTCAAGGCCAAACGCCATGCCAATAGCAGGAGTGTTGCGGCCGCCAAGTATTTCCACTAAGCCATCGTACCGGCCCCCGCCTCCAACAATAAGATTTGTTACTGTTGCTTCTTCGCCTTCTACGGCATCATTGGTGACAGAAGCCACGATCTCAAATGCGGTACGATTGTAGTAATCAAGCCCTCGAACAATGTACGGATCTAGCTCATAAGGAACCTCGCTCTCATCCAAATGCTCAAGCACTGCTACAAAATGCTTTTTTGATTCATCATCAAGATTATCAACCAAAAGCGGAGCTTGTATAAAAAGCGCGCGGCACGCTTCTTCTTTGCAATCCAAAAGCCTAAGCGGATTTTTAGTAATCCGTTTTTTGCAGTCTTCGCACAATAAGCTACGCTTTGGCTTAATATATTCTTTTAACAATTGTACGTAGTCTTCGCGCGATTCGCTCGATCCAAGGCTGTTGATATGGATAGTAACATCAAGGCCGAGCTGTTTGCATAATAAATAAGAAATAAAAATAACTTCCGCATCTGCAACTGGCTGTGCATCTCCAAAAAGCTCCACAGAAAGCTGGTTAAACTGCCGGTACCTTCCTGCTTGCGGCCGCTCATACCGAAACGCCGGGCCTATGCTGTACATTTTTACTGGTTGTGGACGATTAAACATGCCATGCTCAATATAGGCGCGAACCATGCCTGCTGTTAGTTCTGGACGCAAGGTTATTGAATCTCCGCCTTGATCCTCAAAGGTAAACATTTCTTTGGATACAATATCCGTGTGCTCGCCAATAGTGCGCTTAAACAACGACGTTGCTTCCAGGATTGGCAGTTGAATTTCGCTGTAACTGTAATCTAACAAAAGATCAGTAGCTGATGCTTGAACATGCTGCCAGTAGGGAGCCTCTTCTTGGATAACATCTCGAAAACCCCGCAATAGCTCAGGAGTCTTTGAAGCGCGTTTTCGCTTTTTTGAAGCAATATCTGCCATAACTACCACTTATTAAAAAGGAAATTGATAATTTTCTAGCACACCAACCCGATCAAATGGCCAACCACGCAACCACGTGCGCCCCACAATATCTGATGCGAGAAGCGGGCCAAACCTGCGGGAATCAAGGCTTGCAATGCGATTGTCTCCCAAGACAAAATATTCATCGCTGGAAAGCGTAACATCTGTTTCTCCGTTGGTTGTTGTGCCATCGGAAAGGTATGGCTCTTTCATGGTGACCCCATTTGGATACGTTGTAGTATAAACCACTACTACCCCATCGCGGATCGCAACCCGTTCGCCAGGAAGCCCAATAATGCGCTTAATAAAAAACTGGCTTGGATCAACTGGATAGCGAAACACTACCACATCACCTCTGCTGGGCTCGCCAATACGATAACTAATTTCATCAACAATCAAATATTCACGATTATAGTAACTCGGTTCCATGGAAGCTCCGTTCACATAGAACGGCTTTATCAAAAAATATCGAACAGGAACGATAATCGCAAGCGCAATTAATGTAATTTTTACCAACTCTCCAATAAACACCAATACGCCGCCCGAAGATTCTAGATGATCTTCGCGCAACATTTTTTCTGTCTCAGAAAGCTCTTGATTTTCTTGATCATGTATATCCATACTGCGCCCGTGATTATACCAGATAGCTAAAGAATTGCAAGATTGTATTCTCGCACATGTTTACTGGGGACCGCCGAATTGGCGGGTTAAGCAAAAATCTGTAAGGAGCAGGCGGGCGAAGGGTGAAGCGTGCGAGCTTGCTCGCATGCGGAACCCGAAGCGCGACTGCGACGCCGTGGTGGACGATGCTGGACTCGAACCAGCGACCTCTGCGATGTGAACGCAGCGCTCTAACCGATCTGAGCTAATCGTCCGCGCGTTTACTAAATGTA
>MOEI01000004.1:63011-89102 GCA_001889965.1 bacterium CG10_46_32
CTAACACGCGCATGGATAAACGCAACCATATTGATTTTTTGGATGCCGCCGAATTGGTGCATGAATTTTCCTCAGAAAAAACGAGGAAATTTTTTAGATGGACGACTGTGGCGCCAATGGTTTTAACAGCGATATTACTGCTCGGATTAGTATATACCACCCGCGCTGTGATTTCGAGCAACGAACTTGCTCAACAATTAGGCTCAACATCGGTATTTGAACAACTAAAACACCTTGCAACCTCTGGAAACCGGCCGCTTTCAGGTGAAGATGAAGGCCGTATTAACATCATGCTTCTTGGCATTGGAGGAGCACAGCATCAAGGCGGACAGTTGACTGATACCATTATCATTGCCAGTATTGATCCTACAGGACAAAAACTTGGCTTATTCTCTATTCCTCGAGATCTCGTGGTGCCCATACCAGGGATTGGCTGGCAAAAAATAAATGCCGCAAATGCCTATGGCACAGCTGCAAACCCAGAAACAGTGGGAGCTGGGCCTGCACTTGCCAAACAAACCATAGAAAATGTTACTGGTCTGGAAATTGATTATTACATCAAACTGGACTTTGAAGGATTCACCAAGATGGTTGATGCGCTCGGCGGCATCCGCGTGGATGTTCAAGTTGCATTCACGGATTACGAGTACCCCGATGAAAACTATGGGTATGAACCAGTGCATTTTGATGCTGGATGGCAGAATCTCACGGGATCGCGGGCATTACAATATGTGCGCTCGAGACATGGCACGAACGGGCAAGGAACAGATTTTTCACGCGCAGCGCGGCAGCAACAAATTTTGGAAGCGCTCCTAGTGCGGACATCAGCGCTTTCAACGCTTTTGAACCCCAATAAACTGCTCGCGCTTTCGGATATTGTTGGAACGCACATTGAAACAGACATGGAACTCTGGCAGTTGTTCCGACTCTATGACATTGGAAAAAATATCAAACGAGACGCCATCAATCAAATAGTGTTAAGCAATAGCACAGAAGGGCTCTTGGCAGTAGACACCAACGAAGAAGGAACGTATCTACTCCGCCCACGCTTGGGATCTTCGGATTTTTCCGAAATCCAAGCTGCGGCCCAAAATCTCCTTGGTCCCCAAACAGTGGCAATTACGCGCAAGAATCAAGAAAAAATTCTAAGGATTGTGATACAGAACGGAACCTTAGAAGAAGGGCTCGCCGCAAAAACATCAAAAAAACTGCGATCATCCTTCTACCGTATTACCCAAATTTCAAACGCGCAAAAACGGGATTACGAACGTACTGTTATGTATAAACTTTCAGATCAAATCAGCGAACAAGACATGCAGTTAATCCGCCAAACCCTCAACGCAAACATTGCCCCCTCAGTTCCTAGTTTTATTCAAGACCTAGATGCCGATGTGCTGATTATCGTAGGCACGGACAACCCAGTATAATCATATGAAACAACTTTCTCGAGTAGTTATTGTCGGCAGAAGCAATGTCGGTAAATCAACATTATTTAATGCCATTATAGAAAAACGGCATGCATTAGTGACGCCCAAAGCAGGAACCACGCGCGATGTACTAGAAGCAGGAGTGGTGTGGCGTGGAAAACATTTTACGATTATCGATACCGGCGGCCTTGATCCCGCAAAAAACGACACCTACCGCGACGCAATCATCAAACAATCTAAAAACGCACAAACCAAAGCCACGATTATTTTATTCATGGTTGATGTTACTGTTGGAATACTTGACCAAGACCAGAGCATTATAAAAGATCTTAGAAAACTTGGCATACCAATACTGCTTGCTATCAATAAATGCGATAATGCGCACCGCCGAAAACTGGCAAGTGCGTTTAAGCGTTTTAATCTTCCCTCATTTGAAATCTCCGCATCAAACGGCTCAGGTACTGGGGATATGCTGGATGCAATAGTCGCGGCACTACCTGAATCAGACATAGTAGAGAAAAAAAGTGACATAACGCTCGCGCTCATTGGCAAGCCCAACGCAGGAAAATCAAGCTTGCTCAATAGTATTTTTGGAGAAGAGCGCATGATTGTATCTGTTGTTCCGCATACGACGCGCGATTCCCAGGATGTTACGCTTGTATACAACGAAAACACCTACACCGTAATTGACACCGCGGGCATTCGGCGCAAAACAAAAAATGGAGATGATGTGGAAGTGCTCTCTATTAATAAATCAATGGCCGCAATTGCGCGCGCAGATGTGATTGCGTTAGTAATGGATATTTCAGAACCACTCACCTCCCAAGATCATCGCCTTGCGCGCGAAATCGAAGATGAAAACAAAGGATTATTTATTGTGGCAAACAAGTGGGATAAAATTCCGGAAAAAGATAGCCAAACCGTTAACCGCTATGCCGAATATCTGGGGGACCAACTGCCAAACCTCTCGTGGGTTCCAGTAATCTTTACCTCGGCAGTGGATAATCAGCGCACCAAAGAAATACTTACTCTGGCGCTTCATATCAAAAAAAATCTGGATCGGACCATTACCGACAACGCGCTTGGAAAATTTATTAAAGTCCTTATTGCAAAACGCAAGCCAACTATTGGCAAAGGCACGCGTAGGCCTCGCTTGCTTTCGCTCACGCAAACCGGCGCCAATCCCCCTTCGTTTGTAATGGAAATTCCAAACAAAACTGACATGGCCCAATCCTACCAACAATTTATCATCAATAGTCTGCGCGAAAAATTTGATTTTGAAGGCGTGCCTATTAAATTGAGCGTGCGGTCTCGTGAAATTAAAAAAGACGAAGAGCCGGATCTGGCTCCCCAAAAGAAACGCATGACCCATCGGCACCGCCACTATTAAAGAGGGGCTGCATACCCCTCTCATTCAGCAGAGCACCCCGCGCCAGCCGAGGCGTAACTCGTCTGCGCGTTCCCTGGGTGAATGTTCGGGGTATG
Source organism: bacterium CG10_46_32 (assembly GCA_001889965.1). Lineage (GTDB taxonomy): Bacteria > Patescibacteriota > Patescibacteriia > UBA2169 > UBA2169 > CG10-46-32. The sequence continues at coordinate 65,924 of MOEI01000004.1, forward strand.
CAGCCCCGATACAAGTAAAAAAGAGTATGAAACTCATTATCGGATTAGGCAACCCAGGAAAACAATACGAACACACCAGGCACAACACCGGATTCCATGCGGTGGACATTGTAGCTGGAAAAAATAAATGGAAACTGGTGGACAAATTCAGCACGGAAATGTGCGAAACCAAAATCGGGAAAAGCAAGGTATTACTTGCAAAGCCACAGACATTTATGAATAATTCCGGACTTGCCGCTTCCAAGCTCGCGCGGTTTTATAAAATCAAAAAAGAAGATATTTTAATTATCTATGATGATATTGATTTGATTGTAGGCACCCTGCGCCTGCGCCCAGAAGGATCAAGCGGCGGGCACCAAGGCATGACATCAATACTGCAATCACTAAAGAGCGAAAAAATTGCTCGCCTAAAAATTGGCATCGCAGAAAAACAAGGCGGCAAACAGCGCGTTTCCTCCGAAGCCTATGTGCTTAAGCCCCCAAGCAAAGCAGGCGCAGAAGCTATTAAAAAATCCCTCGCGCTGGTGACGGCAATTACCGAGCAATGGATTGATGGCGTAGCCACGACAACTATGAGCGCCTAAACGCATGAACAGTGATACTTGCTCTGTTGTAGTATGCACACGCAATCGCCTCCCGCATCTTAAGGCATGCCTTTCAAGCCTTGCGGCGCAAACGTTTTCTAAGCACGAAATCATTGTCGTAAACGACGGGTCCACAGACGGCACGCGGGAATTTTTGGATTCTCTGAACCAGGAAACCATCACCGTAGTGCATAACAATCAAACCGCCGGGAAATCTGCGGCGCGCAACAAAGGCATACAGCACGCTCATGCCGGCATCATTGCCTTTATTGATGATGATTGCACCGCGGACCCACGCTGGCTTGCAGAGCTTCTCGCAGGCTTTACGAGCGAGCGCTGCGGCATGGTGATCGGACAAACCTTTTACATCAGTAAAACGTACCACGGCTACTTTCCGGAGAGGCTCGTGGCAAACCCTAACGCCCACTGGCCCATGACCTGCAACATCGCGTACCAAAAAACCGTATTCCAAACATGCGGCGGGTTTAATACTGTATTCGACGCATACAATAACGAAGATTCTGAAATGGCCATCCGTACTAGAGCAGCCGGCTTTTCATTCAACCGCGCCCCCGATGCAATTGTTTTCCACCAGCCCGCAGTGTGGACGCAAAAATCCCTCCTCGCCTCCGCGAAAAATGCTTCTGTGTGGCCCGTATTAAAGAAAAAATACCCGAACCATTATGCATGCTTCGGCCCGCCGATTATGTGGGGCACTGTAGTAAACGCCACAGATTACCTGTACCTGCTCGCATCCCCTATCTTGATTCCCCTGCTCCTCGCGCGGTACCTCGCGCACGGCAAACGAAATGTAAAAATCTTTTTCACCAAATGGCCGCTCCTACTACTCCTACGCAGGTACTATGTGTACCGCGAAGCATTGGCACGGCGCATTCTGATGCTGTAACAAAAAGTTCCTCCCACTAGCCTGCTTGTAGCGAAAGATTTATACACAAGGCATAAATCCTTACTTTAGTGTTCACAGCAGGGTTAGGAGGGGTTCCCACCGCAAACGGACTACAAGCAGACTACTAGGAAGAACAGACGAGAACCTTATCACGACATATGTTGCTTGTCAATATAAAAAAAATACGCTATACTGCGAAAAGAATTGCAAAGGGCTTTCATTACTAAATACCCAAAAGCAAACGCCCAATATAATAAAGATATAGGGCGAGTGAAACGAGAAAACATTTTTTTTCGTTTCCAAATCAAGGAGTTACCTCCTTTACTATATGACAGAGCTCCCAGAGCCTCGGCATGTGCCAGAGGATGTTAATCGTATTGCCGAAAAACTTAAAAGCAAGCAAACCGTCGTTATAAAAATTCCTACGAACCCGGTTTCACAAAGCTACGTGCTTGCAAACGCAATGGCCAAAAGCGATTTTCCACAATCGCCTGTTTTGGTTTCGGTACGGGATTCCTTTGCGCAATTGAATTTAGTGCAAACAGCGCGTCTATGGCTTGGCCATTACAAAATTAAAGCAACTATCCACACGGACACAGACACGCCGGCACTGAATGATGTATTAGCAAAGCGCGCCTGCGTGCTTATTTTAACATCAGAACATACCAATAGCCTGTTTCCAGAACCAAAAGAATTTACCGAGCGCTGTATTACACTCTCCAAAGGCAAGCGCGCAAAACCAACAGAACTGCTCAAGCGGCTTATTGAAGCCGGCTACACAAAAGAACACATCGCAAGCGGCCACGGCATGGTGGCAACTCGCGGCAGCATTCTTGATATATTTCCGCCAGATGCGCGCGAAATGATTCGTATTGATTTTGACGATGAAACGATTGAATCCATTACATCAAACGGCGCAAAGGTAAAAACCACGCGCATTATCCCCTACAAGCTTTCTCACTTGGAAGCACGCGCCACGCTCTTTTCATACAACCCCGGACTCAAGCAAATTATTTTTGATGCATTCCCCGCAAACCCGGATGTAACCATCCAATTCACCAACAAAGAAATTCAAACACTTTCCAAACAAATCCTTCCCAAAGAACAATCAAGCATACTGAAGCCAAACTTTTTAAAACATCTTAAAACAGATGATTTTGTGGTGCATCTCGACCATGGTATTGCCACATTCGGCGGCATGGTCCAACAAAACATGGGTAGCGTGATGCGCGAATACTTTAAGCTCTGCTACGCAGAGGGTGATGTTTTGTTCCTGCCAGTAACCATGGCGGAAAAAATGGAAAAATATATTGGCGATATCAGCCCAACGCTTTCGCGACTTTCTGGATCCTCCTGGGGAAAGGCAATGCAAAAAGCGAGCCTGGAAACTCTTGCGCACGCGCGCGAACTCTTAAATACCCAAGCCCGTCGCCAGCTCTCGAGCGCACCAAGCATTCCAAATGCGGTTAAGATGCAAAAAGAACTTGCGAAAAGCTTCCCCTACAAGGAAACCCCAGATCAAAAACAGGTTATCCAAGCCATCTACCACGATCTAAGCCAGGAAGTACCAATGGATCGCTTGGTCTGCGGAGATGTGGGATTCGGAAAAACCGAAGTGGCAATCCGAGCAGCAGCCAAAGCAGCGCTCTCCGGATTCCAAGTTGCCATACTATCTCCAACCACCATTTTAACGCAGCAGCATGTAGACACATTTCAAGAACGGCTTAAAGGATTCCCAGTCACTATTGCCGCGCTTTCACGCTTCCAGTCCCCAAAAGAGCAGGCCAAGACGATTGAGGGGCTGGAGAAAGGCACTGTTGATATTGTAATCGGCACGCACCGCCTGCTTTCAAGCGATGTGCGGTTTTTAAACCTTGGATTGATTATTATCGACGAAGAACAACGATTCGGCGTCTCGCACAAAGAACAGCTTAAAAAAATTCGCAGCCAAGCGCATGTGCTGACACTTACCGCAACGCCGATTCCGCGAACCTTGCACTTAGGGCTTTCGGGAGTTCGCGCGGTCTCCACTATCAACACCCCTCCGGAAGGCAGAAAGCCGATCGAAACCATTATCGAGCCGCACAATCAAAAACACGTAGCAACTGCAATTGAGACCGAACTCAAACGAGGCGGCCAAGTGTACTACCTCTATAACAACGTAGAAACCATGCAGATCAAAACACAGGAGCTTGCGGCATTAATACCAAAAGTTCGTTTTGGTATGCTCCATGGCCAGCTCCCCGAAGAAGCCATCGCGCGCGTTATGCACCAATTTGACGCAAGAGAAATTGATGTGCTCGTATGCTCTACTATTATTGAAAATGGCCTTGATCTTCCAAATGTTAATACATTGATTGTTGATAACGCAGTCCAGTTCGGCCTCTCTCAGCTCCACCAGATCCGCGGCCGAATCGGCAGGGGCGACCGGCAGGCGTATGCATACTTCTTTTTTAAGCGCCAAAAGCTAACCGGAGAAGCGGAAAAGCGTTTACAGGCGCTAGAAGAGGCGCGCGCGCTTGGAAGCGGATTTGATCTGGCTCAGCGCGATATGGAAATCCGCGGAGTGGGTAATGTGCTTGGGCGCGCCCAGCATGGCCATGTAAAATCAATTGGATTAGGATTATACACGCGCCTGCTTTCGAGCGCAGTAGAAGAAATTAAATCCGGAAAACCACAGGAAATACTTTCCGACATCTCCATTGACCTACCTATCGAAGCGCGCATCCCGCAATTTTTTGAAAACAACAAAGAGAAACGCATTGAATGCTACCACCAATGGGCTTTAATTGATTCCTTGGATGAACTTGCACACGAAAAGAATGAGCTTGCGAAAAATGGAGCCCTTCCGCAGGCAATTCAGAATTTATTCTATATTTTTAAACTCAAACTTCTCGGCCGTGCAGCAGGCATAAAAGCTATTGATACTTCGTTTACCGCGCCCGGATCATCCGAACAGCTATTCATCCTAAAAACCGAAAAATCTATCGAACCAAAACGTTTTGCGAAAGTGCTTGATATATGCAGCCACTGGCTCTATAGCGAAGAAGAGCTGCATATTAAAAAAAGTGACCTTGGGAACGACTGGAAAGAAAAACTGGAAAAAAGCATTGCAGTATTGACTAAAAACTAGAATCTTACTACTCTATTTATATAGAGGGGTTTTTGTAGTTCATTTTCAATACATCACATCTCCGGAAAGGAGGTAGTTAAGGAGTGTTGTGCGCAGTACTCACGCAGTTTCGTGATCTACCACACAGAGCAAAGTGAGAAAGCAATGCACTTCTTCGCTTTCGCGCTGGTCGCCATCGCCCTGTTCGCGTTCACCACAACGCCGGCACAGGCCACGATCCAGACCGACATGGGTCAGGATCAGGCGATCACGCAGATGCACAACACGGGTCCGCCAACCGTCATGGAGACTCTGGCGGTCCTGAACGCTTCGAATGCGCCTCCGCAAGGCGTAACCGTCGGAGCGAGCTGGATGCCCGACATCGCCGTCAACACTGACGCCACCACTATCAGTGACAGCGCGGCAACTTGTTTCGTACTCAACTCGGCCAACTCTCGTGCCAGTACCGTAAACGGCAAAAATGCCAAGATCGCCTGGGGGTCGATCTCGACCAACGAAATTGTCGGCGGCAACACCACAATGGCGAACCTGACCCCGACGGCAATGATGGGTTCGTCCGAAACTATTCTCCTCGGATCCAGCACGGTGCGTGCTGGCCCTACCTCTTCCGTCAACGGTATCGACAGCGGCTTCGGCGGCGAGCTGGCATATGGTCACAACGCCGGAGAGAGTCTCAGCGCCACGGCGTTGCTGTTGTCCTAAGGCCACATTCCAGGTCAAAGGCAGTAGCACCGAGGCGCTACATCTGATGCCCTAGTATAGGGCACTCTACGTGATAAAGAGACTGCGACATTCTACACGAATGCCGCAGTCTCTCTTTTTTTCAAAAGAAAAAGACATCCACGTACTCTTGTGGATGCCTTATGTGTTGCAACTTGGTATACTGACTTCGGGATTCAAAATCTGAACCCACGAACTCCCGCATAGAACGGCAGTAGATGCAGTTGTGCATCTGGTGGCGCGCTCCGCTTAATAAGCGGAGACGATGAAGGTGCGTCATCATGATCCTTGCGTGCCTGGTCCTGCTGCCACTTATACAGAAGTGTCGGCACATTCCCGGCCTCAAGCGACCGAGCCGATGCCTTGATGAAGCCGAACTGCTGGTTGCGCACAAAGCCTCTGAAGGCAACCATGTTTGTGATGACAAACTGCCTGCGAAGCTCGTTATTGTCTCGAATGGCTGCGCAGACCCGATCAATCCAGTTGGTTCTAACTGGATCATTCCTTCTCGCGACATTGAGCATTTCGCCTCCAGTATGTTATGAGATGAACGATTTTTATAGTATTATTATATTATACCACAAACACCAAAAATGTCAAGTTTAACAAAAAACGACCTTAAATACTGGGTAGGATTCACCTACCTTTCAAACATAGGGCCTGTACGTTTTTCCAAGCTCCGCAAGTCATTCCCCTCTTTAGAGGAAGCCTGGCGAGCCCCTATTTCAACATTAAAAGAATTAGGTTTTACAGAAGCCGCAATCGCGGAATGTATCCGAGTCCGAGGTGAAATCAATCTGGAACAAGAGCTGGAAAAACTGGAAAAAGAACAAATTTCAATAGTAACTATTGATGACGAAGAATATCCTACACTGCTCAAAGAGATTTACTATCCCCCATTCCTTTTGTACTACCGCGGCACTCTCCCAAAACACGAAGATTATTTGCTTGCAATTGTGGGATCGCGCAAATACTCAACCTATGGAAAACAAATGGCACAACGCTTAGCAGGCGACCTGAGCCGCAACGGACTCACCATTGTAAGTGGTTTGGCGCTTGGGATTGATGGAATCACGCACCAGGCAACGCTCGAAGCAAACGGAAAAACAATCGGCGTACTCGGCTGTGGTATTGAACGATCTAATATGTACCCATCATCCAACCGCATACTTGGAGAACGAATGATTGAACATGGCGGATGCGTGATTTCTGAACACCCCATTGGAACGCCGCCATTCAAAAGCAATTTTCCGCGGCGCAACCGCATCATTGCGGGCATCTCATTGGGCACGCTGGTAATTGAAGCAGCAGAAAAATCCGGCGCGTTGATTACTGCCAATTACGCGCTCGAACAAAACCGAGAGGTATTCAGCGTGCCAGGCAACGCAACCAGCGAATCTTCGATAGGCACTAATAATTTAATCAAGCAGGGCGCGCGAGCTGTAACAGACGCAAGCGAAATACTGGAAAGCCTGAATCTGAAACAGGCAACCGAGTATCTTTCCGCACAAAAAATCATTCCCGAAAACCCAGAAGAGGAAGCAATACTCGCACACCTAACCCATGAACCACTATACATTGACGAACTCACCGCCTTGACTAAACTGCCGATTACCGTTATAAATGCAACATTAACCATAATGGAAATGAAAGGCAAAGTTAAAAACCTCGGCGCCATGAAATACGTTCTTACTAGATAATCATTACTCCATGCACACATCAAGTGAACAAAAATTTGCAATCCTCTCCGCAGTATTTGTGGCCGCATTAATTGCCGCAAACCTCCTTGGAACAAAAATTACCACGATCCTCGGCATCTCAGTATCGGTGGGTATTTTTGCGTACCCTCTTACCTTTTTAATTACCGATGCAATAGAGGAAGTGTTCGGCAAAGATAAAGCAAAACAACTCATGTATAGCGCCTTGGTTGCGCAAATCCTTGTGTTGATTATTGTGGCAATCGCAGTGGTGCTCCCGCCAGCAGCCCGCTACGAGCACAACGACGCGTACACACTGGTATTCTCCAATTCAATCCGCATTATTGTAGCAAGCTTAATTGCGTTCTTTGTAAGCCAAACGCACGACATATGGGCATTCAACTTTTGGAAAGAAAAAACACACGGAAAATTCCTCTGGCTCAGGAACAACGCATCAACTATCATAAGCCAATTTATTGATACCGTGATATTCATGTTCATCGCGTTCTACCACGTTACGCCAAAGTTTGATGCAGTATTTCTGTTCTCGCTCATCATCCCTTATTGGTTATTTAAAGTCGCATTCGCATTGATTGATACCCCAATTATATATGTACTCGTTGCATGGCTAAAACACCCAAACAATTCAGCGCATACCGAAACGCGGTAGCATACCTCGAACGCCTGGCCGCTTCCGGCCATGATCAGGCCTACATGCATACCCACTCAAGCCACCCCGAACAGTATGTGGAGCGTGTTCGCGAATTCTCAAAACACCTCGGCAATCCTTTACGCCGGGGAGTTCGGTTTATCCATGTCGCGGGAACCGCGGGCAAAGGAACCACCACTGCCTACCTGCACAACATCCTACACAAAGCAGGTAATCGCGTTGGCTCGTTTACCTCTCCCTACGCAACCACATCCATCGAGAAAATTAAAGTTAACAACAAACTCATCGACCCGAATGTGTTTGTAGAGCTCGTGGAACAGCTCAAGCCTGTCATCAATAAAATGGAAAAAGAGTATGCATACGGCAGGCCGAGCTATTTTGAAATCTTCTTTATGGTAGCGCTCTTGTACTTTAAAAAAATGAAGTGCAACTGGGTGGTACTGGAGGTCGGCTGCGGAGGCAGATTTGATCCAGGCATAATTTTTCCGAATGCAATCTCTGCCATCACAAACATCGGATTAGACCACACCCAGCTCTTGGGAAAAACCTTACCCAAAATCGCCAAGGAAAAAGCAGGAATCATCCGCGAGAACTCGCATCTTTTTACTACCGAAAAACGCCTCAGCATCCTCAAGATATTCAAAAAAATCTGCAAAGAAAAAAACACAAAAATTCACATCATCAAGGAGGGAATGTATGCCTCGAAAAGGTGTGCAGGGGATGCACATTTCGTAGCGAGAATGATGGAGCGAAGCGACCCTTCGGAGCGGAGAAATGCGCATCCCCGAACACCTGCTAATGCATCACTCGCATCTATGGTTGCAAAACATTTAAAAATTTCCGACCGTATTATTCAAGACGCAATCACTGACACATCACTCCCCTGCAGATTTGAAATCATCCAAAAAAATCCACTCATCATACTAGATGGCGCGCACAATCCAGATAAGATAAAAAATGTTGTCCACAATCTTAAACATTTGACATATGGTAGACTGTATACTATGTTTGCCAGTGGCACGCTAAAAGATGCGCGATCCATGGTGCGCCAATTGGCCCGAGTGAGCGATATAATGATGGTAACTACCGTCCAAGGTAAAGGAAAAACCTTTTACTCACCAAAAGAACTTGCGCGCTTTGTACCGCAAGGCGTCAAAAAAACCACTGTCGCAAACCCCCAAGCCGCGCTTGCGGCAATACTTAAAAAAATAAAACCAGATGACTGTTTGCTCATCACCGGCTCCTTCTATTTAGCAGGAGAACTGCGCAAGCGCTGGATGAGTGAAGAAACCGTATTAACCAACAGAAACCATGCCTGACCTCGTTATTGTAGAATCCCCAACCAAAGCAAAAACCATATCCAAATTTCTGGGTAAGGATTTTGTAATTAAATCATCCTACGGCCATATTCGCGACCTTCCAAAAAAGGAAATGGGCATTGACGTAAATAACAACTTTGAACCCACGTATGTAGTTGAGGATGCGGAAAAAAAGAAAGTGGTTGACTCGCTTAAAAAAGACGCTAAAAAATCCACACTCATCTACTTCGCAACAGACGAAGACCGCGAAGGAGAAGCCATTGCATGGCACTTGGTTGAATTGCTAAAACCAAAAAAAGAACAAATCAAGCGCATTACATTCCACGAAATCACCAAGCACGCGATTGAAGATTCTTTAAAGCATCCACGTGACATTGATATGAATCGCGTGTCAGCCCAGCAAGCGCGCCGCATTTTGGACCGCTTGGTTGGCTATGAGCTTTCCCCGTTCCTCTGGAAAAAAGTAGCACGCGGCCTTTCGGCTGGGCGCGTGCAATCTGTTGCGGTTCGGTTGATTGTGGAACGGGAAACCCAAATACTGCAATTTAAACAAGAGGAATATTGGACGCTTGATGTTATTTTCAATAAAGAAGAAGCCCAGGCAACTGGCGCACTGGACGAAAAAAACCTGCCCGAAGGATTCTTTAGCGCCAAACTTTCCGCAATCAACGGCAAAACGATTGATAAATTTGAAATCAAAGATACTACCCATGCGCATGAGCTTGAAGCAGATCTTAAAAACGCGACATACACCATAACCAGGGTAGAAAAAAAGGAAACCAAAAAGAATCCAACTCCCCCGTTTACTACAAGCACACTCCAACAGGAAGCAAACCGCAAGCTTGGATTTTCCGCCAAGCAGGCCATGCGAATTGCCCAACAATTGTACGAAGAAGGCCATATTACGTACATGCGTACGGACTCAGTAAATCTTTCCACAAAATTCCTCGGAGAAGCAAAAGACTATTTGATAAAAGAATTCGGCGAAAAATACGCACTGAAATCCCCGCGTAGCTTTAAGACTAAATCAAAAACCGCGCAAGAAGCGCACGAAGCAATCCGCCCTACCGAGGCCATGCATACTCCCGCGTCCTTAGCTGCTTCACTTGAGCCACGCAGCCTCAAGCTCTATGATCTTATTTGGCGGCGCGCGATTGGTTCGCAAATGCCCGAAGCAATCATGGACAACACGTCCATTGATGTAACCACAAAAACAGATGCGGAGTATGTGTTCCGCGCAACCGGACAAACCATTCAATTTGACGGATTTTTAAAAATATACCCAGCTACTCAACGTGAAGATATTCTGCCTGAGCTTGCCGAAAAAGAAGTGGTTCATTGCGCATCCCTCAACCCAAACCAGCACTTTACCGAGCCACCAGCCCGCTACAGCGATGCTTCGCTCGTAAAAGCGCTCGAAGAATACGAAATCGGACGGCCATCTACCTACGCGCCGACTATTTCCACTATTATTGACCGCGGATATGTGGAACGCATCGAAAACCGCCGCTTAAAGCCCACAGACATCGCGTTTCTGGTAACCGATATTCTGGTTGAACACTTCCCTATCATCTCGGACTACAAATTTACCGCGGGCATGGAAAACCAGCTGGATAAAATCGCGGAAGGAAAACTTGATTGGGAAAAAGCAATCAGAGAATTTTATGAGCCATTTAAAAAGAACCTTATGGAAAAAACCGAAAGCCTTTCTAAAAAAGACCTCACCGAAGAAAAAACAGATGAAAAATGCGACACGTGCGGCAAGCCGATGATTATTAAAACCGGGCGGTTCGGACGGTTTTTGGCATGCACTGGATATCCGGAATGTAAAACCACTAAGCCGATAAACGGTAACGGCGAAGCCGCAGCAGCAGAAACCACGGATGAAAAATGCCCGGAATGCGGAGGAGCCATGCAGGTAAAACACGGCAAGTTTGGGACGTTCCTTGGGTGTTCCAAATACCCGGACTGCAAAGGAATTAAAAAGATAGAAAAAGGCACGGGTGTTGCCTGCCCCGAGTGTGGCAAAGGCGAAATTGTAGAAAAACGATCTAAGGCAGGTAGAACATTTTATGCCTGCAACCAGTACCCGGACTGCAAAACCGCGTTCTTCGCGAAACCCATAAACGAAAAATGCCCAGACTGCGAAAGCCAAATGGTATTCGGGCCAAAAGGAACCTACAAATGCTCCAGCAAGGAATGTAAGTTCAGTAAACCAGCTGAACAGCAAGAAAACGAGCTCGCGTAACTCAAAAATCCCCCCGCCACACGCGGGGGGATTTGATTGACAAAACAACGCAATCTCACTACGCTATAGGTACTATGGCTGAGGTGAAGGAACTGATAAAAATTATTGAGGAAGAAAAGCTGAACGTGGACCGCGACATGGTCCGCCTCGCTTTTTATTTTGCAAACGAAGCACACAAAGGCCAAACAAGAAAAAGCGGCGAACCATACATCAATCACCCGCTTGAGACCGCAAAAACCCTGGCGCGCTACCACTTGGACCAGGATACGATTGTGGCAGGTCTCTTGCATGACGTGCCCGAAGATACAAGTAAGACTCTGGAAGATGTACGCAAAGAATTTGGAAAAAGCGTAGCAAGCCTCGTGGAAGGGATTACCAAGCTCGGAAAATTAAAGTACCGTGGCATTGAACGATACATCGAAAACTTACGCAAAATGTTCGTTGCCATGGCCTCGGACATCCGCGTTATCTTTATCAAATTCGCGGATCGCCTGCACAACCTCAAAACACTGGATGCGCTTGATCCGAAAAAGCAAGAGCGCATCGCGCGGGAAACGTTGGAAATCTACGCTCCTATCGCCAACCGGCTTGGCATGTGGCAGCTTAAGGGCCAACTGGAAGACCTTTCGTTTAAATACCTCTACCCCAAAGAATACCAATCGCTCGGGGAATTACTCGAAAAAAACTTCAGCGAGCGTGAGCAACTACTTACCTATCTCTGCGCCGAAGTAGCCACATTGTTTAAGCACGACCACATAAAAGCGCAAGAAATTTCCGGACGCACAAAAGACCTCTGGAGCCTGTATCAAAAACTGCGCAAACATAACAACGAACTCGATCGCATCCATGATATCATCGCGCTCCGCGTAGTAGTTTTAACAGTCGCGGACTGCTACAAAGCGCTTGGCGCAATCCATAGCAAATGGCGCCCTATGCCGAACAGGTTTAAGGACTATATTGCCCAGCCTAAGCCAAACGGGTATCAATCCCTGCACACCACCATCTTCTGCGACCATGGAAAAACAGTTGAAATCCAAATTAAAACCCAAGCCATGCACTACGCGGCGGAGTATGGCATTGCCGCGCACTGGCACTATGACGAAAAAGGATCCATTAAGCTAGATAAAACACTAGATTGGGTGCAGGAACTTTCCAAATGGCAGCAGGAAATTAAAAACAGTGAGCAATACCTAGACTTGCTCAAGATTGATGTGTTCCAAGACCGCATTTTTGTATTCACTCCAAAAGGCGATGTTATTGATCTGCCAGAAGATTCAACGCCTGTTGATTTTGCATACCATATCCATACGCACATTGGAGACAAGGCAACTGCCGCGCGCATCAACAACCAAATAGCGTCTTTGGATACTCCCCTCAAAAGCGGAGACATGGTTGAAATTGTTGTTGAAAAAGGACGAAAAGGGCCAAACCGAGATTGGTTAAAGTTTGTTAAAACCCGGGCCGCGCGCGATAAAATCAAAGCAAGCAGCCCAAAGGGTATTTGGGAAACTATTACAAGACTGCGCACTAAAAAATAACGCAATTATTCTTCAGACTCTCCGCCGAGCAACTTTTGCATAATAGCGGAAAGCTCTTGGGGCTCATAGAACTCAATAGTAATGGTGCCTGCGTTTTTCCCTTTTCTTCCAATGACCACGCGCGTTCCAAGCGCACCAGAAAGTTTTCGCTCGTAGGCTTCGATGTTTGGATCCTTGTTTACGGTGCGCGTGTGCCGATTTACTTCCACTTTGCGCGCCTCATGTGTTGCATCTACAATAGAAAGCTTTTCCGCAAGAATCTTCTTAAACAGCGTCATGCGCTTTACATCATCATGAACTTCCAAAATGGCGCGCGCATGTCCGGAATTAATTTTTCGCTCTGCAAGCGCTATTTGTATTTCCGCGGGCAAGCTAAGCAATCGTATGGCATTGGAAATAAGAGGCCGCGTTTTTCCCATGCGGTCTGCAATCTGCTGGTGCGTTAAACCAAACTCATCGTTGAGCTTTTGGTAGGATTCTGCCTCTTCAATAGGATTCAAATCCGAACGCTGAATGTTTTCGATCAACGCAAGCTCCAAGCGCTCTAGCTCACCTGACTTTCGGATAATAACGGGAACTGTTTTTAATCCTGCCATCTTGGAAGCACGCAGCCTGCGCTCACCGGCAATAAGCTCATAGCTGCCCGCGCCATCAGAAACCACCACCAACGGCTGAATAATGCCGTGCTCTTTTATGGACTGAGAAAGACTCTCAAGCTCTTCTTGTATAAAATGCTTGCGAGGCTGATGGCGGTTGGAAACGATTGTATCAACCGAAAGCTCGTTAATGCTTGATTGCGCGACATTCTCGTCGATTGAGGAATGCGCTCCAATGTGCGGATTGAGCGGCGATGACGCGGAAGCTTTTGGCTTGCTTGGGATGAGTGATCCTAATCCGCGGCCTAATCCTTGATGTTGTTTTTGCATGTTTTTTTCGTCATCCTGCCCGCCGATTTGGCGGGTCAGGATCTGTTTTAAAATAGATGACGTTTAATTATGTTCATGTATCTCAAGCAGTTCCCGCGCCAGCCGCTCATAGGCTTTTGCGCCCTTTGATCCGGGATCGTAGTGCAAGATTGATTTTCCGTAGGATGGGGCTTCGGTAAGCCGCACGTTACGTGGAATGATGCTCCTAAAAATCTTATTCGGAAAATGCTGATACAACTCATGCATCACCTGCTCGGAAAGCTTCTGCCGGCCGTCGTACATAGTAATCACTGCGCCCAAAACTTTAACCTCAGGCTTGATATTATCCTGAATCAAGGAAATGGTGTTCATCAGCTGCCCCAACCCTTCCAAGGCAAAATATTCAGCCTGTACCGGAATAAGAATTTCATCGGCCGCGACAAGTCCATTGATAGTTAAAAGCCCTAAACTTGGAGGAGAATCAATAATAATGTAATCAAATTCATGCCGCACCTGGTCTATTACGTCAAGAAGCCTAAACTCCCTGCGGTCGACATTGACGAGCTCAACCGATGCTCCTGCCAATGCATTGGTTGCCGGAGCAATTTTGAGCCCATCAAGCTCATGCGCTTGAATAATGGAACGCAAATCTGTTTGTCCGCTTAGCACTTCGTACAAGCCTTTTTCCAACTGATTATGCTCAATGCCAATGCCGGACGTTGCATTTGCCTGCGGATCAAGATCAACAAGCAACACATATTTTCCAAGCGCTGCGAGGTACACAGCCAAGTTAATAGATGTGGTTGTTTTTCCAACCCCGCCTTTTTGGTTAATGATCGAAATGATACGCGCCATATTAGATATTATAATAAAAATTGCACACTTTGACAATGCTGCGTGATTGGTTTAGAATACTTCTGTCAGTCACGTGGCTGACGCCGCGCCGCGGTGGCGGAATTGGTAGACGCACAGGATTCAAAATCCTGCGATGGCAACATCATGAGAGTTCGATTCTCTCCCGCGGCACCATATCTCTATGCAGAAAGAAGTTGAAGCTACATTCCTTTCGGTTAACAAAGACGCAGTGCGGAACCAGCTGACAAAGACCGGGTTTGAACTTAAAACCCCGGAGTACTTGATGTGCAGAAAAATATTTGACTTTTCCCGTATCGCGCCCGGGAAAATCAAATGGGGCCGCGTGAGGCAGGAAGCCGACAAAGTCACCATGTCCATCAAAGAAATCCGCGGGCCCGGAATCAACGACGTGTATGAAGTAGAACTGGTGGTTGATGATTTTGACACTGCGGTTTCCTTTTTTGAAGCATGCAGCATTCCTGTAAAATCATTCCAGGAAAGCATGCGTGAAGTATGGGAGCGCAATGGCGTAGAAGTAATGATTGACACCTGGCCTGGTCTGAATCCGTTTATGGAAATCGAAGGAGTGGACGAAGCAACTGTCCGGCACACAACAAAGGAGCTGGGATTTGACTTTGAGCACGCGGTTTTCGGCAGCGCTGATCTGGTGTACGAAAAAGAACTCGGCATACCAGCCAAGGTGATTGACCGCTTGCCAAGAATCACCTTTGCGGATCCGCCAACAAAAAATATACCCAAAGTATCCGGCTGACATACCTCTATTTCTTTACAACAAAAAACACCCTCATGTCGAGAGTGTTTTTTGGTAGCGGGGGGAGGATTCGAACCTCCAACCTCCAGGTTATGGGCCTGGCGAGCTGCCATTGCTCTACCCCGCGTCGGCGTCGTAGTCGGATTGCGGTCTCCGTGTGCTGCTATCGCAGCCCACTCCGACCTCCATCCGCCTACTCCTTTCAAATTTCCCGTTAACCTCGGCGAGTACGCCTCGGCCCAACAGGAAATTTGTGAATGCTCAATTGGTAGCGGGGGTCGGGATCGAACCGACGACCTGAGGCTTATGAGTCCTCCGCTCTAACCAACTGAGCTACCCCGCCGTAAACGTACCTACTATATATAACACACCAGCTTCAAAAAATCAAGTAATTCTGCTATACTTCTCTATATGTTTATAACAGTTCATGCAGTAGCAGGAGCCGCAATTGGCGCCACAACAGGAAATCCAATACTCGCGTTTATCGCAGGATTTATTTCGCACCTCATATTAGACATGATTCCACACGGGGATGAGACTATTAGCAAATGGAAATTATTTAAAACCGTGCGTCGCCGCATTGCAGCTGCAGCGTTCATTGATTTTGTTGGAGTGATGGTAATGCTCGTATTTATTATCAACAACGCAAGCCTTGCTTTGTTGCCTGGCATACTCGCCGGCATGGCCGGCGGAATCGCGCCAGACGCCTTGTGGGGATTTCATGAACTTACGGGCACGCCCCTGCTTTCTTGGTACCGCAAGTGGCACAGTAAAGGACATGACCTGATCACCAAGAAAAAAATTTCTATGAAAAAAGGATTCATAGTGCAACTACCACTTCTTGTTCTCTTACTCTGGCTTGTCGTGCGCGCCACTTAAGAACGGTAGTTCGGCGCTTCCTTGGTAATCTGAATGTTGTGCGGATGACTCTCTTGAATGCCCGCAACCGTCACTTTGATAAACTCCGCCTTTTGGTGGAGTTCTTTAATTGTGGAAGCACCCACATACCCCATGCCGCTACGGATGCCTCCGCTCAGCTGGTGCACCACATCGGAAAGCTTGCCGCGGTACGGAATTCTGCCCTCAATACCCTCGGGTACAAATTTCGAAGTGTCGCGCACCTTGCCTTGGCCGTACCGGTCCGCTGATCCTCCACCCATGGCTCCCAACGAACCCATGCCGCGGTATGCTTTGTATGTGACCCCATCAACTTCTATACTGTCACCAGGCGCTTCGTGAGTGCCCGCAAACAAACTGCCAAGCATTACCGCATCAGCGCCCGCGCCAAGGGCTTTCACAATATCTCCAGAGTACTTGATGCCGCCGTCCGCAATTACTGGCACGTCCAATTTTTTACCCCGGCCTTTTACTACTTCCAAAATTGCCGTAATTTGCGGCATGCCGATTCCCGCAACAATGCGCGTGGTGCAGATAGATCCAGGCCCCATGCCTACTTTAATGCCATCAGCCCCTGCGCGAATCAGCGCTCGCGCCGCGTCTGCAGTTGCGATGTTGCCCGCAATAATATCAACGCCGCCAAACGCTTTATCTGATGTAAGAATTGCAACCATGTCAATAACGCCCTTGGAATGCCCGTGCGCCGTATCAACCACAATCACATCTACTTTTGCTTTTGCCAAAGCATGCGCTCGCTCCAAGGAATCTTTGCCTGTGCCGATTGCCGCACCAACCAAAAACGCCCGTCGATTCGGCGCGGCTGCCCGCTTAACTCGCTTTACCTCAAGCGCCTGCTTCTGAATCGAAAAATTCCGATGGATAATGCCAATACCTCCTAATCGGGCAAGCTCAATAGCAAGGTCGCTTTCTGTAACCGTGTCCATAGGCGAGCTTAACAATGGTATGCTGACCTCAATAGTACGAGAAACCCGCGTTGCAAGGTTTGCATCCGCGGGTAAAATTTCCGAATATCGGGGGATGAGTAGAACGTCATCAAATGTTAACGCCTCTTGCATGATGTCATAATTACGGATAAGATTGACTCTATACTAGCATAAGTCACTAAATAATGACAAATACTAAAACCGAATGTATATTATTTGACATTTGAACTTTGGTATTTGGATTTACATGCAACACATCGCAATCATTGATTTTGGATCCCAATATACGCACCTGATTGCGAGGAGAATCAGGGAGCTTTCCGTGCTTTCCAAAATTTATCCAACCAACATTGCGGCAAAAGATATTACAAAAGACACTATTGGAATTATTCTCTCGGGCGGACCCCAATCGGTGTATGATAACGCGTCCCCAAAAGTGGATAGCGCGATTTTTGACAGGGGCCTGCCAATACTGGGCCTGTGCTACGGACATCAGCTCATGGCGCACACGTTGGGCGGAGAGGTTGTACCTGGGACTATCCGCGAGTACGGCCGAGCGCAGCTCACTATACTAAACGCGCAGGCACTGCTTGATACTGTTCCATCCCCTACCACGGTATGGATGAGTCATGGTGATTCAGTGCGCACACTGCCAAACGGATTTACCACAACCGCAGAAACTCCTGATTGCCCAATTGCGGCAATGGCAAATCCCGAAAAAAACTTCTACGGCCTGCAGTTCCATCCGGAAGTGCACCACAGCGAACATGGGACGCACATACTTAAAAATTTTGTTTACAAAATCTGTAATGCCGAAAAAAACTGGAACATGGAAAACATGGTTGATGATGTAATCGAAAACATCAAAAAAACTGTTGGGCAAAAAAATGTGTTTCTTTTGGTTTCGGGCGGAGTTGATTCTAGTGTTGCGTTTGGGCTTCTCACAAAGGCGCTTGGTGCGGAGCGCGTGTATGGCTTATATATTGATACAGACTTTATGCGCTTGCATGAATCCCAAGAAATTAAAACCAGTCTCGAGCAAGCAGGGTTCAAAAACTTGCACGTTTTAGATGCGAGCGCGACATTTTATAAACGCCTCAATGGCGTGTGCGAGCCTGAAGAAAAAAGAAAAATCATCGGCCAGGCATTTTTGGATGTAAAAGATGAAGCAGTAAAAAAACTTGCTCTGAATCCCAACGAGTGGATGCTCGGACAAGGCACGATTTATCCAGATACCATAGAAACAGGCGGCACCAAACACGCAGACACTATCAAAACGCACCACAACCGCGTGGAGGCCATCCAAAAATTGATTGAACAAGGCCTCGTCATTGAGCCAATCGCGGATTTCTACAAAGATGAAGTCCGTACCATCGGCGAGTTGTTAGGGCTGCCGAAAGAATTAATTGAACGCCACCCCTTCCCCGGACCAGGGCTTGCCATCCGCATACTGTGCCATGATCCCTCTCGCGCAGACAACAACCAATTACCAACAACCAATTACCAACTACTTCCCATCCGCTCTGTGGGTGTGCAAGGTGATAACCGCACCTACGCGCATCCAATAGTTTTTACTGAACACGCAGACTGGGAAACGCTTGATGCGCAGGCAAGCGCCATTACCAACAAAGAGCGCGCTATCAACCGCGCGCTCCTGCTCTTGAATCCGGAAAACGGGCACACCTTTGAACTACCGTCCAAAGCCCGGACGCTCACTCAGGATCGCATCAAACTACTCCAGGACATAGACGCCATCGTGCACCAAGAAATTAAACAAGCAGGACTCTACAACAACATCTGGCAGTTTCCAGTAGTACTGGTACCGATTGGACATACGCACTTTGAATCCATTATTCTGCGTCCAGTTGAATCTCGAGAAGCAATGACTGCTAATTTTTATCGCATGCCACACAATATTCTAGAGCGCATGGTGAAAAAAATAATTGCAACTAAAAAAATAGACTACATCTTCTACGACATCACCAACAAGCCGCCTGGCACCATTGAGTGGGAATAAGGCTTGCCAAGAACATTGATTCAAGATATCATCTAAGAAATCATGCAGCCGACCGAACACATCAAAAATTCTCTAGAAATACAAGCTGATTTTAAGGCGGAACCAGGCGACCGCGGCCGCTACACCATCAACAACAAAAACTACAAGCGCGTATTGATTCATAATGCGCCTTTTTTATTTACCTGTGACGAACACGACAAAATATCCATCAAAGAACATCACTCGGTGATTATTGAGGGCGACACGATTGTTGATGTACTGCCCGCGGACAAGGTGAATACAAATGGATTCGACGTGGTCTACGACGCGGACAAGCGCGGTGGCATTGTAATCACTCCCGGGCTCATCAACACACACAGCCACAGCCACCAGTATCTCATGCGCAGCTCAATGCAGTATGATGAAGGAGAAAGCATCGATGAAACCGTTGCCGCGTGGGCTGCATGGCAACAGCACGAAACCGATGAAGCGCACGCCATTGCGCTGATCGGCGATATTACCGAACAACAAAAGCACGGCATTACCACCACGCTCACCCATGGGCCGAACTTTGCGGCGGCCGAAGAAGCGGCACGCATCACGCGCCACCATATTATTAACGCGGTAAGCGCAGTAAGCAACTCGAGGCCCGATAATACTCCGGAAATGGCAGAAGTGCACATCAAAAATAAATCAAACTACCACTCAACGCCCGCAGTTTCACTACACTACCTCTACAAAGCCTCGCGCGATGTTTTGGAAAAAGTGCGCGCCATGGTAGAGCAGTACGATATCCTGCTCACCTTCCATATGGCAGAAAGCAGTTTTGTGGAACAAGAAACAATCGCAAAGCATGGCATGCGCGAAACCGCGCTTCTAAAATCCATGGGCCTCTTAAACAGCAATACCTTGGCCTCACACGTATTACATGTAAACGATGCGGAAATTAAAGAAATAGCCCAAAGCAATATGGGCATCGCCCATTTGCCCACCTCGAACACAATACACAAAAGCGGATCATTTGCATTTTGGAAATTCGAAGAAGCGGGCGCGTTCCACAGAATCTCGCTGGGCACGGACTCTGTAGTATCAAAAAGCAGGCTTGATCTTTTAACCGAAGCCTATCAGACCCGCATCACCCATTTGTACGATCGCACGGTTAAATTCAGTTCCCTCTTTAAAATGATGACTACCAACGGAGCGCACGTTTTGCATGAGCCACATCGGGGAAGAATCATTAAAGGAGCAAAAGCAGACATGGTGTTCTGGAAACTCAAAGACCGCGGGTTCATCCCGTATGACGAAGAAAATCCAGTTACCCTATTGGGAAACATTATCACTCATGGCGGCCGCTATGTTCGGGATCTTCTCATCAACGGGCGCTTTGTGATTAAAGACCGCAGACACCAATGTATTGACGAAAGCAAGCTACTCGAAGAAACCCAAAAAGCGCACATGGAAGTACGCAGACGGGTCCAATCACACAATGGGAGCAATTAGATTGCAAGCCAGATAATGACAGCGATCACAATAACCGCCGCCACAATCGGAATAATCACCTTAAGTGATGACTTTTTTCCGTCCCCCATTCCCCCTGGATCCTGCAGAGGAGCCTCGGGGGCTGCCTGCGGCATTTGCTGATTTTTTTCGTCCATAGTATTAGCTTATGACTGCTAAATTATTTATTGAATTGTTTGCGCGCTCCCATCGGAACTAGTGTCAAAATTCACATCAACTGATTCAGTCTCAACTTCGGCTCCCGTTACCGGATCAATGCCGTACACTTCTACCGTGCCATGGTCAGTAGATCTAAACACGAATGAAATCAGCACCCCAAATGGACTTTCTGTTAATCCTTGTTCAGATTTTACGCGGACCTGCTCGCTGATAACCACGTCTCCGCTCGGATTTTTTACGCGAACGTACACAATATCTCCAGGAACAATGGCCTCACCACCTACTAAGAATGGAGATTTAAGCACCTGGCTCGGCTGAGGGCTAGTAAGCCGAATACTATGTCCGCTTGGGACTGTATCAGTAATCGGAATCTTATTGGTTGAAGGATTTTGCGTTTTTTTGCTTTCGGATTTTCCCGTGCATCCAGCAAGAGTCACAGCCGCAAGCATGATGATTGTTATTTTTTTAAACATATCTATTGAGGAATAGATCCAATAAGTATAGGGGTGCCTGGACGCGGATCATAATTATTAATGTTTCCATCTGACTCAAGCGTTACCATAACCGCATCAAATGGATTAAGTATTACATTTCCTTCGTAAAAGAGATGCAAGCTTTCGCGTATACTGTCCCAGGAAAGCTGGCCTAAGGGCACTGCGTATGGCGCATCGTTTACGCGTTCGTTGAAATCGATATTTGCGAACGGAGTGCCATACTTTTGGTCTGCGTCCGAAACCGAAGCTTTTCCTAAGCCTCCAAGTTTTCCAGCATCAACCAACCAAGCCTGGAGCACGCTTCCTTCGGGCAATGCAATACCCTCGGCAAGCACCACATCAATTTCAACCTTTGATTCTTCTTGGCTTATGCTTGCAACACCCGTGGTCTTCTGTAGGCTTGCGTTCTGAGCAAGCGAAATCGGAGTCAAGGTGACGCTCGTGCCCTTCAAAATAATCTTTGGACTGGAAAAATTTCCGAGCCTGCCTTCTGCGGCATTGCCGCCAGCCTGATACCCGAGCCACCCCACAAGCACTAAAAGCGCAAGCAGGATAATCACGAGCAATATAATGTTCAAATAACCTCGTCGTGTAGTATAATACATGGCTGTAGTATACTACACGAAGAAAAAGAGCTCAAGCAACCCGCTCAACATAGGTATGCATTTCCGTATTAACGCGGACATTGTCCCCTTCTTTCACAAACATAGGAACCTGAAGAGTAATGCCTGTTTCCAAAGTAACGGTTTTAGATGGATTATTAGCAGTATCACCTTTTACCGCAGGAGGGGCTTCGGTAACTGTAAGAACCACTTTTGGTGGCACTTTAATGCTGATAGGATTGCCTTCCCACATGGCAATATCAACTTCTTGTCCTTCTTTTAAGTAGCCGAGTGATTCCTCCACCACATCCAACCCCAAACTGAACTGCTCGTATGCCTCGTCCATAAAGTGCACGCCAATCTCATCCTTATACAAAAACTGGGCGGTTTTGTATTGCAAATCAGCAGGCTCAACCTTTTCGTTGCCTTGAAACGTTTTTTCTACAATATTTCCGTTTTTGAGGTTCTTAAGCTTGGCACGCACCACAGCCCCGGCGCGCCCTTGTTTTGAATGGGCAACATCCGTGATAAACCACGGCGCTCCCTCGTGCACGATTGCCATGCCTCGTTTAAGTTGTCCGAGTGAAATCATGTGGTGATGATACCAGATTGGGCGCAATTTCGTCAATCATCGGAATAGCACGCACTATTGACTGCCTTTATTTAATAATATACAATGGAGAGGTGGAAATATCACCTTTCCATTAAATACATTAATATATGGTCACTGACAACCTTATTGCCAAATTATACGAGTCCCCCAAGACAATTCTGACCATTAAGGATATTGCTTTGATATGGGAGGAAACCAATACAGTCAATCTGCTTTCAAAGATCAAATATTATGCCAAACAAGGATCACTGATACGGCTAACTCGCGGTGTTTTTGCCAAAAGTAAAAAATACGATGCCAAAGAACTGGCAACAAGCATTTATACCCCCTCCTACATCAGCTTTGAAACAGTCCTCCGAGAAGCCGGAATTATTTTCCAACATCATGACTCGGTATTTGTAGCCGGCCCCTACCCAGCTACAAAAAAAATTGGCGATACAACAATTACCTTTAGAAAACTGAAAGATAGCGTCCTCTACAGCGCGGTTGGCATCAAGAATGAAAAAAATTACAGCATCGCTACGCCGGAGCGAGCATTCCTCGACACCATTTATTTATCTCCTAAATTTTACTTTGACAATCTGCGATCCATTAACTGGGAGACGTGC
>MOEI01000004.1:89141-92139 GCA_001889965.1 bacterium CG10_46_32
ACCTGCGCTTATTTTTTCTATGGCCTGACCAGATTCTCTGTTGATCTGGACTTTGACCTGTTCTCTACCGATGAAGCCACACAAAAATTAGTGCACGAAAGAATCCAGAAGCTATTAGGAAAATATGGAGAGGTCAAAAATAACTACATAAAACGAAACACCATCTTTTTTCTGCTTTCCTACGGTGATGCAGATCACAATGTTAAAGTCGAAGTGAACTCAAGAATCCTCATGCCCGACATCAAAGAGCACTACGAAATAAAAGAATATCTTGGAATTTCTATGCTGGCCGGCAAGAAAGAGTATCTCTTTGCCAGCAAGCTCGCGGCTCTGACAACTCGAAGCGAAACAGCTATGCGTGATATTTACGATGTTTGGTTTTTTGGCGCGCATCACTGGGATATTAATGCCGAGGTGATCAAAGCTCGAACCGGCAAGACCGTCAAAGAATATATGGCTGATTGCATCCCTGTTGTCGAAGCGGTCAAAGACAACGAAATCTTGCGGGGATTGGCTGAGCTTTTGCCGGGTGAAAAAGAAAAAGCGTGGGTTAAAACCCATCTGAGGAAAGAGGCCGTCTTCCTGCTTAAAAACTACCAATCCGTATTAACATAAAATTATAGCCTTGCTGACTGGATATATGCATAACGCGCATGCTATACTAACCTTCCAACAGTAACGATAATCCTTATGCCGCGCAACCCGCCCCTTATCCTCTACGTGGAAGACGACGGAATGCTCCTCACTATGTATGAGCAGTTTTTCACCATCCACGGCTTCTCGTTTGCCGGAGCCGCAAGCTTTACGGCAGGCATGGAGATGATTCCGGCGCAGCTGCCGGATGTGGTGCTCCTGGATCTGCTCCTGCCAAACATGACAACGCCGATTCCGGAGCACGTCAACCACCATCTCGGATTGCAGTTGTTGGAAGAGATCAAAAAAAATCCCAAGACAAAGGGCATCCCGGTCATCATCCTCTCCAACATAGACGAGGCAAGCGTGGTGCGAAACGCCAAAGAACTCGGAGCCGAGAATTTCCTGGTAAAAGCCAAAATCGTGCCCAAGGACACGCTGGCCGCGGTTAAAAAAGTACTGCAGAAGCGCAACATTCCCCTGCCCGAAAAACGGGGACCGAATCCGCAAAAGCCCTAAACAGCGCACAGCGCGCTATGGCGCAGGGCCATGCGATTTTAACGTTCACTTGTGGTGAACATTGCAGCAGAAATAGCCCACCCTATGGGCTATTTAAAAAGGCGGCAGGACTGGGGGCCTAGTTTTAGGAAAATCTACGCAAGGCATGCCCATGATATAGCCATCCAGCACAATATTTCTAAATCCCGTTGACATGAGGGGGTCGCCAGTTTGACTTCAATTAACTGTTGTGTTATCCTGTACATATGAGTACAGGAAAAATGAACATACAATTTAAGTTAAAAATCAGATTTGATGATAGATTTGCCAAAATAGCAGCCTTGGGCCAAATCATCTTCCATGCAAAAGACCTGGCTAATTTATGGCGCATTGCGAACGAAAACACGCTCCATGCCACGCTCTCGCGATACGTCAAAAAAGGGCTTCTCTTCCGCATCTACAAAGGGCTGTACTCGCTCAAACCGATAGACCAGATAGATCCGATATTGCTGGGCATAAAGGCATTGCACCGATTCGCGTATGTAAGCGCCGAGACCGTGCTCGCTGATTTAGGCATGATACAGCAAGATACGCAAGACATAACGCTGGTCAGCGACGTATCAAAACGGTTCACCATCGGCCCGCACCAGTATCGCTGCCGAAAGCTGCATGACCGGTATTTACACAACACGATCGGTATTGCCGCAAAAAACGGATATAAAACCGCAACCGCGCCAAGGGCTGCGGCTGATATGTTATATTTCAACAAACGGGCGCATTTTGACGCCCATGGATCCATTGACTGGAAGCAGGTAAAAATAATCCAAAAACAAGTATATGATTCTTCCCCATAAAAAAGATGCAATACACAAGGCATGGCTGTACCGCCTGCTCTCGGCCATATATGACAATCCTGTGCTCGCTGAGCAGCTGTATTTCAAGGGCGGGACATGCGCCGCCATGCTCGGCTGGCTGGACCGGTTTTCAGTTGACCTTGATTTTGACTGCAAAGCCAAAACTTTCGCCAGAGGCGGACAAGGGGGCGGAGTGCTCCAGGTGCAAAAAGAAATGGAATCAGTGTTTGCCGATCTCGGGCTTGTAATAAAAGACAAAAGCAAGAACGCCCCCCAGTATTTTTTGCGGTATCCTGCCGAAGAGAATGTGCGGAACACCATCAAAATAGACGCGACCATGCCGCCGCCGAAAGCAAACATCTACCAAACGGTCCTCCTGAGCGATATTGACCGGATTGTCCCGTGCCAGACAAAAGAAACCATGTTCGCCAACAAACTGGTCGCGTTGATTGACCGGTTTGAAAAGCACGAGTCAATTGCCGGAAGGGACCTGTATGACATCCACTATTTTTTTATGAAAGGATTTTCGTACACCGGGGAAGTTATCGTTGAGCGCAGAAAAACCACGGTGCCGGTGTTTTTAGAAACATTGATTGCTTTTATTGAAAAGCGCGTTACCGAAACCATCATAACCCAGGATTTAAGCACGTTGCTTGCACATGATAAATTCCAGAAAATACGCAAAGCGCTGAAACCGGAGACGCTGATATTTTTGCGCGACGAACTGCAGAGAGTGCGCAAGACCGAGCCCCAATCCGGGGCTTAGCATGCACAGGGCATGGTTGCCAAAGGGCAGGCCTAGTGTACACGACAGTTTCGCTGATAGCCAGTATACGTCATTTTAGCAGATAGACGACACCTTGCTTGACAAAACAATTTAAATGTGCCTATAATATAGACATAAACGTCCTTTCCGCCCTTTACCAATCCATCCCATTATAATACTACTACACCTGACCTGTACCGCATACAAATGAAATAACCCCACATCTCCTCACAAGTTCTCTTTATAT
>MOEI01000004.1:92150-109096 GCA_001889965.1 bacterium CG10_46_32
CATGATGTTGTGCCTCATCGCGGGGATATTGTTCCTCGCGAGTAGTGCGGTGAGTGCGGATCCGCGCTATGCCTATGAGTTTCCTTGGCAGCCCAGCTCTAAGGTGGTTGCCAACATGCTCCACCAGGCAGGGATCGATTCTCCACCAGCGATCCCGACGAGCAAGGAAATCCGCATTGAAGATGCCACTATGGTGCTGGAGTCCGGCGTGTATGACACGGTGTACATTGCCGCAGACCAGATAGTGCACTTCAAGTTTGTCGAAATCACCCACTCCCTGGTAGTGGAGCCCGGAGCTTACCTTTTGCCCGATTCAAAAGAGTCATTGATCTGGGTACACACAACAGGAGCAACTATACGCATTGGCGCGCCGGGCGGCGAGTTCGTCCAGATTCTGGGGGACGGCTCCTGGAAGAAAAACATCCACTTTGCTATCAACGTTGCCTGGGGCGCTAGCGCGATCATGCGCAACGTGCTGGTCGCGGGCGTGCAACTCGGCATGGAAGTAGCCACAGAAAGAGGAGATCGGGACAATCCATCCTCCCTGGATGCGGTCAATCTGTACCTGACCAACAACATGCAAGGTCTACGGGTATTAGGAGCTAGCAATGTTGAGGTGTTGCAGGCGGCAATCTGGGATAACACTGATCTGGCTGTTTATGTTTCGGACGGCTCTAAAAACCATGATGATGCGGTCAGGTTTCAGGCAACTGAATCCTGGATAAAAGGAAAAAGCGAGTTTAGCCTCACCGTACCCAGCTCATCGGTTGTCTTTGACCAATGCAACTTAGATGAAGAGTTTGTAGAGTGGCTGTATTCCCAGCCCGATGACCTCGGATTACAGCGCGTGACTGTGCTTGAGAACCGGCCCATTACGGGTGTGGTCCAGACATGGCCCAGGCCTGGAAAGATTCTGCTCTCTATGGCAGACTTCACCGGAAACGGCGGAGTCGGAGTGGAGGATGCAGAACTCTTCTCGCAAGCATTCGGCAGTTCGCGAGATTCCATTCCGTTCGGCACCCTCTACGACATGAACAACGACGGCATAGTGAACCTGCCGGACATGCTGGATCTGGCGTACGCGTTTGCGGGTATCACACGTTCGGAGCCGATTACAGTGCTGGCAACAAGCCCAAATATGCCAGAGTTCCTGTCTGTAATCACTAGGTACCCGGCAATCGTATCCGCAGCAAAGGCTGATGCTGGCTTTGGTCCTATCGTTCAGGCCTACCTGGACATCCAGACAGCAGTTGCAGCAATCGGCGGCGAAGTTCCGGGTGGGTTCACGCTCAGCCAGAACTACCCGAATCCGTTCAATCCGGAGACTACCATTCGTTTCTCGCTCCCGCAGGAAGCGAGCGTGAGTCTCGCGGTCTACAACACCGCCGGACAGGTGGTGGCTCGCTTGGTTGATGAGGCACTACCTAGCGGCAACTACAATGTCCAGTGGGATGGACGAATGGAGAGTGGCCAATTGGCTGCGTCTGGCATGTATTTTTATCGCCTAACCGCGGAAGGGTACACCCAGACGCATCGGATGCTGCTTGTCCGGTAATCTCTGTTTCGCTATCAGGCGAATGCAGACAACAAAGACCCCTCGTGCACTGTGCATGGGGGGTCTAATTTTTTACCACTCAACCACCCCCTAACCCCTTCCTGATTACAGGAGGGGGAAGTTTTGGCTACCAATAAAGGGTCTGGGATTGGTTGCAGCGCTCGCAGCCAACCTCACGCAGGTTGTTGCACCGCCATATTGAGTTCCAATCGGAACCATACGTATCTCGGCACCATTGATGAGAGGCATCATTCGCGGGCCCCACGTTGCCGGGGACCGGGCATACCGAAGGAGCAACGCCAAACCTGGATTCGGTTGCGCCCGGAGCGCACTGGGTACTGGACTCAATAGCTCCATCACAATTATAATCCTGTTGTGTTGTGTTTTTATTTGATGAACCAATATACATATTAGAATCAGAAACATTGTTTTGACAGTCAGTTTGTCCGTCAATACCGTCGCCATCGGCATCTGGCCACCAATTACATTCCGTGCGACCGCCAATAGTATCACCTTGCGGCACGCACCGCTTAGTAACGCTATTACCGGTAACAACTCCATTAATAGTGTAATTCGCAATTGCATTTGTGTTTGGCATAGGCGTGGCTATGGAATTCGGATCGCACGCTTCTCCTGCATCCACCTGAATAACTCCATCGCCGCATGTACTTGTAATAGTCACCGCCACCGAACCGGATGTGTCAGAGATAACTGCCCCCGTGTGATGCACTGCTATGGTTCCGGAATATGTTCTCGCATTCGCCAACGTCGGTGTGCCGGCCAAGGTAATAGTATTTCCAGAATTGGTTGCAGTAAGCCACCCGGGGAGCGACGGAGAAAACGAGAACGTATAGTCAGATGATTTATTCAGCACAATATTATGCGACAATTCATCTCCGGTGTACACTGAAACGCTTTCGTCGCCGCTTATAATCCCCACCACCTCTTGATAGGTAAGCGTACCAGTATCAGTGTACGCTCCACACACAATTCCGTTGCATGGCCGCACGCGAATGCGCACATGTGTTGTGGATGGCTCATACGCGTATGTCCACTGTAGGTTCGGAGCCATAACAACAGCACTGCTATCTGCGACTCCGTCTTTTTGGCTTAATTCAATTTCGTACGTATCCGCAATCGTGTTCGCGGTCCAAGAAATTACTGTTGGAACATCAATAACAGGCGTAACTGGGCTCAATGTAGCGCTTATGTCAGCAGGTTTAAATGTAACTAATGTTGAAGCAGGCGCTCCACATCCTTCATCTGTGCATGTGCTCACTTCAAAAAATACAGATTTCATATTCGAGGATCCAGCAATACTAAAAGTTAATCCTGCTTGCGGAGCATCGCTTGGATTAACTATACTTGTCCCATCGCTAAAATTTTTTTTTGCTGTTACCTCATACCGCGTAATACCTGCCTGTGTAGCCGGGGCTGTCCACGCAAACGTAAGCGCATCTCCTTGCACTGGTTGCGCGGTATTGTTAGAAGGTAACGCAGTGGTAATAGACAAATTTTCCGGGGACAAAACATTTAAATTCAAGTGTTTTATGTTAAGTACTGGTGTTAGTGGATTATAACTTGACCATGAATATCTTCCCCAGTTATCCTCCACGCGCACCTTTGGCGAAGCAGGACCCGGCTTTTTAAATACATGCGTAAACACAAACGGCGCATTCTCGCACGCGCGAGCGCTTTGACCATAATTTGATCCGCCGCAATCATCGCGGTGATTCTTAAAATTACCCGTAATCTCGGTAGTATCTTCCGGCAATCCATCACCAACCCAGTCAATGGTAATTTTTTTAATGGGGAGCTGCTCACCGTTATAATTGTATGCATAGAACGCAAGCTCAACCGGCTGACCTACGAACACTTCTATACTTGTATTAGGCATACTGTCGGTATGTTTGATAAACGCTCCATTAATTGAATACCTGCCAAAGTTGCTAATACGTCCACAGTCGCCGGACGCCACTGTATTCTGTTCACCGCTTACAGCCGCATACCCTGCCTCATTTCGGACCACTGCTTGAATCACTGGACATTGGCCAAATGTCGGATCAAGTGTTGTCGCGTCACCAACAAAAGCTCTACTATCGGACACGCCGCCTGAATCTGGAAATATCTCCACTGCGAAGCCTAGAGATACGACATACTTTGCAAAACCAGTGCTCCACACCCAGCTTTTGTATACTTTCGCAAAAATCTGCTTAAGGTAAGTCATAGCAGTCCTATACGAACCAGCATTAGTGTTGATACCACCAATCAAATCAGTGGTAATTGTTGGACTTCCAGTTGCAGGATGCACAAGACATTCGCCTTCGCTTCCATCGTTGCTACGCGCAGTACCTCCTCCACAGCTATACGGACTTCCAGCGCGAACCTGTCCGTTATCAGGCTCAACATAGAGCGGCTGTTTGCCGGTTTCGCCAGCGCGCGTCTCTCCGGTGAACCCGTCTTCTATTATATCCAATTTGGAATCCCAATCCACTGGATCATACATCGTGTCAGGCGGAGGTGTAATCGCGCCAAACGGTTTTGCGTTCTGCTTAAACGCAAAATCAGTTGTGTACAGATCCCGAAAAACTCCGCCGTCGTCGGGAAAATACTTTGTTGCCGCGTCAAAAGGACCTGCGCCATTTCCCTGAATCCTGCCGGCCCATGCTTTATTCTCTCCGCCAACATCGGTGACGCGTACCACATCCGTGCACCACTCGCGCAACTGGAACATAATCTGGAAATCAACCCAGCCCGTATTTTTAGTGTTGTCGCAGAATCCTCCCTCAAGCCCAAGAAACTGGTATGGATTTATCACACTTCCATCTCCACGAAAGCTGCCCGGGGCGAATGAGGGCGGTCCGTCTGCGCCAACGTTGATGCCATTGATATTAAACCCATCAACGCTTCCGTCCGGTTCTGCGAACCGCGCGCGCAGGGCAAAAATGTTGGTATTGTTGCCTGAACTAATAGCCTCATCTCCCTCACTTCCGCAATTCTCACTATACATAATGGATGGCATAAACTTGTTCCATGAATATTCCCCGCCAAAATCGCAATTCGCATCCTGCGAACCTCCGCACCATAAGGTGGTCCATTGGTTGTCATTAGTTTCAAGAGCCGCTCCAATAGTGCTCCGGGCAGAACCCTCGCGGCTGATAATGAACTCTTCGTTATTTTCAGGCCAATCCGAAGCCTCGCGGCCCTTTACCACAAGCTTAATTGCTTCAATATCATACTCATAGAGTTTTGAAAGCGGTGACGAAGGCTTTACCGGAAACTGCAAGAGTCCGGTGGCTGATTTCTGGCCTTGCTGCCTAATAGGACTGCCTTGCGTCAGCGGCATTTTAATATTGTCAGGCACAACGGTTCCGCGATCCCCTTTTACCTTGCAGAAGTCATTATGGATCACGCATTCATAAAAGTTAGCTTCATAAGCGTTAAATCGTTTTTCGTTACCGTCACCACCATCACCTTCAAGCTTCACTACATATGTATTATCCTTTTCTTCAACAGGAATAATGCCAAGCGTTGTATTCGCAATCTTATTCCCCTTCGCCGCAACGCAGTAATACAACGGAGTATCCGGGGCAAACCCGGCCTCCGGATGGTTCTCAAACACATTGGGCTTGCCCTGCACCACGTCCACCGGCCACCAAGCAATACACGCTTTGTTTCCGTTTGGATCCAAAATCGGAGATTCCTCCAAGCAGTAGCCATACCACCCATCGTAGGAGCTAATTTGTTTTGTGTCTTCCGGCAAACTGCGCGTTGAGTTGCGGGATAGCCACACGGTCTGTCCCACTGCCTCGGCTTTTTTGTAAGAGCACTCGCACCCAATACCCTTCTCTTCGCACAGGTTTAAGCCTTTGAGATTGTCCGTGCCTATAGGATACGTAATGGGATCAGCATAGCTCGATCGCTCGTTCGTTGAGCCCCTGGAAAACGGCGAATCCTGCTCCGGATACCCACGACACTCAAGAGCCGAAGCAGCTGGCGTAGTCCCCTGGTTGTACGCGAGCACGGTTTTCCCGGCCTGCGGAACCTCGCGCAACAGCTCAACCGGATACTGGCCCGGCAATGAATACCCCGAGTAATCCCACGCGCCGCTATAGATGGTCTTCTGCGCTCCGCCCATGGTGTAGCGGTTTTGGTATGCTGCCAAATCAAACAGTCGCGCAGTACTGCCGTCGGTATACGCGGACGGATAGGTGTTTGAGCCTGGGGTAACCCAACTGACGCATGTGTCGCCGGATTCATTCAATTTTTGACACCTCCCTAAATCATAGGTAATAGCACGCGCAAGTTGAGTGGTGGGCTGTTTGGCCTGCGAAGTAGTTGTCGGAGCGAGCCATTCCGCGCATTGCCGGTTTTGGGTAACGCTGAACACGCCGGTACTGGTGCCGCTTAAGAATTTTGATTTTGGAATCGGGTTTGGGTCAGCTAGATCGGTAGTGTAGTAATCTTTTGTGAAATTGACGCAACCCAAAGAAACATCCGCTATCCCATTGCAATCACCTGTTGAAACTTGGCTCGAGAGCCTAAACAACGCCGTGGTACTGCCCTCGGAGAGTGTGGGGTCACTCGGGAGATACGCGGTGCAGGCATTAGCTTCCTGCGGACACTGGGGCACGTCTCCGCCTGCAGTATTGCACGGTCCGCTGCCATCCGCCTTAACAAATCCACCAACGCCGTTGGGGCCGGCAGTTGGATCCCAATTACAAAGCTTGTCTCCGGGGTCCCTAAAGTACTGGGTGCCGCCCTTGGAAGCGGTAAACGCCTCGCACCACAAGCTTTCCTGTCCGCACAATGTTCCGCTTGCGCCCAAGAATTCATCCGGATCAACGCGCTTGTACGCGGTACTCCAATCCGTAACTGTCGCGGTGGTTACGCTGGTTCCAACAGGAGGCTGCCCGAGCGCCGTGCACCCTGCTGCTGCGGCAGCGGTTTTATTTTTTGGATCAATATACCGGTAGCTGATGGCGTCCGCGCCAACCGGGTTCCATACGGGAATTGCGGTTGTGCCCATATTAAACGCCTGGCTGTAGGGGTAGTTGTAATTCTGTGTATCAATTACCGCGGTACACGTTAAAGACTGGGACGACGGGAACAACTTGTCAAAACGCGATACATAGTAGGTGTTGTTTTTATCATCGCGGTACTGCTGGCAGGAATTAAAACGCGGCGCCGTTCTATCCAGCGCTGGATTTGCATCAGAAACATAGCACTCATCCGGCTGTTTTCCGCCTTGTGCCTTTGAAACAACTGAATCCTGAAGCCGGTAGTACACATCTGGAATTTGGACGAGCTCTAAATCATCTAATAACATCTGGCCGCCGGAAATAGTAATGCGCAAATAGCCAGGCTGATCCGTAAGCGGCCACACTACTGGCCCAAGCGTGTAATTGCGCCACTCACTGGAAACTAGAATATCAGGAGGATCGCCAGCAGCAGTATTCGGGCTTGTCAGCCCTCTAAAAAAGTACTGATCTCCGGAATTATCGGATTTGGTGAGATGCGCGCCCGTAATACTAACACCGCCTCCAAGCGCCTTTGCCACGAACCGAAGCTCATAGGTATTGTTAGTAAAATTGTGTCCAGTCGTGGCAGTAACAAAGGCTTGGGACATCTGGAGGCGCGTTCCAAACTGTACAGACGTGCCTTGGTTATTGACTGTGCTTTCAGAAAGCGCGACGCCGGGAATATCCCATTGGCCAGTGGTCTGGTAGGTTGCAGCGAACGAACTTTCAAACGGCTCCGTAAACACGGATTTCACCACATTCGCGGCCTTGCCCTTGTACTCACGGCACCCAACTGCTGCAGCTGCGCACCGATTTGCCTCGCTCGGAACAAAATACCAGGACTGCTGAACGCCGGCAACTTCTGTGGTGCGCCTAAACTGAGTGCAGGAATTTGATGCGGTTATAATTTTATTGGCATCGCGCTTGTATTCAACCCCGTTTTCATCCAAAAACGTGCTACACAAGGATCCATCTGTGCTCGTACAGCTTTCAGACGTGTCAACATCGCACTGCGCGTTTTCCGGATCGCGAACCTGACCCTGCTCGTACGTGGTGCATGGACCATTCCCAATCTTATCTTTAAGCAATTGCCACGATTTAAGCTGGCCAGCTTCCCAGGTGAAAAACGTGGCGGTGTTTTGATTTTCATCGAGCACGCAGGATTCAATGCGGTTGTAGTACTCGCGTCCTTCGGTTGCCACATTGGTAAACACTTCGCACCCTAACTGCTGTTGAGTGCAGCTTTGCGCAAACTCAGGAATAAACTGAACCTTGCTTGGCTTGGCGTTTGCGTTTGCCAATTTTTCAAGATCAGTTGGCATAGAAAGCAAGGTATCAAACCCATTACACGAAGCAGTACACAAGCCGCCTGCTGAAAGCCTCGCATATACCGCAGAGCCGCCCTTGGCGGACGTATACTTACGTGCGCTCGTTTCATCTGGATTGGCGCAGAGCCCGGCATTCGTAAACACGCTTCGGTTCGAAGTTCCATATGCCTTGTATTGGGTTGTTGGGGACGCGACATTAATAGAGCCGGATGCGGGAACCGTATTAATAGTTGTAACATCTTTGGTTGTAGTAATGGTTACTGCGGCAATAGCATTGGCTCCTTGCTGGAGCCCCACTTCTTCAAGCTGAATATCATCATACATCAATCCACCTGCCAGATGCAGTTCAATAATAGTTGCAGTACTTGCTGAATTATAGAACGAAGCAGCAAAACGGCTGGTTGCGTATTGGGAAACATCCGAAATGCTCAAAGTAAGTTTATTTTCTACGAGTGAGGTACTGTATCCCCCATTTTCAAATGATATGTTGGCAAGCGTAGATGCTCCTGTTTCAATAGAAACTGATCCAGATACTGCAGAAGTTGTTGGATTTGGAAACGCAAAAAACGAAAGCGTGTAATAAGTAAACGGCTTAATTAAAATTACTTGGAACGTATCAGAAGGAGTAATAGCCTCTGCGGCTGGAATGTAAACAGCATCAATAGCTTGCCCCTTAAAATCCCATCCTCCCTCGGAAGCTACAGGCAAACTTGTAGCGCCAATAGTTCCCACTCCCGAAGGGCGCTCTATAAATAACTCTTCGTCAAATCCGCTATTTTTAACGTAGTTAACTCCAGCGACAAGCGGAATAACCTCATGTGTTTCAGGCGCTGAAACAGAACAAGACTGCGATTTGTTGTTGAGATATATTTTTTTGCTTGGGTCCCAGGTATCTGTGCCTGTTGACTCTGTGCTGTACCACTTGCACCCCGCTGTTTGGCTGGTACACCCAGTATTATCAACATACGCGGTAAGAACAGAAAGTTTTTTGGGCGAGGTAAAGGTTTGGCACGTGGCATACTGCGGCTCGCACGATGTGCCGGATAAATCCCAGGTGACACGTTCGCGCGTGCAGTAGCCATACCCGCCCGTGCACTGGCCGTTCTCTTCTTTGATACAGCTCGCCAAATCAACGCACACGCTCTGCCTATTTGGCGAACCAACGTACTCCGGAAGCGCGCCATAGGCCAGCGCGTTGCACTGGAACTGCGGCAAGCCAAGCACCCATGCGGGGTCCACTAGGTGGTAGAGTGTGTTATTATTCTGTTTACTTGGATCAGTATTGTTAACGTCTTTCGGGCAATTGGCCGGCAATGTGGGGTCTGCTGATTCGTCAACCAACGTCGTAGTAGGATTATCTTGTTCTTCAAAACAATCAAGCAGTGTTTTGAACGGCACGCCCGGGCTGCTTAAGCGGCTTGCCGCGAGCTCCCAGCCAACCGGAATTACGCGCAAAAACCGCAACCGCTTAAGATTTTCAACGGAAAAATTCTGCGTATTTGCCGCGTAAGCCTGCGGGAACAATGCGTCCTTTGGAATCAAGTTCTGCTTAACCGCCTGCCCAACAGTTAGCTTCTGCTCAACCGCCTGGCGCATATCCGCAGTCAGCAAACAGTTATACGGAGATAGGTACACGCCCCGGTCTTCCGCTGTAGGGCACACACTCATGTCCGAAATAAGGCTCAGCGAACCGCTGGTTATAGTAAGCGACTTTGGAGAGAATTCGGAAAAATCATTTATCAAACCCTGCTTGCCGGTATACGCGGTTGTTGAACCAAGTCCCCCTGGTCCGCGGCCCGCGGTTCCGCCCCGCAACAGCCCTTGCTGGAGCCGGCGGAGATATGTCTGCGCGAATGTGTTCGTGAAAATCGCGGCCGCGTCCGCAAAAATGTCTCCGGTTGGCTGGACATCCTGTTCAAGAGATTTTTCGACTGACTTTTTTTGAGCTTCCGTAATCTGCACTGAAGGCGTTTTGACCCAGCCGGTAATTGTGTCGGTAACCGCCTTAAACCCTTCGCCCTTGCGCTCGCTTTTTTCCTGCTCTATCTGCTTTTCTTTTGCTTTTTGCACGCTCTCACGCAAAATCAAAAACGCGCCCAGTTCGTTGTTATCAATATCAAATCCCTTAGAAAGATTATTTAACGCCTGCTTCTGATTCTTATATGCGGATTGAAAATTGCCACTGATATCCGAAAGGCTACATCCGGTCTTACCTACATCGCCCGATACGGCTCGGTTGGGGCGGTCCGGGAACAAGTCACCGTCCTGGATTGACTTGGATATGCCAATCGTCAATTTTAAACGGGATTGCACGCTTGCCGGGCTGCACAAATCAATTGAAAAACCCTGGGAAACATTCACCAAAAACTTTCCCGCGACTTGGTCGCCGATATCAGTAAGCGCATCCCCTAATGGCTGGCGGAACACGAGCGGTTTTTGGCCCTTGTCTCCGGACGCGAGCCACACCGCGCTATCTTGCGCTAATTTGTAGGTTACACTCCGCACGGCCTGATGGAACGCGCGGCTACCGGCCACGCTCCTGATGCGGTTAAAAATATCAGCTAAACGCGCGGGTATATCGCCGATAGTCGTGTTAAAGGTGATGTCCCCAAACCCGAGAATTGCATACGCGGGCTGAGGCTGCGCGGCAAACACAAAAACCGCCACCAGCACTGCCAGTAGGATTCGCGCTCCAATAAATTTGTTTTTATTTTGGTGCATGTTTTACTGCCATTCTTTTCTCTGTATTTTGCAAGAAATTTTTTCCAGATACAACCGATCGCCCCAGCCTCTTTTCCAAATTTTTTCTGGCTCCGCCCGCTATATCGCCGCCAGCCTTGGCATCGGCCATAAGTTTGGGTATGCTTTCTGTATGCCAACAATACATTTTTTGCTTGCCACCATCAGTTTTTACCTCAAGCATAAGGGGTGGTACAAATTGTACCCCCCCTTGATCTGTAAGTTTTGCCAACTCTTTGTCTCTCTGTTTTAATCTTTTAAAGTATTGAGCCGGATCGCTAGAATCTGTCAATGACTCAATGACATCATTGATCGCAAACCACCACTCGTTATTGTGGAGCGTTTTTCTGATCTGCTTGCCCTTAAACAAGGCGATTTTGGTTGTCGTCAGGGAATGATTGTTTGAACTGCTCATAAGTATTATTGCACCGGCGGAGCTTGGTCCGCTGTTTGCTGGCTTGCTACTTCCTGGAAAAGCTGGATTAAATCTTCGTCCGATGTTTCGGCAAGTTGGTCCTCCGGAATGCCGGAATCACGCAAGAGCGCCCGGATCTGGTCCGGCGTTGGCATGCCCCCCTGGTTCAGCGCGTCAAGCGCGGCCTGGGACTCCGGAGAAAAATCAGTTGCCCCGCCCGCAGAAGACGAATCAGCAGTAGCCTCGTCAGCCGCTGCCTGGTTCTGAATGGCCGTAATCGTATCAATAATATCGCTTCCGCATATTCTGCCGGCAGGACAATTTGGGTCTGTTCCCGCCCCAATTTCAACACGGTCCGAAGCGCCATCTGAATCAGAATCAGCAAGATAGGGAGATGTTTTATGCACGTTCAATTCTTCCCAATCGCTCAATCCGTCTTCATCTGTATCTAGTACGCGCAAACGCGCGTCATTAAAGGCTTCGGAACTTGTTTGGGCATCTTCGCTTGGATTGGTTGCCACCGCAATATTTATTTTTTGCTTGATACTCACCACCCCAAAAAAAAGCGATGTTGCTGCAAAAAAACCAAACCCTATTTTTACTGCTTTATCTGTCATGATGATGAATATATTATAGCACAAAACATTATTTTTCTTCTAGTGCGCGCCAACTTCTGCCCACCTTCCGCGCCTCATTGATACACATAATATTCTGATTCCACCTCTTTGGTTTTTATGTTAATCACATACGCATACAAACACTCGGTGCCGCACCCGTAATATATGATAACATGTTTATTGTCCGACAATTCCCAGTGAGAAGTATGAACATCACCCCGATATATCTCGTATGGCTCTCCATCCTCTCCTTCTTTTATCATTAAACGGATATAGTCGCTATAGTACTCTTCGCGCGCCTGATCGCTCGCGTGGTCATATCCTTCCCCTCTTTTGTGCACCATCTGAAAGTACCCTAACAGCTCACCCACTGATAACGAATCAACATGACTCTTGGGATATCCATCATACGTCAACTGTCTCATACGCACGACGTCCCCTTCCTCGTCAAAATGCATTACTGAAAGCTCCTCGGTCTCGGGGTTGATGAAAAAATATTTTGAGGCAACCACTCGATCGCCTGCGACCGCTCCGTGAATATCAACCGACTTCACATGGTTCATTCGTTCTGCCGCATACAGTCCAATAACGGCAACAGCCAGCGCAACAGGGAGCAGTAGCGCTATCCTAATAAATCCGTTCTTCTCCGGGTGTATGATGTAGAAAAGGGTGTTGCCGGAATTCATCAAAAATTCGGCTTTATCCCACTTAGTCCAGTATGGCGGATCTATAAATGCGCTGTAGTAATGAGTTACGCCGCTTGTTGGATCTTTGACTTCTCCGCGCACTACCTGTCCCGCAATAACATAGCACTCATACCATTCATCAATCTGGGTTTCATCATGAAACGGATTTTCTACAAATGGGCGATTATTATCAGTTTTGTTGAATGCGCTGTATTGTTTTGGTTCTAGTATAACTCCATGATACGTATCGTCCCATCGCGGATCTTTCATCCGATTCCTCACTGACCAGCCAACGGCAATTCTCCCTTTGTTTGGCAAACTTCTTGCCTCGCCAAAGATAGTTCGCGCCAAAATCATCTGTTCCGTATCATCGTTAAAATCCCCGGTCCATACTGGATCGTCAACCGTTGGTATTCGTTTCTTTGGCTGTTCCTCTTGCGTAGACCCCGGGTCAATCGCGAACTCCGCGCTTCGCAGGGTCGGCATCCGGTCTGCCCATACTTCAATGTAGTGCCTGCCTTTCGGCAGATTGGGGGTGAACGTCTTTTCTTGGTGTTCTTTTTCCTGTTTGAATTTTTTGAGGAGGTTTCCGGCAAATGTCCAGAACCGGTGCGCGTATGACTGTTCCTGCTTTTGTACGGCGTTGTCTATGATGACCTTTATGTCGTCAGAATCGCCCAACCGATATTGCGCGTCAGCAGATAGCGAAAATGACGCAAGCGACGCATGCACCAGAACAAACGCGAACCAGGGCCTGCGGTCGCCGTCTTCAGCTTGTTCGTTGATTGGCAATGTGATATGTTCCTGATCTTTGAATTCCTGGACGATGATTTCTTCAATAAACGCCGATGGTCTTGGAATAAGGTCAATCGTATTCTTTCCTTTTTTCAGCATCACAAAAAAGACCACAGTCTTTTTAAGACCCTTTTGCTTGGAGCCGTTAAATGATGGCGGAATGTTATACTTCTGTACGTTATTTTCCGGCGGGATCTCCCGAAACCAGATACCTTGTATCTCTACGCGCAGATCTTCGTCCGTGTTTGATTTGATCTGTCCTTTTGATTTACAGCGAGCTGATACAAAAATGGCAGCCATGCCGGATTCCTGCACGGTAAAGGCGTGCTGATAGGCGCCGGTAATTTTCTTTTTGATTTCCATGCGATATATAATAGAATCTAGATACTATCGCCATGAGTACACGACTTCCGCATGACGATGTTATTATACCACAAAACATTATTTTTCTCCTAGAGCGCACTCCCAAGCAAGCATAAAATCTTACTCTCTAAATTTTGGCGTCAACCTTTAATCCTAAAACTCCATTTATTGGCCTCTTGAAGAATTCTTAATGTCGCGAGCACCGAAAGATTATCACTCGGCAAAAGCAGCAGCCGGTCATTCAGCTGATTGCGTAATGGGCTTAAAAATTCATCAGCCCATGAGGGCGATAACGTCAGCACGCCTGAAAAATCTATTTCTAGCGCTTCGTCGCGAGAAAGCCCGCGCAATGTCGGCTGAAACGCTTTAAACGCCTCGCTGCCCAATTCCCGCGATATCAATGTTGTGCCAAACTTTTCCAGTTGTAATTTCATACCGTTTCTCCTTATTACACAGCCTCTTACAATATATTAGAATTCTATTTTTGCCAAACAGCCCCGCACAATGCGCTGGCCGCGCGTAACGCGAAATACCTTATCCGCGCCTTGCATGCGCACCTCGGCATCGCCGCTTGCGTAGAATAAATCAATGGGGCGCTCCGCGACGACTTCACGGACGAGCTTAAGCCCATTCCCGCGCTTCTCCGGCGCCCGGCCGGAAACAAACTCGGTAAAAGCGACCTTCACGGCCACGGTATGGCTCGGAAGCTCCGGACGAACCTGGCGCAACGTTTCCAAAATACCGAGACCCCGATCGGCAAGCGCGATAATGCCCTTGGAAAGATCGTAGCCGAAAAAAATTCCCGGCGTATCCGGCCACTTTCCCAAATTATGCGCAAACGAATTATCACCAATCTCTCCGGCAATTAAAACGATGAGAGAGTACAATTTTTCAAACCCGGGCTTCCGCATCAGGCCATACTCCATTTTCGTTAAGCGCGCGTTAAAAATCGAGCTGGTTTGGCAATAAAACGCACTCGGAAATTCAACACCATCTTGTATCCATTCAGAGGCGAATTTTATTAAATTACTGGCAAAAATTTCCAAATCTTTCTCACGGTAATAACGATGGCTTCCGCCTTCTTTTCTGATAGCCGCTAACTTGCCGCTTTTATCCCAGCGGCGCAAGGTATCAACCGAAACCCCTAACATTCCGGCGGCCTGGCTTATATTGAGCAATTTTTCTTCCATAGAATCTGATATTTACAGCATACCATAAAAACAAAACCTATGCAAGCTTAGTATAAACCTATGCAAAAATTTACTAAACTATGCAAAAAATGCATAAAACCGCATGTATGTCTACATAAACCTGCCAACCTCCGCCATGGGCGCGGACTCATTATGCCAACGCATGAATGAGGTTCATCCAATCGGAAATCGCGAGTTCCTGCGCCCGGCTTGTTTCTTTAAGTTTTGCCCGCTTTAACGCCGCTTTTACGGCATCCTGTTCCATATGCAGCCCCGCGGCAAGATTATTGCGCAGCTGTTTGCGCGGGCTCGCAAACCCCATGCGGCAAATCTGCCAAAAGCGCTTTTCATCAATTACCTCCCTTTCCTTTATTAAGAGCCTGTCCTGAGCTTGCCGAAGGAAGGGGGTCAGGGGGTGGTTCGGTATTTCGCTGACATCATCTATTATAAGAAGGCTGGACTCTACTTTTGGCTCCGGCCAAAACGCTTTTTTGGAAACTTCAAACGCGATTTTGGGCCGTGCGTATAACTGCACGGACAAGGCAAGCAAACTCATACCCCCGGGTTGGGCGCACACGCGCTCGGCAACTTCTTTCTGCACGAGCAGAACCAAGCCGGCTGGCTTTGGAGTATCGGACGACACAAATTTTTTAATAATCTTTCCAGTAATATTATACGGTATATTTGCTACTACGCGGTATGGCTCTCCATTAAATAATTCTGAAATCTCTTGATTTAAGAGAGATACAATATCAGCACGCACCAGCCTAAAAGATGGAGCGTCTTTAAAAGTCTTTATAAGATGTTTCGCGAATTTTGAATCAAGCTCAACAGAAACCACGTTAGCGCCGGCAGCAACAAGCTCCTGAGTGAGCACGCCAAAGCCTGGGCCAATCTCCAAAATGTTCTCGTTTTTCTTAATGTGCGCTTCTGCAACGATATCCACAAGAACCAATTCGTCAATTAAAAAATTCTGCCCCGAATTTCGGGACGGATCTATTCCTAATTCACGAGCCAAGGCTTGTGCGGTATGCATACTATTTTCCAGAAAGCTTTATTGGCTCATATTTAATCAAAGAATACAAAAGCGTCATCAAGGCCGCAATCACAAATAGCGCCGTGAACGAATTCGGAATAAACACGAGTACTGCGAGCGAAATTAAAATCGCGAGAATCTTTCCCACAATCAAAGACATTTCAAAAAACATGACCGTCTTCATAATGCTGGTTTCGTTAGCATGGTCGTAGGTCATGGCCATCATAGGAACCACGATTACATTCTTAGTGGTTCTACCCAATGCGTCTGTAAGAAACACGCCAAACGCACCCTTTACCAATAGTCGCATCAGCCACACGCCACACCCGAACACCGAACCGATTTTAAGGATGGATCGTCGGTCGTTTGCATCTCCGTCCACCATGCGCCCCACAAACAAAAGCGCTAGTGTTGTTGCAAGTGTGGCAAGCGCGACAATGGAGCCGAGCTCAAGAAAATTGGATACAATGGTAAAAATAAATACCGGCCAAATAACCATGACAATAAGTTCTTCTCCGAACCCAAGGAACCCAATAAAATTTCTCCGGTTTTCACGGTAAAAAAGCCTACGATAACTATGAAAATACGAAAACGGAACCGGCGCAAACCGTTCAGGTGTGGCAAGCAAAGGAAGGTTGGAAGCTAGAATTAAAACAGTGGCAACTGCAAACAACACTGCAAATCCCCACATGTTGAGCAAAAATCCTCCAACCACCGGACCGGCAATGGAAACCACCATCACAACCATTAACAGGTTGGATACCTCGCGACCGCGCTCGCGACGGCGCCCGAACCGCGCAAAATCAGCTTGGTACCCGGGCCAGTAAAATGTTTTTTGCGCCACAAACGCTGCAATAGCAGCAGCGATAAACGCCGGATGATGCGGAATAAAAAACAACGCAAGATAATACATGGCCAAAAATGGGCTTCCTAAAAGAATCGCTTTTTCGTATCCAAATCTTCGTGCGAACTTCGCGCCCAGTGGTATAAAAATAAAGTACAACACATACACCGCGAGATAAAAATACAAAATCTGCTGAATGGAAAAACCAATCTGGTATAGGTAAATCGGTTCAAAAATCGCAACCATGGCAGCGGCAAAATCCACAATGCCCGCAGACAAATACAACTCGCGCACTTGGTGCGTAAGCTTAGTCGCGAAAAATGTTTTAATGGTTCGAAGTGGTTTAATGTAAGGCAT
>MOEI01000010.1:0-883 GCA_001889965.1 bacterium CG10_46_32
AAACAATTAGTCGCCGAGCTTTCTCTCAAAATCAGAGAGAATGAAAAAAGGGGGTGGTAATGGCCATGGAAAACAAATCGAAAGCCCTGGAGTTTTTAAACATTGCTCGCTCGACCTTTTACTACAAATCACTGCTTGATGAAAAAGACGAGGAACTGCGGATGAAGATCGAAAAGGTTCTAGACAACAATCTGAGTTACGGTCACAAGAGAATCGCAATGGCACTGAGTATCAATCGCAAGCGCATTAAACGAGCAATGAAGAAGTTTGGCATTAAGCCAAGGAGAAGCCGTAAAAGGCCTTGGAAAAGAGGTAAAAACGATGCATTCGAGTCTCCCAACCTGCTTGCCGCCCTCTTTCCTTTGTACAAAAATCATCTCTGGATTACCGACTTCACCTACCTCAAATGGAGAAACCGATGGGTCTACGTCTGTACGATTATTGATCTTTTTTCGAGAGAAGTGGTCGGGCTCTCGATCAAAACGAACCACAGCGCCATGCTCGTCTCGGAGGCATTACTGAACGCACTTGCATCAAATTCACCGCCAACGCTTGTACATTCCGATCAGGGGAGCGAGTACAAGTCGAAACTGTTTCGCTCGATTCTCGCTGATTACAAAATCCTGCAGTCGATGTCGAAAAAATCTTCGCCTTGGCAGAATGGGTATCAGGAATCATTCTTCGGTAATTGGAAACTGGATGTCGGCGATGTGAATCGGTTTGCCACATTGGGAGAGTTAACCGCCGAAGTGTACCGGTCGATGTACTACTACAACAATGAGCGGATTCACACCTCGCTCAAAATGTCGCCAAGAGAATTTGCGCGCCGATACGAAATGCAATACAATGCAAAGCAAGAGAAACTAATTGTCTAGGAAACGGG
>MOEI01000010.1:898-4181 GCA_001889965.1 bacterium CG10_46_32
TGTGACACTTGAAGTCACAAAAAGAAATATGAACGAGAAACCCGAACTCGAAGGAATACAAGAACAAGAAGTAGAAAGTGCCCCGCATGAGGTTAACGCTTATGAATTAGTGCGTAAGCGTGCCTCTCTTCGCCATTCGCTTGAAGAACTGGGTGTTCCTTCTTCAGAAGTGCTC
Source organism: bacterium CG10_46_32 (assembly GCA_001889965.1). GTDB lineage: Bacteria > Patescibacteriota > Patescibacteriia > UBA2169 > UBA2169 > CG10-46-32. The sequence continues at coordinate 1,074 of MOEI01000010.1, forward strand.
GCCGATATCCGCGAAGGCAGGAACCCTGTGGAACATTCCCTCAAGGATACTAATCGGGTAACTCGAAAAATTGCAATCGGGATCGCTGAACAATTTGCCATTCTTGAACAAGAAGCTGCTGAATTCCGTGAGAAAAAGAAGGATAAGCCGTTTGCAAATTTATCAAGATTGCAGGATCGTTTTGACCGCGATCGTGAAGTCGCAGAAGCTCGTCTCTGGATAGACGAAGAATCAATTGAAAGCGAACTTGGCCCAAAATACAAAGAGTTAAAGCTTTTACGAAGTGATCGCGCAAGTTTGAACAATTTTGAAGTCCGGCGCATGCGCGAAGCGCAGCATAACCCGCACATCATGCCTGCCCATGGGGCGCTAATGGAGATGGTCACGGCAGAGAAAAATGTTCTTGAATCTACGCTTGTTCAATTTGGCAGAGAAAATCCCGTTATAGCTCGTAGTCAGGAACTTATTTCATATCTCCGTGGTTTGCACGAGGAGGGACATATTGCGTCCGTGCCATCGGTGGAAAAGTATTTGCGAGAAATTGAAACCCGCATGATTAGCGGTAAGCACATATTCTTACATGGGCCAACGGGTACGGGTAAAACTTCACTTGCGCGTTTTGCTGCCAAACAACTCACGAACCAAGACCCGGAGATGGTTTATTGTAATCCGCAAACGCGCGAGGCGAATATTTGGGGTAAAACGGGCATTGAACCCGCAGAGAACGGCGCTATTAAAACCGTAGACATTTACGGCCCGCTTGCACGCGCTATGCGCGATGGCACCGTCGTTATCTTCGATGAGTTCACGGCACTCCCGAAAGATCAAATGGTCTTCATAAAAGGCATCATGAATGCCCAAGTCGGCGACATGGTGAATGTAATGGGCAATGGCAGAATACCCATAGAAGCCGGTTTCCAGATGATTTTTACTGCAAACTTAAAATCAGAGAAAAATCCCGAACGACAAGAATTACCGCCGGAGATCGCTCGTGAATTTGAACAAAACAATCTGGAGGTAAACTATACCAAGAAAGAAGAGGCGTACGATATTATGCTTGCACGGCTCATGCAGGCGGACGGTTCCGTAGACATGTCGGTATACGATCTGGAAACGACCTTGCCAAAACTCTGTGAAGCCATTACCGAAATCGAACTGGCGTATACAGACAAGGCCTCGGCCACCACAACGACTATGACCGAAAGTGGCGGTACTGCTGGCAAAGCACCAGGACTTAAAAAGTTCGTCATGACGCAAGGAACGGTCGAAGCCATTTTTGACTCCTGGAAGATTGAACGGGAACTTCGTCCGGGCCGACAGTCATTCGCATCTTTTCTAGATAACCGTCTAAAGACAGGCCTCACTTTTAAAGAATATTCTGAACCTGACCGTATTCTGGCAACAAAAATACTAGCCTCCAAAGGGTTGCTTCGCACAATAACTGCGGCAGAGCTAGGATTACCCGACACGGTTTTCGCTTTCAATGCAGCAAAAGAATCACGCAAAAGTAGCGCTGAGGATCTTAAACAAAAATCAAAAGAGACCAAGCATTGGACTATTCGTGAGCTTGCGAAGCTCGATCCTTTTGGCGTACAGAAGCAAAAAGCCATAGATGCTGCCAGAGACCTATTAGGCGACGAAGCCTCACCCGAAAAAGAAACATTGCTCGCGGCCATAGCCGAGGCAAAGAAGCGAATTGGCGCTCTCGGAATTCCTGCAAACCATCGCACAATGCTTGAGCCGGGTTCTCCTTCAACGCCACTTACTCCCGAGGATATGGCACGGCTTCAAGAAGCATTAAAAGCAAAATTCTCACCATATCTGCTTGAGACATATAAAGACTATTGGAGTTATAATGCGGCGCAACAAGCGGCAAGCAAAGACAAGACTCCCGAACTTGAGCCGCCTTCGACAATAAATTACGAAGCCAAAAAAGCTGATGTTGATGCTGCCAAATCTGGCGAATATATTTTAAACCCAGAAACTCAAGGTCTAGATTTTGAGAATATCGATCAAGACAAGATCAAAGTGTTTGACTTGAGCACCATGATCGGCCAGCCTTTTGATAAGGTTGCAAAACACATTGTGGACACATATGGCAAAACGCACCATATCCTCGGTATCGAATACTGGAAATATCTGGCAGAAAATCCTACCAAAGTTCCTCCTGAGATTGAAAAGAACACTGACGGTTCTATTGATCAAAACCGTTATTATTACTGTTTTGGTTCGCTCCTTCGCCATCTCGGCGGCAACTGGCTGGTGGCGTACGCGCGCTGGAACGGTTCTGGGTGGGCTCGCCATGGCGGTGGGCTCGGCAGCGACTGGGACGCTCACTGTCGCGTAGTCCTCCTCGAGAAGTAGTTGCTTGCTTTTTGTTCTTTTTAGTTCTTGCGTCTTGTGCCCCTTGATTCTTGATCTTCGGCGCTTTGCGCTTCGAAAAATTTTTACTACGATGTACCAAATAAAATACTTATCATATGTCTAGAGAAGATGCTCCCGCAGCGGACGTAGCTGAATCCAAACTTTCGAGCGAAGCCGATCTGCGCCTCAAGGGATATCTCGAGGAGGCAGTATTGCTTGAGAAAGCTGGTGACGCCGCGAGCCTCGCAAAGGCATTGACGCTATATCAGCAATACGAGCAAGAATTTAAAACTGAACTTGGCGGCCTAGCGCCCGAGGCGCTCAAAACAACTATGGCGGCCTTCCTCGAAGCCACCTTTAAGAGCTGGAGTTATAACGCCGATCAACTTAAGGCGGCTCTCGGCAAAATTCCGGAACTTGTAAACCCGACGAATATTAATTACGAAGCTCGCAAAGATGACATTGACGCAGCAAAATCTGGCGAGTATGCACTTAATCCTGAAGTGCAAAATCTCGATTTTGATGTAATTCCTAAAGAAAAATACCTTGTCCCCGATCTGTCCGCTTTCAATGGTCATCCACTTGCAGAAGTTGCTGAACACATAAAGACAACATACGGGTCAACGTATCGTATACTTGGACTTGAGTACTTTGACTATTTAGTAAAGAATCCCGATAAAGCGCCCGATACAGCCAAGGCCAATCTAAAGGACGGTAAATATTATTTCTTCTTTGGTTCGCTCC
>MOEI01000010.1:4193-8279 GCA_001889965.1 bacterium CG10_46_32
TTTGTTCTGCTTTTGAATTTCGTATTTTGCTCGAAAATTTTTACATCTGTGATACACTCCTTAAGTATCGCGAATATTAGTATGTCGGCTCTGTGCTTTGCAGGGTCTGCATGCCACGGTACCGAGACAGGCTTCGCCAGAATACGGAGCGTTGAGAGAGTATCTTCTCTCTCAATAATCCATAGCGTGCGTGGCCTCTAAAAAACAAGCAACGAGTCTGCGCAGGAAGCTCTGGCATTGATATGCCGAAGACAAAACAAACCCGATGATTATATGATTTTCTGGGTTCTCACGGGTGCGTACGGATGGCTTCTTGCGTCATTTCGCTCCTTCGCAATCACGACGGCAACTGGATGGTGACGTACGCGAACTGGAACGGTTCTAGGTGGAATCGCAATGGCAATGGGCTCGACAACGACTGGAACGCTAACTATCGCGTAGTCCTCCTCGTTACTCACTGTTTGTTTACTAAGTCCCGATTTACGGGGCTTAGTTGTTTTAGTGACTGGTTTTTCCAACCATAGAGCATCCGTCCGATCTCTTCAATTCTTTCTGCCAATGCAATGAAGTACTTTTCTTCAATGCCTTTAAGTTCAAGTAACACATAAAGCATCGTCTTAAGAATATCGTTTTTTGTAATCGCGCGTGCTATTGTTGCCGGACGATCGCCCACCGGTGAAAACTGCGCAAGCGCCACAAGTTCAAGGATATCGGCAAAAAGAGTGTCGATCTTGACGCCCAGAGAGTACCGGCGCATCTTGGGAATGTGTCTCGTAACGTCATGCCAAGCGCCGTACGCCGTAACGAGCTTAGCGGATATGCCCGAAAGTTTTGGCACTTTTGCGGGGGGGGGGCGATTAAAGGTGTCATTGGAATTATTGCTCATAGTAGTTAATCATGGATTATGTGCATAAAATGAGTACTCTACCACCATTTGAGAAAATTGTCTCGTTCGAGTCAGTCCTCCACGCATGGCAGGAATTCTTGCATGGCAAGAAACAAAAAGCGGATGTAGCGGAATTCGCCAGCGATTTTATCAGCAATCTCTCGAAACTTCAGCGCGATCTCGCGTCCGGTTCCTATGGTCACGGGGGTTACTATCACTTTCGCATCAGTGACCCAAAGCCACGCGATATTCATAAAGCGAGCGTTTGCGACCGAATCGTTCACCACCTCATCTATCGTGCGCTTTATCCTCATTTTGATCGGTACTTCATTCACGATTCTTACTCATGCCGTGTGGGCAAAGGAACTCATCGTGCTCTGCGACGCTTTAAGGTTTTTTCTGATAGCGTCAGTAAGGGCAACACGAGGACCTGCTGGGTGCTCAAGTGCGATATTCGTAAATTCTTCGCGAGCATAGATCATAATGCGCTTTTCTCTATACTCGAGCGTCATCAGCTGGATGAGTGCCTTGCCCAGATTATTGTGGAAATTGTCCGAAGTTTTTCCGCCGCTAAGCCTGGAGTTGGGTTGCCGCTCGGCAATCTTACCTCTCAAATACTCGTCAATATCTACATGAATGAGTTTGACCAGTTTGTAAAGAGAAAGCTGGGAGCACGATACTTCCTTCGCTACGCTGACGACTTCGTGATATTTTCAGAGAATAAAGCGGAACTAGAAAAAATACTTCCGCAGATGCAAGCTTTTCTTAAAGATACGCTGCAGCTCGAAATTCATCCCGATAAAGTGTTTTTGCAAACGGTTGCTTCTGGTGTTGATTTCCTCGGCTGGGTGCACTTTCCCACTCACCGAGTATTAAGAACCAAAACAAAGCAGCGAATGTTCAAAGCCATTAAGCATGACTCAGAGCCAGCCGTCTTGTCCTCATATCTAGGAATGTTAAACCATGGCAATGCATACAAATTACAACAGGAAATACGGGATATCTATAGTGAACTAGAACACATAAAATGATATACTGAAAATATGGGAGAAAAAGCTGAAGGTTTAGAAAAACCGGCCGAAGTAGCGGAATCAGAAAAAGACCACCAAGAGGCGGTTGATTATTTCAATCAGCACCGAGATTTTTTTGAGCACTACAGCCGCGGCAAAGTGAAGATGCGCCCAGCACCGCCGGGGTTAAACACCTTTGCTTGCGATCTGACCACCGACGAGTTGTTTATAAATTCTGTATTCCTGCGTAAGAAGGGACTCTCGGAAGCAAAAACCTCTTTTGCTGTCTTGCATGAATCTGAACACTTAGAGGAAAAACGTGAACTTCTGAAAGAAAAGGACGGTGATAAGACCTTTGAGGCATATCTAGCACGCCTTAAATCGTCAAAAGCTTTCAGCGTGATGGATAACCATATCGCTGACATTCGAGAAAATCGCGCAGTGATTGCGCGCACCAACGAAAGCCAGCGAGATATTGAACAGTCTCTCTACCGAGAAAATCTTTTTCCCGAAACTGATTTCACGCAGACCCCGATGCACTTGCAGTTGACTCAGGCCCTGCTTCGTGAGAGCCGCGTACCCGATGAGCTATGTACTGTGTCGCCAGAGGTTCGGACTGAACTTGATGCACTCAAAAACATTGCCGGTGCCGATGGTACAAAGCTTTTGGACATAATGACGCACCCAGACACTCCCATGTCTCTCCGCTTGAAGTTACAGGATAAGTTTATCTGGCCCATAGTACAGAAACTTTTAAAGAAGGATATCGAAAAGGAGAAAGAAAAACAGGAGCAAAATCAAGAACAGAATAAGGGGCAAGAGGGAGAGGAGGGAGATCAACAAGATCAGAATCAGGGCGAGGGCGGAGAACCTCAAGATGATGATTCTGATGGTGAAGGCCAACCACAAGAAGGTAAAGAGTCTAAGCCCGGAAAACCAAAGCCAGGGAAGGGCAAGCCATCTGGTAAGCCGTCAGATCAACCGATAGATCCAAACGAGCTGTTCAAGGCCGCATATGAAAAAGCTAGGGAGCGAATGATTGAAGCAGTACCGATCGAAGAACTTGAAAAAGCTTTAAAAAAATGGAGAGAAACACCGCGTGAATCAGAACTTGATAAAGCAAATCGCCATCATGCTGAAAGTATTGGTGTTTCTGCTGAAGCACTGAAAAAATACAGAAATGTTATTGAGGAACTCGAGAAGACGATTAATCCCGAGACTAATGAAAATGCCATCGAATCAGTCAAAAATATTTTCCGAAGAATTGTATCCAAGCGCTTAAAACCGACACCTGCACCACGATATCCCGTAGAGGACGGCGAAGACCTTGTAGATCCTGCGGAATTATATGCCGAAGTTAAGCGCGGGAACCTTGAACCTAAAGTTTGGGAAACATATCAAATAGAACAAAAACCGGGCAAACTTATCGGCGAGGTAGAGATTACCCAAGTGGGCGACGGGTCCGATTCTATGAATCAGGGTACGAAACGCCTTGAACAGCGCAAAACCATGGTGCTTGGCATGGAGGGACTTTCACGGGCAGCAGAGGAAACAGACAACGAGCAAACGAATATGCTTGTACCTCTTAAAATTAAATCAGAGATATACAAATTCCAAGCAGACGCGGAGGCAGATATTACCCCGCTCAAGCCGATGTCGGAAGAACTTGGAGAAAAGGAGCGTGTGGATGTGGCCACTTCATTCGAGTCAACACCCGGCGAAAGAACAACGGATTATGTCACACTCGAACATATTTTAGCAACACTTGATGAAGAGACTGAAAGAAAAATACAGGCTGGAGACCTTAAAAAAATTGTCATTGTCTATACTGACGGGGTAAGTAGCGATGTCGCCAAGGTGCAAACTGCAGTCCTTTCTTTGCGCAAGAAAGGAGTCGTGGTTATCGGTATCGGCATAACTAATGACGGAATATCAGCCAAGACAACTTATGCCCCAGACGCCAAAGTAGCAGAAAATGCTAAAGACTTACCCAACATTCTCGTTGACTTACTAAAAGAGCATTTGGCTGATCTGTAATGAGAGTAAGTTATTTAAGATATGTGCTAAGCTATTGCAAACAAACACATAAGCTCTTTGTAAAAATATCCAAAAATATCAACGTGTCCCTCCCAGCAGCCCCGCAAAAGCATATTAGTTGGGGAAGAAAGGATTTTTCGTGTCTGCTCTCCC
>MOEI01000014.1 GCA_001889965.1 bacterium CG10_46_32
GCTTAAAATTCATGATGGGTTGAACAAAATTTACATGGGTTGAACAATTTTTCATGATGGGTTGAACAAAACTATAAATATTTTCATTTGTTCAAAAATAATACCCTAAAATCTCTCTATAATGTTTTGCTTGGGCCGACCCACCCTAGGCGGGGAGGTTAAGCGAAAAATTAAAAGGAGTAGGCGGATGAAGGTCGGAGTGGGCTGCGCAAACAGCACACGGAGACCGCAATCCGACTACGACGTGCCCCCGTAGTTCAATGGATAGAACAAGGGACTCCTAAGCCTTAGATGCAGGTTCGATTCCTGCCGAGGGCACCATATGTATTGTTCAACCATAAACGCCGTAAAATCTTGACTCTCCCGTGCAAATGTTTCCCTTGGGCTCGCGTATTCGTGAGTTAAGGAAAAAATTGAGAGGAAGAGGCGGACAAAGGGTGAAGCGGGCTGTATTCTCCAGCACGCGCAACCCGACATAAAATACTTAAAAAAATTTTAAATTGTCCGTTGGACCGAGGCGTAGCCGAGGTTAATGGACAATTTAAAAGGAGTAGGCGGATAAAGGTCGGAGTGGGCTGTATGCCAGCACATGGAGACCGCAATCCGACTACGACGCGGGCCTGTAGCTCAGCTGGTAGAGCGCCACATTCGCATTGTGGAGGCCAGGAGTTCGATTCTCCTCAGGTCCACCAAAAACACCTTAAATAGTAGGGTGTTTTTGTTTATTTTTAATTACTTCAATATGGCTTAATTATTTTTATACACAATAAACAAAAGTTATCCCCAGTGCCTGTGGATTTCCTGTGTAATGGCTAATGTTAGCCTAAAATATACCCTGTGTATAAAGTCACTACTATCTGTTTACTTTGTGTGCATAAAAACGTAATAAATATATTACCTAAAATATACACAAACTTTATACACAGAGGATGTGAGATTTTGCACAACATACCTAATTACTTATTCATAGGTATGTTTTTTAAATAAGTGCTAGCATAAGCCGTTTAAAGGGCTTATGCACTCCGTCCACACCATTATAATTATTAGTATTAGACTTTATACTTAAATAAAATTATAATTAGTATTATTGTTTATAAATAAATACATAAAATATGCCGGCAATAGAACTGACAGATCAAAACTTTAAACAAGAGGTGGAAGAATCAAAAGGTGTTGTACTTGTAGATTTTTGGGCGCCGTGGTGTGGTCCTTGTAAAATTCAAGGTCCTATTATAGATGAACTTGCGGACACCGGAAAAGACGTCAAAATAACAAAACTTAATGTTAATGAAAATCAAGTATCTAGTTCGCAGTACGGAGTTATGAGTATCCCTACTATCATAATATTTAAGGACGGAAAACCAGCAGAAACACTCGTTGGTCTTCATCAAAAAGAAGATATTAAGGAAAAATTAGATTCAGTAGTAAAATAGAGATAATGGCTAATACTAGCCAAAAAGCATGACTGAAATATATAAGCTTATTATTATAGGATCGGGAAATGCGGGATATACTGCTGCTATTTATGCATCACGCGCACAACTTGCACCTGTTTTGTTTTCTGGTGGTGAAATTGGTGGCCAACTTGCATTAACTACTGATGTTGAAAATTTTCCTGGATTTCCAGAAGGAATTCAAGGGCCAGAGCTCATGGCGCGTATGAGAACGCAAGCTGAGCGGTTTGGTACAAAAATTATAGATAAAATAGTTGATAAGGTTGATTTTAATACACAACCGTTTTCAGTGTGGTTGGGAAAAGATATATATCAATCGCAGGCAGTAATTATTGCAACAGGCGCAAGTGCTATATGGCTTGGGATTGAATCTGAACAACGTTTACGAGGCAAAGGTGTTTCATCGTGCGCTACATGCGATGGATTTTTCTTTAAAGGCAAAGATATTGTGCTTGTGGGTGGTGGAGATGTTGCAATGGAAGATGGTATTTTTCTTACTAAATTTGCAAACAGCATTAAGATTTTGGTTCGGCGCGAAGAGTTGCGCGCGAGTAAATTTATGCAGGATCGCGCAAAAAATAATCCCAAAATTGAGTTTATTTGGAATACAGAAGTGGTTGAAGTGCTCGGTGAAAACTCTGTAACCGGGGTTAAAATTAAAAATAATAAAACAAACGAAGAATCAGAAATTATATGCCAAGGGCTGTTTGTTGCAATTGGGCACAGGCCAAACACAGAGATTTTTAAAAATCAGATTGAGTTGGACACAAAAGGATATATAATACTTAAAGACCGCAGTATGACCAATATTTCTGGTGTATTTGCGGCTGGAGATGTGCATGATCATGAATATCGCCAAGCAGTTACCGCAGCAGGAGATGGGTGTGCTGCTGCAATGGATGCTGAGCGATGGCTCGAAAAAAAGGAAACATAGTGTAAACACTGCGGTTATTGTAATTAATAGCGTATATTCAAACGATTGTTTGGATTTTTTTAATCAAAAACATATGTCAGCATTTAGTAATGCAATGCAGCAGTTGGATAGCGCCGCAAAAAAACTCGGACTTGATGCGGTTGTTGTTAAAAAATTAAAAGAGCCAAATTATGTCCATGAATTTGAAATTCCAATGGCAATGGATGATGGGTCGCAAAAAACATTCAAAGGCTATCGTGTGCAATGTAGTAATGCGCGCGGGCCATACAAGGGCGGCATCAGGTTTCATAGCCAAGTTGATTTAGACGAGGTTTCCGCACTCGCATTTTGGATGGCAATTAAGACAGCAGTGGTAAATATCCCCATGGGAGGCGGCAAAGGAGGCGTTTCTATTAACCCAAAAGAACTTTCTCAAAGCGAACTTGAAAAACTTTCTCGTGGCTGGGTACAAAAAATGGCCCAACATATTGGGCCCAACATTGATGTGCCCGCGCCCGACGTAAATACCAATCCACAGATTATGGATTGGATGGTCGATGAATACGAGAAAATCACTGGTGATACTACGCGAGCAACATTCACCGGAAAATCGCTTGAGCATGGCGGCAGCGAAGGAAGAGGTACCGCGACAGGCCAAGGCGGGTTTTACGTGTTAGAAGAGCTTGTGAGAGCTCTGGGTATGCATACAGATGGAACCACTGTTGTTATTCAAGGGTTTGGAAATGCTGGGTATCATTTTGGTGTGCTTGCTCGCGTTGCTGGCTATCGTATTGTTGGAGTTTCGGATTCCAAAGGCGGCATCTATGATCCAAATGGGTTAGATCCAGAGGCAGTCATGAAAACAAAACAAGAAAAAGGTTCGGTTATAAATTATGAATCAGGAATTAAACTTACTAATAAAGAAATATTAGAGCAGGAATGCGATGTGTTGGTGCCGGCCGCACTCGAGAATCAAATAACCGCCGAGAACGCCACGAATATCAAAGCAAAAATTGTGTTAGAGCTCGCGAACGGGCCAACCACTCCGGAGGCGGATGTAATTCTTTGGTCAAAAAAAATCTATGTTGCTCCGGACGTGCTTACCAATGCGGGTGGAGTAACGGTGAGCTACTTTGAGTGGGATCAGAATTTAAAAAACGAACACTGGAGCGAATCCGAAGTGTTTGCAAAGCTCGAGCCCATAATGAAAGATGCATTTAAAGCAGTGTGGGATGCGCACAAGCAGCACACTGTGGATCTGCGCACAGCCGCGCTTATGGTTGCCGTACAGCGGATTGTTGATGCGATGAAATAACAGATGTATACTAAACACAGTATGCCACAACAAGACTCACAATTTCTTAATCCAGATCAGATTATCAAACAAATTAACTTGTCCGCGGGAGCGCAGGTTGCTGATCTTGGGTGTGGAACCGGCTATATGTCCTTTGCGGCAAGCCATGCAGTCGGAGCCAAAGGCCGCGTGTATGCGGTTGACGTGCAAAAGGCCGTGCTTGAGCAGGTTAAAAAAGAGGCGCAGGTTGAGGGTATTACGAATATCATCACCATGTGGTCAGATTTGGAAGTTATTGGAGCAACTAAAATTGCGACCATGTCTCTTGACGCAGTGCTCCTCGTGAATATATTATTCTTACTTAAGGACAAGAGTGCGGTATTCAGCGAAGCCAAGCGTGCCCTCAAAAAAGAGGGGACATTACTGGTTGTTGATTGGCTGCCAGGAAACACTGCTATTGGCCCGCCAGCTAGTTCACGGGTCAGTAAGGACACGGTTATGGGGCTTGCTTCTGGTGTGGGGTTTGTCCAAGAGAAAGAAATCAACGCAGGATCATATCATTTTGGGCTTGTTTTTAAACAACAATAATTACAACTATGGGAACTTTAGTGCATTTATTTTCTCCATCATATCTTTTTAATCAGAATCCGGGACCATTTACTTCAAATATTGCCTTTATTTTTTTAGGAACAAGCATTGTTTTGATTCTAATTGCTCTGATTATTGGTTTTGTTGTAAAAAAAGGTGATATATTCGCCAAAAAAGCATCTGCAAAGTATTCTTCATTGGCATGGACCATGGGTTTGATTGGTATTATTTTATACACAATTCGGCAGATTAACACTTTTTATTTAAGTGCACCGATACTTATTTTGATTTGGGGAGTTATAGTAATATTTTGGCTAATATTAGTATTAAACTATCGAATCAGGGTTGTGCCTAAACGAAGAGAAACAGTTAGTCGCGAATCAAGTAAGCGCAGTTATCTTGGGTAATGGGTTCAGATGCCCAAAATATAGGAGCATGGGGGGAAAAGATAGCGGCATGGTATTTATCTAGCCGTGGTTTTTTGATATTAAAAAAGCATTTTACCAGCAGGTTTGGAGAAATTGATATTATTGCAAAAGAGGGCGCACAAATTGTTTTTGTTGAGGTAAAAACCAGGCTTAAAAATTTACGCGGTCTTCCAGAGCAGTCAATTGATTTTGAAAAACAACGGAAACTTCAAAAAACAATTTTTGCTTACATTAGCAAAAATGGTATTGAAAATTTTAGAATTGATGTGGTAACAATTAGCCCAGGATCTTTGCCGGGCAAACTTCGGATTAGGCACCATCGGGCGCAATTTGATCCAATTAATTTTTAATTTTTTTAGGTTATCCATAGGCTATACACACTTTTACCCACAGTAGCCGTATTATTGGTAAATAGGGGTGTTTTGTTTTTTGTTTTTTTAGGTTACAATACAAACAGTTCATTTAATCGTCATAGTACGTGCTTGCGGGAGGCAAGCAGCTTAAACCTTATTCCTTCTCTATCAATAAACAAGATAGAAGAGGCATGAGCATTTAGCTGCTTGCCTTTTCTGCATTAAGATCAAAAATCCTAAGGAGGAAAGGACATACTTACTATGACCAGCGCACCACACACGCATTCACGTCGCTCTTTTCTTAAAAATGCAAATTATGTTCTAACTACAGCAGTACTCGGAATTATGATGAGTGCGGTTTTTGTGTTGCTTGGCGCTGGAAGTGTTTTTGCTGCAGAAGCGCCAATAGTAGTGCGCCCGTTTCAGGGGCAAGAGTTTGATTCTCCTGTGCCTGTTATTTCCGGGGAAGCAATTGGTGCAAGCGAAGTCTTGGTGTTTGTTGATAGCGTACTTAATGGCGTCGCGAAGGTCTCGGGTAATACATTTTCATATACTCCATTTTTACCGCTCGGATCTGGCGGGCATGCTATTCAGCTCCAGGCAAGAGACAGCCAAACCAAAGAGCTTTCATCTGAAAGTTTGGTAACGCTTATTACCATTATCCCTAATCCATCTCCAACACTTCTGGTTCCGTACACAGGTGACACATTAGGACAAGATCGAGTCTGGGCAGGAGGTGTTGCGCAGAATAACTCTTTAGTCAGAGTGGTAGTTGATGGAAAAGAGCAGGCTAGGGTTATGGTTAAAAACCATGCTTCAGGCACAGGAAGCTTTAGTGCAGAGCTTAAAAATCTTTTAATTGGGGAGCACACTATTACAGCTATTGCTCGTGATTCTCGCGGAAAAGAGAGTTTTATCTCCAATATGGTAACTATTTCCATACTTCCACCAACTCCGGCGCCGATTCTTTTTCGGCCTATTGTAAACGCGGATTCTGGTATTGATCGGCCGTTTATTGCGGGTATAGCAAAAAATGGATTTGTTGTTTCAATTATTGTTGATGGAAAAATTATTCATAGCATTCCTTTGGGGGAGGATCCTTCTGGTGTAATTAATTTTGCGTGGCAGCCACAAACATCTTTTGGTTTAGGTAGGCACACTATTGAGGCATATGCGTCTGATCGCGGCAAGCTTTCTAATAACTCAGCGCCAATTTACTGGCAGGTTGGAGATGTGGCTCTGGTAAATCGTGATCCAGAAGAATCGAGCCCCATAGAAGATACTAGGGCAGAAACAGAACAAATGCCCCCGATTTCAGTTACTGTTCCTGATGAGCAAAAGCCACTGACCGTAAAAGATGATCTTGTGGTGTCCGAAGAGCCTATTGTGCCAGATGTTGTACAAGGAAAAGACCAAGACACAGAAATACTAAATCCTGAAGGGCGTGTAGTCGCAGATGATGATGCTGTGCTTGGAGCGACAACAGATCCAGATATGATTGCGCAAAACACAGGCAATGAATTTGATGATAGCGATGTTATGGAAATCACTCCCGGTGCTGTGGTTCGTCAGATTAATGAAGTTCCGCAGAAGTTTACCTTTAACACCTCATTGGTTATTGGGATAGTAATCCTCGTTTTTCTGTTGCTTTCTATTTTAGTGTGGTATATCCAAGAAAAACGCGCTCAGCTTGGCGAACGAGTGGTAAATATTTTTCGAGAGGATGATGAAACTGGACACAGTGATGCAAAATCCTCCAAGGTTAATCATCTGCCCGGCGACATACCTACTGGAGCTATCCAGTCCTCATCAGATAAACATTCTTTAAAAGAGGAAAAAAAGAAGAAAAACGATTCAGTACCCCCGCCGCCAGAGCCCCCACGCAACAACCCTCCGTCTGGGTTTGGCGGGCCAGAGGATTTGCCACCGCCACCGCCACCTATGTTTTAGTTGATTCAATAAAGACCGCCTATGCCACAATGCTGTATAGGCGGTCTTTATTGAAAGCAAGGGATTTTTGACTTGCCATTTTTGTAACATTGCTATACTATATATCTAGGCTAGTTATACGAATTGTAAACTAGCTCTTTTTTGTAAAAATAATCTATTATGTCTAAAGAAGTACTACAAGCAATCAAAGCGATTTGCGACGAAAAGCACATTTCTGTGGAAAGCGTGCTTGCTACTATTGAACAAGCGTTGGCAGCTGCATATCGGAAAGATTTTGGGAACCGTATGCAGAATCTTAAAGTTGATTTTAATCCAGAAACCATGGGAATGAAGGTGTATGACACCAAAACCGTGGTAGAGGATCAAGAGTTGGAGTTGGACGAAGAGGGAAATGTGATCAACGAGGATCTTGTTGAGCCAAAGATTAGCAAAGAAGACAAGCCTAAAAAAGAAGCTAGCGATGAGGCCAAAAGCGAGAAATTAACGGAGAAGAAAGAAGATAAGGAAACGCAGGGTACTTTACCAGTAGTTCAAGATGAAGAATCAAAAGACGAGGAAGAGGAAGAGCGATTCAACCCAAAAACCCAGATTATGATTACTCCTGCCCGCGAAATAAAGCCTGATGTTGAACTTGGAGAAGAATTAGTGCAGGAGCTCCTGGTTCCCGGAGAGTTTGGCCGCATGGCTGCGCAGACTGCAAAACAGGTAATTATCCAGCGCTTGCGTGAGGCTGAGCGCGAAGTTGTCTTTAATGAATACAAAGACAAAGAAGGCGAACTTATTAATGGAACTATTCAGCGCATGGAAGCGGGAAATATTATTGTTGATATCGGCCAAGCAACCGCAATTATGCCTCCTTCTGAACAGGTTCGCACTGAGCACTATAGTCCAGGATCCCAGCTTCGATTTTTTATCAAATCAGTTGCCACGTCAAGCCGCGGGCCTGAAGTTGTTGTTTCTCGCGCAAGTCGTGAGTTAGTGTATAAGTTGTTCGAAATAGAAGTGCCAGAAATTAGCGATGGCGCAGTGGAAATTAAATCAATTGCTCGTGAACCAGGATCTCGTTCTAAAATTGCGGTTACCGCAAAAGACGACAATGTAGATCCGGTTGGATCGTGCGTAGGCCAGCGCGGTACACGCGTGCAATTTATTATTAATGAACTTGGCGGCGAAAAAATTGATATTATTGAATGGAACAAAGATGACATTGCATTTATCAAGAATGGACTTTCTCCCGCAAAAGTTATTGACGTGGTGTTGCACGCAGAAAGCAGAACCGCAGAAGCCATGGTTGCTGATGACCAATTTTCTTTGGCAATCGGCAAGCACGGGCAAAACGTGCGTTTGGCCTCGAGTTTGACCGGATGGAAAATTGATATTAAGCCGGCAACTCCGGCTCCAGATGCAGAGGGTGTTGTCGTGGATGATTCCGCAGAAGACGATATAAAAGAATCTAAAGAATCTGTTGAGGCTTCTGTCTCGGTAGATGCAGAAAAAAAAGACAAAGCCCCAGATACAAAAAAAGAAAAGGATACTTCTAAAAAAGATTCCGCTAAAGCAGCGGATAAGCCAGTATCAGAATAAATAATTAAGAGTTATAAACGTATGTCTATGTATCTTGTTTTTTCTCTGGGGGCGTCAGTGTTCGCGATTATTGTCGGTGTAGTGCTTGCGGCATGGGTTGTTGGTCGCAAAGCAGGCGATGATAAAATGCAAGAAATCGCCGGAGCAATTCAAAAAGGTTCAAAGGCGTATCTCAACCGCCAATACCGTACTATCGCGATAGTGGCATTTTTTGTATTTTTTGCGCTTGGTTTTGGGCTCTCGTGGCTTGTTGCATGGGGATTTTTGACCGGAGCAGTGCTTTCTTCGATTGCTGGCTACATAGGTATGAATGTTGCGGTTCGCGCGAACGTGCGTGTTGCGCATGCCGCAAGCCGAGGCCTTTCTCGTGCCATGACTGTTGCGGTTCGAGGCGGCGCAGTAACTGGATTTTTAGTGGTTGGTTTGGGATTGCTTGGCGTTAC
This sequence comes from bacterium CG10_46_32, assembly GCA_001889965.1. Lineage (GTDB taxonomy): Bacteria > Patescibacteriota > Patescibacteriia > UBA2169 > UBA2169 > CG10-46-32. The sequence continues at coordinate 9,008 of MOEI01000014.1, forward strand.
CGGATTTTATGCGTTAACACATGATGTGTATGCGCTTATTGGTTTGAGTTTTGGAGGAAGTTTGATTTCGATTTTTGCTCGCCTTGGTGGCGGCATTTATACAAAAGCAGCTGATGTTGGCGCTGATCTTGTGGGTAAGGTTGAAAAAAATATTCCAGAAGATGATCCACGTAACCCAGCTGTGATTGCGGACAATGTTGGGGATAATGTTGGGGATACAGCTGGCATGGCCGCTGACCTTTTTGAGACATATGCGGTAACTACCGTAGCAAGTATGCTTTTGGGCGCGCTTGTGTTTCCGGATTTTGAGAATGCGCTTTTGTACCCACTGGTATTGGGTGGTATTTCAATTCTAGCCTCTGTTGTTGGCCTTATGTTTGTGCGCTTGGGGCGGAGTGAAAATATTATGGCTGCACTCTATAAGGGCTTGCTCGTTTCGGGCATCCTTGCTGCTGTTGGTTTTTACTTTGCAACCATGCGAATCATGGATGCAAACGGCAACTACCTGCCGTTGAATTTGTTTTATGCTTCTCTGGTTGGGCTTGGAGTAACCGCGCTCTTGGTTGTGATTACTGAATACTACACTTCTGATAAATATCAGCCCGTTAAAAATATCGCTGAGGCATCTACAAAAGGCCACGGCCCAAATATTATTGCGGGACTTGCGCTTTCTATGCGCGCAACCGCGCTTCCGGTAATTGTTATTTGTCTTGCTATTTGGGGATCGTATGCCTTTGCTGAACTGTATGGGATTGCGGTTGCCGCGGTTTCCATGCTTTCTTTGGCTGGCATGATTGTTGCTATTGATGCGTTCGGACCTATTACCGATAATGCCGGCGGAATCGCGGAGATGGCACACCTTTCCAAAGAAGTGCGCGAAGTTACAGACAAGCTAGATTCTGTTGGCAACACTACTAAAGCAGTCACTAAGGGATATGCAATTGGAAGCGCCGGGCTTGCCGCGCTCGTACTCTTTGCATCATACTCTCAGGAATTTATTTTGCACGGCCGAGAGCTCTTGTTTAGGCTTTCTGACCCAATGGTTATTATTGGGCTGTTTATTGGTGGCATGTTGCCATACTATTTTGCCGCGCTCGTGATGGAGGCAGTGAGTAAAACAGCAGGCAAAGTAGTAGAGGAAGTGCGTAGGCAGTTTAGAGAGATTAAGGGCATTATGGAAGGCCATGCTAAGCCAGATTACGGCGCATGCGTTGATATTGTGACCAAAGACGCGTTGCGCCAAATGTTTGTTCCGGCACTTATTCCAGTACTTGCTCCGATTCTTGTTGCGTGGCTTTTGGGTCCAGTGGCGCTTGGAGGCGTGCTTGTCGGATCTATTGTTACGGGTTTATTTATAGCTATTTCCATGACTACGGGTGGCGGCGCATGGGACAATGCAAAGAAGTTGATTGAGTCTGGCGCGCACGGCGGGAAAGGAAGCGAAGCGCATGCGGCAAGCGTAACCGGAGATACGGTTGGCGATCCATACAAAGACACCGCAGGCCCAGCTATTAATCCTATGATTAAAGTGATGAACATTGTCGCGCTTTTGATTGTTAGTTTTTTGGTTTAAGTAGTATATATGCCGCGTACGTTGTACTCTCTACTGCGGCCTTTATTTTCGATTACACGCACGCTATTTCTTAGGAGTGTAGAAGGGATTGAAAATATTCCAAAACAGGGGCCGTTTATTCTAGCTGGAAACCATGTAAGTATTCCGGATCAGTGGCTTATGGCCATGCTTTCGTACACACACAATGGCGTGCCCGTATGGTTTGTGGCTCGGGATGATTACTGGTGGGGTCCTTGGTGGACCAAGCCTCTCCGTAATAAGCTTGCTACTCTTCTTATTGATTGGCGCACTCCTTCAAATATTTTGCGCGAAGCAGAAGAAGTACTTCGGCAGAACCAGGCAATTGCTATCTATCCAGAAGGAACTCGTAATTCGGATTCTCGTGCGCTTGCGTTAGGAAAAACAGGCATTGCGCGACTTGCGCTTACAACGGGAGTTCCTATTATTCCAGTTGGATACGAAGGTCCCATGATTACAAATGTTTGGGAGGTGTTTCATGAGTTTGTGTTTAAGCGCAATACTGCCACACTTCGGTTTGGAAAGCCACTTACAATCGAGGCGCGCCAAGAACCCGTTACTCGTGAAGATTTATATAAAATTACAGACCGCATTATGATTGAGATAGGGAACGTGTCCGGAAAACGGGCACGCTTGCACGATTTTGCGACGTAAGGTAGAGTATGTTTTATGAATATTGTTGAGCACAAACCATCGTCCGCTGTTTTAGAGCTTACGATAGAACTCGATCGCGCTGATATTGAGCGGGATTTGCAGCATGCAGCAAAACATCTTTCTGAACATAGTAATGTTCCAGGATTCCGCAAGGGCACTGCTCCATACGACGTAGTAAGTCGCAGTGTTGGTGGCGAGGCTAAGATTTACGAGGAGGCGATCCAATCTATTGTGGGTCGCACACTTGAATCCGAAATCCGCGAGCGCAACGTTGGTGTTGCGGGTCAGCCAGAAATAAGCATCCAAAAGATGGTTCCGCCTTTTGGTATTACCTATAAGGCGGTTATTTCGATTCTTCCTTCGGCAACACTTGGAGATGTTTCCAGTATTAAGGTAGAAAAAAAAGAGGCTAGTGCTACCGACAAAGATGTTGAAAAAGTCATCACTAATCTTCGCGAGATGCATGCGAAAGAATCTCTAGTTGAGCGTCCAGCCGGACGTGGTGACGTAGCGGTTCTTGATTTAGTGGTTGCGCACGACAAGGTAGTGGTTGAGAATGGAACTTCAAAAGATTTTAAATTAACATTAGGCGAGGGCGGATTTATTCCGGGTTTTGAAGAGCAGATTATTGGATTGAAAGCTGGTGATAAAAAAGAATTTGAACTCAAGTTCCCGGATGAGTATTATGAGAAATTTTTAGCAGGTAAGCCCGCGCAGTTTACTGTTTCTGTTACACAAGTGTTTGAACGAATACTTCCTGAGCTTAATGACGCGTTTGCAAAAGACCTTGGCCATGCGCACACCATGGAAGATTTGCGCAAGCAGATTCGCGAGAGTCTGCAGCATGAGCGCGAGCGGGAAGAGCGTGAGCGTTTTGAAATGGCTGCCATGGATGAGTTGGTGAAGCATTCTACCATCGGAGAATTTTCAGACCAGCTTATTGTAGCGGAAGCACAGAAGATGGTTGCAGAATTAGAGCGTAATGTAAAAGAGCAGGGCATGCGGTTTGAGGACTACCTTTCGAGCATCAAGAAGTCCAAAGAAGATTTAGCGCTCGAATGTAAACCCAAAGCAGAGCACAGGCTCAAGGTGAGCCTTGTTGGCCGCGAGTTTGGAAAGCAGGAGAATATTTCGGCAAGCGAAGAGGAGGTGGCTAAAGAGCTTGGTGTTGCTAAAAAAACGTACCAACACCAGCCCGAACTTTTGGCTCGGCTTGAGAGCCCTGAGTACCGCGACTATGTCCGCAACATGCTCACGAGCCGGAAGATTTTCAAAACATTGGCAGAAAAAGTTTCTCAATAGATTTTAGTTTGTTTGGTATTGTTGCTATTGCTTAGGTCGTCGCACCAGAAACAGGTGCGGCCTCTTTCTTTTTGTAGTAGTATATTAGTATGTCTCAAACTATTGCCGTTAAAGTTACTCCGCGTTCAAAAGAGAATAGGATTGTCGGGTTCAAAGACGGGGTGCTGCGTGTGCGCATTACCGCACCACCGGTTGACGGCAAGGCAAACAAAGCTTTGGTTGTGTTTTTGGCGGACGCGTGGGGCGTGCCAAAATCATCAATCAAAATTATTCAAGGCGAAACATCACGGGAAAAGGTTTTAGAAGTTCCCGATAATACACCTTTACAAAAAGGTATGATTTGATATACTTCTTTTGTATTTTTACTACAAATTTTCTGTTGGGCCGAGGTACTCCGAGGTTAACAGAAAATTTGAAAGGAGTAGGCGGATGAAAGCCGCAGCGACCGAGCTTGCTCGGGCGCGGAGGCTGGAATCCGGCTACGACGAGACGAGCGGATATCGTATAAGGGCTATTATTCCTCCTTGCCAAGGAGGGGATACGGGTTCGAGTCCCGTTATCCGCTCCATTAAAATAACCCACCTTTCGGTGGGTTATTTTAATTTCAAATTCAAGATTTTCTACATCCAGCCGAATCCATTGGAAGCAAGGTAGACGCCAATCACAAGCGAGACAATGCCTGCAAACATATACCATCCTTTGCCATCAAACCATGCTGTTAATGAAGTCATAGTTTTTCCTGGCAGCACCAAGTAGGCAGGGCCCTTAAGCAGTACCGCCCAAGAAATCACCGTCACCACTACGACGTAGCCTGCACCCTCCCACACATTATGCGAGAGTACGGCCAGTAGGCCCAGAATAGTGAGCATGAATCCAGTGAAGTAGGTGAGGTATGCATGCTCCATAAAATCGCGCATGACTTTTCTAAATTCTTTAGCGCGCACTAAAATTGCGACTCCAGATGCGAGGTACATAATCCCAAATACTTTTGCGAGAAACAGTGATGTGTCCATAGTTTGTTTTTATTAATAATCTATTATTTTTAAAATACTCCATCCCACAGTACCTGCAAATGAAATATGCACAGTGTGGTATACTGGAGATACTCTTGACTTGATGGCAGTTTTTTAATAAGATTTGTAGAATACAATTTATTGCTTGGGCTGAGTACTCGAAGTTAAGCAATAAATTGAGAGGAGTAGGCGGATGAAAGCTGGAGTGGGCGAGCTTGCTCGCACACGGAAGCTTTCATCCGCCTACAACGAGCCGGAGTGGCGGAATGGTATACGCACAGGACTTAAAATCCTGGGCCGCAAGGCATGTGGGTTCGAGTCCCGCCTCCGGTACCACGCATAAAAAAGACAGCCTCGCACATTACTGCATGCGAGGCTGTTTGTTGCGGCCGGATTTCGGCCTTACCACTCGGACGAGCTGAATTCCGTATGCGGACCAGTGCGATAGAAGTGGATGACGCTGTTATCATCTTGCTTCCAGAAAAATCGGAACTTGTCGTTTGACCGGGATTCGAAGCTCCCCTCTGGGGCTCCAGATATTGATCTGCCCTCCCACCGTTTTGTTTTCAGTGATGAGTATTGTTCACCATGATTAGCAAACCGTTTGAGCGCGTCAACTACGTCTTGGTGTTCCCGATCTTGGAGTCCTACAAGATCGTCCAGGAATCGGTCTTCGTACTCTATGTGCCGGCCGTCCTGCATGGCGCTCGGGAGTTGGGCGAGCATATTTTCGCGTTTTTGTGTTTTTACGTTCGTTGCTTCCAGGCGCTGGGCGAGTTCAAAAAGTTTGCGTCCTTCTGTACCCTGGCTTGCTGTGTTCTGCAAGAGTTTGGAGAGCTTGCGTTTCTCTACTGTAGCAAGTTGTTCCTCCAAGGCACGTTGTTGGCGCCGTAGGAACGTTACCTCCTCTTGGGATTGCGCCAGCGCATCTGCTGATTGGGTAAGTTGCGCTTTGAGCGTTTTGATTTCCCGTGCCAGCACTTTTGTCCTGCGCATATGTCCCTCGCGGTCGTTGTTTACCTGCTCCATGAGCAGGAGAAGGGTTCCAAGATTTGCTACCATGTTGTCTGTAGTCTGGCCGAAGAGCTTGTTGATGTCGGGCAGCTCCTCGGATTCTGTTGTATTGGGTATGGGATCTTCTTCATCTTTTGGTGGCGCAGTATCTTCGTCGTGTTTTCGCTTGAGCTCGAGGATGTGCTCCCAAGTTTCTATCCCGTCTTGCAAGAGACATCGGATACCTGAGTCGCACTGATGCTTTTGTGTGGTTGCGGTATCGCGCGCTTGCTCTTTTTGTTCGTTGTTCGCATGCAAGAATTCATACGCTGCACGCAGTATCGCTCCATCTAGTTTGAGCGAGTTGTTGTTCGTATTTTCTACGCCTTCTTGCATGAGGCGCGCATGAATAGACCCTAGGCGTTGGTACAAGAAAAATTCATCACTTGCGCCTTCTGCTACAATAGTTCTCCTTCTTCGGAGGTCTGGATTTGTTTTGTGGTAGTATGTTTCTGAAAGTTCCAAAAAATTGAACGGCATTGCACAATCTCCTTGTGGTATGAGTGTTGTGTATTGGTAATGTGCGACTGATTTTCAGTACTCATTGGTATACCAAATTGAGGCCCGCGCGTCAATCAGTTTGCATTTTTTGGTTATTTTAGATAAGGTTTGATGAGGATTTTGGAAACAAAATATGCAGTTCATTGTCAACTTAATTAAGGAAAGAGGTGGAGTAATGAAGCTTCGTGGTATTGATTTCGGGCACGTGTTCTGCGCCGCAGGATCGCGCAATTTTTTCGGCGAGGGGTACTGGCATTCCTGGTTTGCGAACTGGGAGGGCTCAACTCTGGTCACCAAGACCACGACACTGAATCCCCGCGAGGGCAACATGCCGCTCAAGCAAGGCACCACTCAACCTAGGCACCTAAAGCCGGACTGCATACGTGTTAAGCCAGTAAGTGGAGTCGCCCTCAATGCCGTTGGTCTCTCTGGCCCTGGAGCGGATGCGCTCTTGCAAAAGAGGATGTGGCAGTCGTTCACTGACCCGTTTTTCATCTCATTCATGCCAGTTGCGAATACTAAGGAAGGACGGTTGCGTGAGACCAGGAAGTTCGTGGAACTCATTCAGGTGTATCGGCGCGATTTCCGGACTGCATTTGGCATCGAGTTCAATGCGACTTGTCCAAATCTCAAAAAAGCGGATCCACTGGAGGTGGTCGCGGAAGCGCATGATGAGCTGGAGATTCTGGCATTAGCGAACGTTCCTATCAGCGCCAAACTCAATCTACTCGTCACGCCAAAGGCTGCCGCAGAAATTGCGGCGCACTGTGATGCGCTGTGCATAACCAATGCCATTCCGTTCGGTGCGCTTTCCGATGATATCGATTGGGTACGGTACTTCGGGACGTCTGATCCCAAGTGTTCTCCACTCGCCAAGTACGGCGGAGGTGCGCTCTCGGGACCGCCGCTTTTGTCGCTCGTATGCCTATGGGTGTATGAGTTTCGGAGCGTCCACAACGCTGAGTTTCCTATCAACGCTGGCGGTGGCGTTTCCCATGTATGGGACGCCATGTTTCTTTTGGAAGCGGGCGCGACTTCCATTTTTCTTGGAACCGTGGGCATGCTACGCCCGTGGCGTGTGCAGCCAATCATCCAGGCAGTCAACCAGTTCTGCGCGGCCCGCGACAAGCGCTAGTAGGGAATTTGAACTCACATCAATCTGCAAAACGCAGCATAGAGAGGAAACCATGGATACGATTACTATCCGCATGCCAGATGATTTCCATGTTCACTTCCGTGAAGGTGAATTGCTTAGGAGGCTCGCATATCTGGTCGCACAGCAGTTTGGCCGGGCAATTGCCATGCCCAACACGCTCAACCCGCCGATCCGAACGGTAGATGATGCCATACCGTACCGCGACGAAATACTCATGCATTCGGGCAATGGTTTTCAGCCGCTCATGACGCTCAAACTGTACCCTGACACCACTCCGGAAGTGGTTCGGGGCGCGCATGCGGCCGGCGTGGTTGCGGTCAAGTATTACCCCGAAGGCGTCACTACCAACGCGGAAGACGGTGTTTCGGTTGGCCGACTTTCGGAGCTGTATCCAGCGTTCGAAGCGATGCAGGATATTGGCATGCTGCTCCTCTTACATGGAGAGATGCCGGGCGTGTTTTGCCTGGATCGGGAGGCCGCATTTCTTGAGGTTCTGCGGCGGCTCTGTTCCGATTTTCCGGGCCTCAAGATCGTGCTGGAGCACATTACTACTGCAGGGGCGGTGGAGGCTGTGTATACGCTTCCGGCTACGGTTGCGGCAACCATCACGCTCCACCACCTGGAGCTCACGTTGGATGATGTGATTGGCGATAAGATCATGCCACACAATTTCTGCAAGCCCGTAGTAAAGCGGCCGCAGGACCGTGAGGCGCTTTGCTATGCGGTTACGAGCGGCAATCCGAAATTCTTTTTTGGTTCGGATAGTGCTCCGCACCCTATTTGCGCCAAAGAGTGCGCCGAGGGATGCGCGGGCGTGTTCACGGCGCCGGTTGCCATGCCGCGGCTTATGGAGTTTTTCGAAACGCTCGGATGCCTCACAAAGCTGGATCCTTTCGTGTCGCAGTTTGGGGCAGAGTTCTATGGCCTTCCACTCAACCAAGGCACGCTCACGCTGGTGCGCGAACCTTGGATCGTGCCCGTGGAGTACGCAGGCGTCCGGCCGTATCTTGCTGGCCGAACCATCATCTGGAGGATTGCAGAATGAGCACCATATGGATTGGCAGAGCCATACTGAGCGTCCACAACAAGGAGGGGTTGGTGCCGCTCGGCCAGCAACTCGCAAGTCTTAACGTGGAGATCCTCTCTACTGGAGGCACCGCCAAGTACTTGCGTGAGAGCGGGGTTCCTGTGATAGATGTTGCTGCCTACACCGGTTTCCCGGAGATTCTCGGCGGCAGAGTCAAGACCCTGCATCCCAAGATCGCGGGCGGCATCTTGATGCCGCAGACCAGTTTGGGGGTAGAAGAAGCGCATCATCATGGCTTCGGACATATTGACCTGGTGGTTGTGAACCTGTATCCGTTTGAGGAGACCGTCCGAGCGCAGGGTGCGAACGTGGACGTGGACGCGGCCATGGAGCAGATGGACATCGGCGGAGTGACTATGATCCGCGAAGGAGCCAAGAACCATAAATACGTGACTGTGGTCACACACCCGAGTCAGTATCCGGCGCTTATGGCGGAAATGGAGCACACGTCCCGTACCAGAGCTTCCGGATACGGAGGCGTCTCCGCAGAGATGCGCAAAACCTTCGCGGCACTCGCACTCAAACACACGGCGCGCTACTGCGCCACGGAGGCGGCATATCTGGAGGAGTTGTACTTGCAGGGGTAAGACCCTGGTCGCAAGCCGTGCCGCAGACTACTACAGGAATGTAGAGTCTACGGCACGGTTTTTTATTTTGGTTGCGTTTTTTAGGCGGATAGATTAGGGTTGTAGTAGTTTACAAAACTCAGCCTCAAGGAGGGGTTGGATTTTTCGTACTTTTAATATCGGAGTAATGAAGATGGTGAAAGATGCTGTTCCAAGGACCCCGGAGATGTACCATGGGCATCCGTTTTGGTGCCATGGGCACTGCTGGAAGATGCAGGTTCAGGAGTTTGATCCCGTAGCTAAACGGCTTATCATAGGCGCGAGCGCCACTCGGGTATGTGTTACTCCCGAGGAAACAAGCTCTGGTTTGTGGCGTATCGGCTGGGAGCTCAGGCATAGTTCCGTCGAGGTGGCACATGGTTGCGTCGTATTTAGCGCAGATCATCTTAGGGCAGCTTTTGGACTTTCAGATGAGTCTGGGGAATATGGCCAGCCACTCATAGATAGATATGGAGGGGATTCGGCGGAGCACCATAGGTATATCCGCTGGGGAGACTTCTTGAACATCCCCTGTCCAGGAACCGGCAGCGACGGCGATCCGAATATGTCGATCGAGATTGACGATCAGATGCGGAAGGCGGTCAGCCAGCTCCTGAAGTAGGCTGTGTGATGTGTGAGGTGCGACATGCGGCAATCCAGATGGGCGACTATCCTTCGGGACGTCGCCTCTTTTTCTATGTTTTCTAGTCAATAGCTTGTAATCACTTCCAGTGGTGTTTTCATGTTAAGCCCCATGTGCGGTCTCTCAGTATTGTA
>MOEI01000007.1:0-542 GCA_001889965.1 bacterium CG10_46_32
TGACTTTATTCATTACTACAATACTGAGAGACCGCACATGGGGCTTAACATGAAAACACCACTGGAAGTGATTACAAGCTATTGACTAGAAAACAGCTAATTAAATTAAACCATAAAAAAATCTCAATTTTCAAAAAAAGACTAAATAAAAAAGCCGGTTATCGAAGTTTCGATAACCGGCCTACAAATCTTCCTTTCTTTAAAAGAACGTTTTTTTGCCTATGGACCGATCACAACCTGATTGGTCGTGATCGTGAACTGAGCATCTGGCGCTATGCCATTGTTGGCACTCACCAGAACCGTCCAGATTCCTCCAGACGGAAATGTCCTTGAGAAGCTGGCAGTGTTTGCCAGCGTGACAATAGACACATTGTTCTTGATCCCGGTCCAGACCACATTAGGCTCGGGATTTCCAGCGACAACCGCGGTGAATGTCACCACGGTGTTGGTTGAAATGGCGCCGGTAATCGGAGCGCCATTTACCGTCATACTCACCCCAACAAAACTCGGGGCAGTATTCGGTGGTGGGGGTGGTGGGGGTG
>MOEI01000007.1:555-3898 GCA_001889965.1 bacterium CG10_46_32
GGGTGGCTGGACATAATCCATTCGCGGACCCTGAGGAAAGGTAGCTGATCCGACAGAAACTCCGCCGTGAAGCGTCTGAGTTCTAACGGAAATCGTCCAGATTACCTCTTTATCCAACGCGTTTCGCGGTGGCAACAAGGTAAAGTACCCCCGCTGATGTTTGCTGTCCCCCATTAGCGGGAAAAGCTCCATTGTGAAGGTTGAATCCGGCCGACCCTCAACAGAGATCGTCACCTCCGCATCACTAGAAACAGGGTCAGTTGATGTTGCATTCACCGTCACATCAATCGGCCTGTTTCCGTTTCCGTCAGTCCTTTGGTACCGAGACAGTATGACTGTTATGTCCGGCACAGGAATCTTGGTAACAGGCGGGAACCACGGCATTGCTATGGCTCCGCCGGTTAACTCCTCCAGAGAACCGACGATGAGTCGCTGTCCGGGCTGGAGCACATATCGAAACTGGACAGGACTAAATGCGTTGCTGGTACTGGTAATTCTGAACGTGTACGACAGTGGCACAACCTTTGCCGCTGGATGCACGGACGGAAGCTGCATAGTGCGCCCAACTTCCTGCCGTATATAGTCCCTAATCGGGAGTTCGGTATTGACGAACCTCCCGTTTAGTAATGTGAGCTTGGTTTTCCCAAGCTCTAAGCCTGTGTACTCATCCTTGAGTATACCGAAATACATGCCAGAGCGAAGCTTGATAACTGGTTCGCTGGTGACGTTCTGGCCTAGGATATTGTAGAGTAGTATTGAAGAACTACTCATACCCATGCCAAAACTTGGCTCTGAGACATCAGCTGCATTGGAGCGCAACCTGGCGATCTCTGAGTGAATGTTCGGATCGTCAGGATCTCCGCCGAGCTGGCGTACATGCGTTTCCAGATCCTGAAAAAACTCCTGCCGCAGCGGGATATTCACCACTGGCTTGCTTGTACCCCACGGATCTTCGTAGCCGTACTGATCTGCGAACAAAAAGAAGTCCGCAAAATCAACTGTGCCATTGCCGGTGATATCCCCTACCGGCCCACTCCTGCCGAAGTTATCCGCGAACAAAAAGAAGTCCGACAGATCAACTACTCCGTTTGAATCAAGATCGCTTGCAAAAAAGAGAAACTTGAGATTGAGATTGCTCCCAATAACTTGCCCGTTAAAAACAGGCAGATTGGTGCGGTCCCAAACCTGTACGTTCGCGATGTGCGTAGTGACGACGGGGAGGGTAGTCTGTAACCCCATCAACTGCTTGGTATGCGCCTGCGCGCTCTGCGCAAACGACACGACAAGCGCTACCACAACAAGCAACGGGAACTTGCGCAACATGACGGCCTCCTTAGCCTTGGTTAGGCTGTGTTTTGGTGTGAAAAATTGTAAAAGACCTTAAAGAGCTAATATATGCCTATTTCAGGGGATTTTTCTCAAGAACCCAAAATAGATATCACCATACCAAAAATCAATAGACTTGTCAATGTACCCCGATAATGTGTGCAGGTATATTGTAAAAATCAATTTAAGCCAAGCCTTGTAAAAAATACCCAACAGCATAGGCTGAAGCCGCGGCAATAGCACCTACTCCGAGCATTTCAAGTCCAGAAATAAACCAATGCTCTTTTATTACTATAGAACGCATAGCCCCAACTATAAATAACGCAAACGCAGTCATTATAATCGCTGTATTAAACACGTTGCCAAACTCAATGCCAGCCACATAGGGCAATAGTGGTAAAAATCCAGCAATCACAAAAGCAATAAACGTAGCAACACTGTTTCCGATCGGACTCTCTTCTTCTCCAGGGATAATACCAAGCTCATTCACCATCATCTCATCAACCCACAGCTTTTTATCGCTCGTAATAACCGAAACAATATGATCTAAATTTTTTCCAGAAAATCCTTTTGCACGGTATATTTCTTCAATTTCTTTTCGCTCTTCGTCTGGGACATGTGCAACCTCCCACTCTTCCATTATGCGCTCCTTTGCTTGAAGCTGATTTTCGGATGAAGTGCCAAGATAATTGCCAACTGCCATAGAAATGCCGTCCGCAATCAAATTTGCAAATCCCAAAATCAATACAATTTTAGTATCAAGCCCAGCTCCGGCAACCCCAGCAACTACCGCAAATGTAGTCACGATTCCATCGTTCGCGCCATATACAATATTACGCAGGTATGAGCCTCTACCCACGTAATGGTAATCTTCCTTAGCGCTTCCATCGTGATGTGCTGCTTTTACTTCTGCAATTCTTTTCTGCTTTTGACTATGGTTCATAGTACTTTTTTATTTCCAAATACTTTCCACGCAACAAGCAATACAATAAGTGCTGCCCAGTTTAAAAAGAATACCCAGGGTGTGACCCATGGAATGCCGTCGAAAAACGGCGTGGCAAACGGCCACAAGTAGGGGGTCGGGAAAAATCTTGTGCTGTGAACTGGAATGTCAAACAAAATGTGCAACGGCCATGCCGCAAACGGCAGGGCTTTTGATTTAAACACAATGAGGCCGCACAATAAAATCGCGACACTAATCACCAAGCTATGTGTTATATTGTATAAACTAAAAATATAGGAATTAATACTCTCTACCATAGGACCATGCCATCCGCTGCCGGCGAGTATCCTGCGAACAAACTCCCAGCCAAACGCTACAACATCTGGACCTGCACCAAATAAAAATGCCACAATAAATAAACGTTTATTCTTGCGGCCAAATGCCATTCCACCCCAAAGTCCATGTGATATAGTATCCATTGGTTAAGTATACAGGAAAATGAGGAATAAAAAAACGGGGCACGACACATTCTTGTGTCTGCCCCGCACTATTGTGCCCGTCTGGAAAATCAGACAGCGACGTTGCGTAGAACCAGAGCACTGGCAACTGCAGTCTGCAACTCTCGCTGGCCGAAGGGTTTGGGGCAGACCACGTTGACCACGCCAGCCTGCCGCAGTACATCCACCTCCTGCGGAGCCAGTCCACCGGGAATGGCAATCACGGCAACGTCGGGATTGTCGGATCTTATAGACTCCACAACCGCCTGGGCACTGGGCCGGCCGTCTCCCCAGTCCAAAACCACAACATCGAATCTGGCGGAACTGCGTCTCCAGCGTGCAAGGCCTGCCATCCTGGATGGTGCCGCAACTACAACGTATCCCACGTTTCGCAATGCCTTGATAATGAACGGCACTACGGAATCATGATCCTCAATCACGAGAATCCGCGGTGCAGACGATCTACGCATGGTATGGTCTCTCCTGTGAAAATGGGCTGAGAAAGCTTTGTGATCCAGTTATACTTAGATAATCCAAAAAAGAACAACAATAATATACCATACTTTATAAAATTACG
>MOEI01000001.1:0-54807 GCA_001889965.1 bacterium CG10_46_32
CAATACTGAGAGACCGCACATGGGGCTTAACATGAAAACACCACTGGAAGTGATTACAAGCTATTGACTAGAAAACAGTTTTTAGTAGGAATTTTATTCAAAATGTAATTCCCTGGATTGGCGTTCGAGTTCAGATAAAAGGAGCGGGCACTCTTTAAGTTCTGGGTCTTCTTTGAGCAATGCTTGCGCCGCTTCTTTGGTTTTTTCGAGCAAGGCGCCATCTGCAAGCGAGGCGATTTTAAGATCGGTGAATCTGCCTGATTGCTCAGTGCCGTACATTTTTCCAGGACCGCGCAAGGATAAATCAAGTTCCGCGATTTCGAACCCATCTTTCGCATGCACAAATTTTTGCAGGCGATTGTGTGTTTCCGGAGATGTTGAATCAGTAAACAAAAAGCAATAGGATTGGCGATCGGAGCGGCCGACTCTGCCTCGGAATTGATGCAGTTGGGACAAGCCGAATCTATCCGCGCCCTCAATAATCATAATGGTGGCAGCAGGCACATCAACCCCGACTTCAACAACAGCAGTTGCAACCAATATCAATATTTCGCCGGATTTGAACGCGGACATAATGTGTTCTTTTTCCGCGCTTTTTAGTTTTCCATGTAAGAGTCCGATACTTGTTTCCTTAAAGACGCCAGTGCGAAGTTTTTCGTATTCCGCGGTCGCGGATGCAACTCCAAGGGAATCAGATTCTTCGATCAGCGGGCAAATGACAAAAACTTGTTCCTTTTTAGCGATGTGTTGCTTGATAAATTGATATGCTTTCGTGCGATTTGTTTCGTCAACTACACGCGTGGTAATTGGTTTTCGGCCTTTTGGCATTTGCTTGATGGTCGTAATATCCAGATCTCCGTACAGCGTTAACGCAAGAGAGCGGGGGATTGGTGTCGCAGTCATGGATAACAGGTGCGGCACGTCGTTGGCTGTTTTGTCTTTTAACTGCTTGCGTTGTGCTACTCCGAATCGGTGCTGTTCATCAATAATAATAAGCCCGAGTTTGCTGAAGCTGATGTCGTGCTGGATAATAGCGTGCGTGCCGATAATAATAGAAACATTCCCATCAGATATGGCTTTCTTTATGTCATTGCGAGGGAGTGTATTCACGACCGCGGCAATCTTATCATCGCGTCTATTGTCTGTTGCTCTATTAACGTGCTCCATCGCAACGTTAAGATTGCTTCCCCCGTTTTTCAACGGGGTCGCAATGACAAGTCCAGACATCCGCGCGTGTTTGCTCGTTAAAAGCGCTACTGTATGATGGGGAAAAATAGTTGCAATGGTTTGGTAGTGCTGGAGCGCTAAAATTTCCGTTGGCGCCATAAAGGCTGTCTGGAAGCCGGCACTTGCTGCGTTTAAGGCCGCGATTGCGGCAACAACGGTTTTGCCGGATCCAACTTCTCCTTGCACAAGTCGGTTCATGGGAATACCTTGTTCCATGTCCTGTAGTATTTTCCAAGCTGCTTTGCGCTGGTCGGCCGTGAGATCAAAAGGCAGGGAAGCAACGAGCTTTTTGGTTGCGGTTTCATTAAAAGGAATTTTTGGCGCGCGTTCCTGGGTGAGATTTTTTCGTGCGCGTTCCGTAAGCAGTTGGACAATAAAAAGCTCTTCAAATCCAAGCCGTTTGCGGGCTGCAAGATATGCCGCGGCATCTTTCGGGAGGTGGATATTTTGGATGGCAGTTTGTGTAGCAATCAGCTCCAGATGTTCAGTTAATTTTTTAGGCAGGATGTCGGGCATCTCGTGCGCGGCTTGGAGCGCTTGGTGCACCAAAAAACGAACCTGTTTTTGTGTGAGGCCGCCGGTTAACGGGTAGAGAGGCACAAGCCTTGATGTGTGAATTGCGTCAGCTGGATGTTCAATTTTTTCAAATTGCGGATTTTTTAGTACCCATCCGCTAAAGTCATGTGCCACTGTTCCTGCAATCGCGACATGGTCTCCTTTGTGTATTGTGTTGGTGATATATGGCTGGTTGAACCACACGATTCGAATTGAGCCTGCGTCATCCAAAAGTTCAGCCTGGGTAAGCTGCATGTGCTTTTTTGCGGTTTTTTTTGTTTCAATGGACCCAATGGTTCCAAACATCGTCCCAAGCGCTCCAATCGAAAGGCTCGCGGTTGAAAGCCGCGCGCTATAGTCCTCGTACCGAGTGGGGTAGTGGTTGAGCAAATCTAATACCGAGCCAATACCAAGTTTGGCGAGCCTGGCCGCGGTAATGGCTCCCACCCGAGTAAGCTGTTTGATGGGAGTTGAAAGGTGTGTGCTCATGTGGTTCTTTCTGTAGATTTTCCGTTGGGCCGACCCGCCGTTTCGGCGGGGAGGTTAACGGAAAATCTATAAGGGGCAGCAAGGCGACTACCGGAGTGGGCTCACGTAGTGAGCACACGGAGGTACGAGCCTTGCATGACCCGTTCTGGTGCCCTCGGCAGGAATCGAACCTGCGTTGCAAGATCCGCAATCTTGCGTCCTATCCGTTGAACGACGAGGGCGCGTCAGCCACGAGCTTCAGGCTTCGTGTCTCCTGGGAGTACCCAGAAGCCACTTCGCCTTTCGTTCGCGTCTTCCTTTCAAATGTTCCATTAACTCGCGAGTACGCGGCTTCACAACGGAACATTTGTAGTATATATTATAACTTCAACAATCGTATCAGTTGTTCAGAAAAGGGTTCATACTCCCGCTCAACATTTTCGGGCAAGTATTTGAGCAGAATTGAACGGACGCGGATAGGATTTTTGTTTTGGAGCGGGATGGCCATGCGCGGTCTAAAATTGCTTTTAAATTCCAGAAAAAGAATTTTTGCCTCATCTGGCTCGTAAAAGATCCAGAAGCTCTTGATGCGGTTGTATGAGTAGTGCGCCTCGCCGATGTTGATTCCATTGCTTGCGATTTCAAAGGTGACTTCTGGAGCTTTTTTACGGTCATGCGCGGCCATGATGAATATTCCAAGAATCAAGATGATCGCGAATAGAAAGTTCCCGCTAAGCACCGTGTATAGTAAGAGCAGTGCTGCGATAGTGATGCTAATAATGTACCAGCGCTTGCCGCGTTCATGTTGGTGGTACTCTGGAATATTCCAGGACATGTTTTGTATTTGTTCTTCTTGCATGGTGATGAGCGTTTTATTTTTGAAGCACGTGGGTCATTCGTTTGGATACGTTTTTGTAGTGCCCAGTATGCGGATTAACAATGGCGGAGAGGCAGGGATTCGAACCCTGGGACCCCGGTAAAGGGGTCAACGCATTAGCAGTGCGCTCCATTCGGCCGCTCTGGCACCTCTCCTCGTCGTAGTCGGATTCCAGCCTACGGATGCCAGCAGGGAGCTGGCCTCCTCCGGCTTACATCCGCCTACTCCTCTCAATTCTGCGCTTAACCTCAGAGTACTTCGGCCCAAGTGCAGAATTGTACTATAAATGCGTTTTGAGCTCCGCAATACACTATCACCATATCTAAAAATCACTGTTTTGTAAAGGCTTATGGTCGTACTGGGTGGCCATAGGCAATCGTGAGCGCCCATACAGATAGAGCGCCTGATTTTTTAAAAAGTCGCGCCAAGGCGTCGGTAGTGCTTCCAGTGGTAATCACATCATCAAGCAGTACCACATGCTTGCCCCGCACAGCCTCAGGTGCGGTAAGTTCAAATGCGCCTGCAATGTTTGTGTAGCGATCAATGCCGGAAAGTTGTGCTTGTGCTTCGGTTTTTTTTGTTCGTTTCGTAGTGTGCGCTATTTCCCAGTGTTTGTTTTCTGCGACAAGGTGCCTTGCAAGCAGGTATGCTTGGTTGAACCCGCGTTCTTTTTCCCGCTTGGGGTGGAGGGGAATAGGTTCAATGAATATTGGTTCTCCGGTGATAAGCGGAGGAGTATCTGCAATGGAATACAAAGCGTGCTTTGATATGCCGGATTGCAGTATGTTCCGCCTGCGATTATTTGCGTCTGCCTGCGCTATGCGCACTGAACGCAATACAAAGTGCGCGAGGGAGGGCGTTATTTCGGAAACCCCATTATACTTCCACGCGTGGATCATTGTTTGGATTAATGGGTGCGCATAGGGAATGCACGAAATCGCACCATCCAAAAAATGGCTGCTACGGCAGTTGGCGCAGGTATTTCCAGTGTTCGTTTTTGCTTCGCAGAACGGGCAGTGGTTTGCAAGTATGCTTGGCAGGCTCTGTTCGCATGTGGCGCATAGCCACCTGCCTTCATCTCCGCATCCTAGGCACGCAAGCGGGAACAAGAGATCAAGCAGTTTCTGTAAAGGTAAGCGTATTGTTTGATACATCAATGTTCATGTTTCGCATTTCAGTACGCGCATCACTGGCGCTAAGGAGATGCTTTGCGATTTCAGACTCAATATGGTCTTGGAAAAATCTGCGGATTCCGCGCGCGCCAACGTCTGGGTGGTAGCCGTGTTGTATGATGTGGCTAACAGCCGCAGTGCTTAGGGTTATGCGGATATGTTCCCGTGTGAGTCGTTCGTTTAACTCGGAAACGTAACGCGCAACAATCATTTCACACGTTTTTTCCGTAAGTGGATTAAACAGTATGGTTGAGTCGATCCGGTTTAAAAATTCGGGTCTAAACCGTTCTTTTAGCTCTCCTAAGACAGTTGCTTTGTTTATGATTTCTATGGCTTCTTTGCCGTCCTGCGAGCCAAACCCAAGTCGTGCCGCATGGTTGAATGTGCTGAGGCCGATGTTTGATGTCATGATGATGATGGTGTTGCGAAAATTTACCATTCTGCCTGTTGCGTCCTTAATGCTTCCTTCTTCTAAAATAGAGAGCAATAAGTTAAACACTTCGGGGTGTGCTTTTTCTATTTCATCCAAAAGCAGCACGCTATGTCCATTTTGGCGAACTTTGTCGGTAAATGAGTTTGAATCGCGGTACCCAACATACCCAGCAGGGGATCCTACCAGCTTTGAGATGCTGTATGGTTCCGAATATTCAGACATATCCAGAGTGTTGATTGCTTTGTGGTCGCCAAACACAGCGTGCGCAATCGCGCGCGCGGTTTCGGTTTTTCCGACGCCAGAAGGCCCGAGGAACATAAACGAGGCAAGAGGGCGGTTTGGGTCGTTGACGCCGGTTCTTGATCTACGGATGAGGTTTGAGATTTTTTCGAGCGCTTGGTTCTGCCCGACAATGATAGCGCCAAGCATTTTTTCGAGCTGGCTAAATTTTATTCGTTCATCTTGAGCAAGATGCCCCAAAGGAATTTTTGCCAGCGCGCTTACCACAGCAAGGATATGCTCGCGTGTCACGGTTATGCGTGTTTCTGTGTATGCCTTGGTTTGCGCCAAAAGTTCTTCGCGCGCGAGTTGCAGCGTATGTTCTTGATTTTTAAGGCTGATAGCCTCATGGTATTGCTCGCGACTTACCTGGTCACGTTTTTTTTGTTGGATATCAAGAATATCAGATTCAATAGCGCGTATTTTTTGCCATGTGTCAGTGCTTGAACGCTGAACTTTTACCGCTGAAGATGCTTCGTCGAGCAAATCAATGGATTTATCCGGCTGCAAGCGTTCTGGCATGTACCGATTGGAAAGCTCTACTGCCGCATCCAGGGCTTGGTCGCTGATTGTTACATTGTGGTAGTTTTCGTAGTTTTTTCTGATTCCCGCGAGCACTTCTCGAGTTTCTTGTGCATTTGGCTCATGTACCATGATAGGTGCAAGCCTGCGCTCTAGGGCGCTGTCTCCTTCGATATGTTTTTTGTATTCTTCAAGCGTAGTTGCGCCGATAATGGAAATGCCGCCGCGCGCGAGCGCGGGCTTGAGCATGTTTGCCGCGTCCAAAGATCCACTTGCCGCTCCAGCGCCGATAATGGTATGCATTTCATCAATAAACAAGATGACATTTTTTTCTTTTTCCGCGGTTTCAAGTGTTTGTTTTAAGCGCGCTTCAAATTCACCACGGTACATTGTCCCGGCAACCATTGCGCCCAAATCCAATGTTACTATTTTTTTGTTTGCGAGCACCGCGGGAACAGTTCCCTCCAGCATGCGTTTTGCCAAACCTTCTACAATTGCTGTTTTTCCAACACCTGCTTCTCCTAATAGTAGGGGATTATTTTTGTAGCGGCGGCACAGTATATGTATCACCCGTTCAATTTCCAATTCACGCCCAATAACCGGATCAATTGTTTGCTGAACTTCGCGGCTGGTGAGCTCGCGCCCAAAATAATCAAGCGCCGAAGGTTTGCCCGGGCTTTTTGTTTGCGTTTCAGATTCTTCGCGGAACACAGCGGTCAAATCCGGAAACTTTGCTGTGCTTTCCAGCACGATTTTTAGATTTTTTTCGAGCTCATGCGGACGAATAGAGCGTTCGGAAAGCCATGTATCCACCTCTGGCGCGCCCATTGCTAGAATGCTTTTAAGCATGTGCTCAGTGCCAACGTATCTATGCCCATGCTGATGGCTTATTTGGACTGCTTTTATCAAACTTTGGGTGACTGCTTCGGATATTGTTGCTGTTTTTTGCTCAAGCGTACGTGTCTGGAATTCAGTTTTTGCGGTAGTTTGGCTTGCCAGTATTCGCCCGCGAACTTGGGGTTTTGTTGATTTTTTGAGCAATTCCGCGGCAATACTTCCTTTTTCTTCGGCAAGCATATCTAAAAGGCAGCTTAAGGAAACCAAAGCAGGCTGTTTGGTAATGTTATGCAACACCTGCTTGAGGTGTGTGGTGCACTTGGATGAAAAAAGATTGTGTGCCATAGGTGTGCTGTGGTTGAATGAATCGTTGGCAAATCAGAGCACTAAAAATACCAGAGCAGGCCGTCTGCTGTCAATACCATCTTAGTATGGCGAGACAGGCCGAGTTTCAACTGGAGCTGGCTGAATAGTTGGCACGCTTACGTTGGTTGGTACTGTTGGGGACGTGGATCTAAGAATTGCAATTTCAGTTGCTGTTTGCGTTCCATCGCGTGTCCGTTCAACTAAAACACGCAGGATGTCGCCAATAGAGAGGTCGGATTCAGCGGCAGTTTTGTTGTTGAGGGTAATACGTGTGAAGGGCGCAAGCTGTATCGTTTCTTCACTTGTTGTTGTGCGCACGGTAATGCGCACTCCTGATTCATGGCTTGAGAGCGTGCCAGTGTAGGTTGCTTCGGGTTCAAAGTTATCTTCTTCGGTGCTTGGCGTGGTTAATCCCTTTGCGGCGTTTTCTTCATCTTTTGCTTGCTGTTGGATTTGTTTAATGATATTTTCGGCATCTTGGTTTGTTTTGTCGCCTTGTTTTCCAAGTATGATAAACGCAACAATCATAATGGCAGCAATGAACAGTGTAATGCTCGCAGTAATCACTAAGTCGCGTGATGTAATTTCACCCTTGGATTGTTTTAAGAAAGACATAGTTAGATGCACTGATTAATGGTATACTCATTATACCATAAAATAGAGAGTTATGCACTATTTTCAAAAGAATTTGTTTTCATATATCATTCTTGGAATAGCATTGTTTATGTTTGCTATTCCGCTTTCAGTATTTGCGGCATGCAATTTCCACAATGTTTCAGGGTATGTGTGGTCTCGCAATACAGGATGGATTTCGCTTAACTGCAGTGCTGGCGGAACAGTTGACTATGGTTTAAATATTGATTTTGAGTCCGGAGCCCCAACTGAACCGGTTGCCGGATATGCATGGTCTTCTAATCTTGGTTGGCTCAATATGCAGCCAAGCGGGCCCTATCCATCATGGGGCAGTGTTCCTGCGAGCGCTGCCACATTTTACCGAAATGAAGGCGGCGGTTCGACAACTACTGCCGGGGTTATTAAAGGTTGGGCAAAATGGGAGGCATTGGGAGTAAATGGATGGGTGGTTATGGGGCCCATTGATATTTCCAGCACTGATTATGGCGTTGTGATTGGCGCGGACCGCCTGTTTTCGGGCTGGTCATGGAGCGGGGGAGATAATTTGGATGCGGATCCCGAACCCGAGCGCGGGGATGGCTGGGTACTCTGGGACAGCGTAGCATCTGGCGGAGGGGCTTCGGTGCTTGCGTACTGGTTTGAAACGCTCTATGGGGATATGTATTCCGGCGGCGCTATTAGTGCACCATTTGCTCCGCCCATAGGGCGGTATACTGCGCTGTATCTTATTCAAGCCAATGGAACAATACACCCAGTATCAATCCAGAGCGCGGGAGGAGGGTCGTTGCCGTATATTTCCGAGTCATTTGGCAGTATATCAATTCCCGATGAAGCAAATAATTACCGCGGTACGCTTGGATGGCTTGATAAAGCTGGATTGCTTGGTGGTCGCTACGGCACTTTGGAATCAGCGCTTCCAGCCGGCTCTTCTGTGTTGCTTGATGGAAAAGTATACCATTACACAAGCGACCTTGTTATTAACAGCGACATAACATTCAACAAAGGCACGGGCACCCAAAAAGGAAGCGGAACAATTATTGTTGACGGAGATCTTACTATCAACGCCAATCTTTTCTATCAGAGCGGCGCAGTGTCATCCCGAGTGGATAACCTGCCTTCGGTTGCGTGGATTGTGACCGGAGATATTATCATTAATCCTTCAGTCCAGAATCTAGTGGGCGTATTGTATAGCGAAGGATCTATTTCAACCGGTACCACTGGGGCCAATGATACTGATATGCCGATTACTATTGAGGGTATGTTGATTGCAAATCAAATCAATCTCCAGCGTTTGTTTGCGGATGAGACTCAGGAGCCTGCCGAACAAATTATTTTTGATGGCCGCGCTATTATCAATCCGCCGCCTGGGCTTACCGATATTGGCAAAGGTTTGCCCACGCTCCGCGAGACTCGGCCGTAGCGTTGATTGCCTATTTTGTGGTATAATAATAGAATCATTTTTCTTTATGCGTTCATGAAATTGAATAAAATAAACATCAAAAATTTCATTGGCATCTGCGCAACAGCGTTTATACTAACAGCTGTGTCAGTGCATGCTGATTTTAATCCACCCGGTTCAGCGCCGCCATTAGGAAACGTTGATCCGCCAATATATTCCGTAGGTTCAGGTCAGACGCTCTCTGGCGGGCTTTCGGTTACCAGTGGCGGGTTTTTGGTTACCAGTGGTGGGATTGTATCAACAGCTGCAAGCGGTATTGCTGTACAGGGAACTGGCCCAGTTGGCGTACAAGGGAATTCTGGAGGAATAACGTCAGTATATGGCGAGCAATTAGGGGCTGCTACCTCTGGACTGAATGCTTTGTTTGGCAAAGTGATTTCAGGTAATGATTATGCAGGCAGGTTTGAGGGTATCGTCAATATAAACGCGCTTTTAGAGCTTTCTGCGGGCGCAGGCCAAGGGATTCAATTTATTTATCAGGATACAGGTATAATATGGCCGGATAATGCCGGCGTTGATTTATTCGGCATTTACGTTAAAAGTTTAAACAGCGCGTTGCGCTTGGTGGGTCACGGCGGCGGCATTGAGTTTACCGATAAGAGCCTTAACGTGCGTTTAAGCGTTTCCGAGGCTGGTGTCGTGAATGTCGCGTCCGGCGGGGCTTTGCAAGTGAACAGCGTTGACGTATGTCTCTCGGACGGCACCAACTGCCAGGCTACTGCGCCAGCAGGATCGGATGGCTGGACCGATGACGGCGCTGTGGTGCGGCTCACCACAGCAGGCGACAATGTCGGCATCGGGACGACGGCGCCGGGGTACAAGCTGGATGTATCTGGTGACAGTAGGTCAACAGGAACGATATATGCCAATGCAAATGGCGCTAAATATTTTCAGGGTGGAGACGATGCGGCGTTGTATGATATAAACATTGCAAATACAATAGGGGTTTATGGCGTTCAGGATAGTAGCATTGTTTCTGTTAAATTAGGAAGCGGTGGGGGAACTATTTCGGGATATACCGGCAACGTCGGCATCAATACAGTATCCCCCGGAAAAACATTAGACGTGACAGGAGAAATCAGATCTTCAAGCCACATAATAGCAACAAATGGGTATGGTTATTTTGATGGCGAAAGCGTAAGCGGTGAATTGCGAGTAGGTGGCATCTATGGCGATCTTGGGCTCTATAGCCCATCAAGAAATATCCAATTTGATCTTGGAAGCACTTCGTATGATTTTGAATGGACAGCCCTTAATGTCGCAAAAATGATTCTTGATGGCGCTACTGGCGCGCTTATACTCGGCAATGACATCTATCTTGGCAACAACAAAGCCGTTCGCATAGACGCAAACAGTGACACAACACTTATTTTAGGTAACTTCAATGGTGATGGCGGAGTTTTTACCTATGGTGGTACCTATGACATGAGCCTCGCAGTTGAAGGAAATGTAAAAGCAGACGGCTTGTGTATTGAAGAAGATTGCCGTACCAGTTGGGCTGCCATTGAGGGCGCTCAGAACTTGCTCGCAGTACTACAGACCGGTTCGGATGCGTCTTCGTTTTCCGGTACCACGGCCATCGGCGGAATCGTGGGTATTGGCACTACGAACCCGGCCGCAAAACTGCAGATCAACCCTGCAAACTCACAAGAAGGCATCCGTATCGTGTCAGCCGCAAACTACAGTCCGCTTAATATTCGCAACAGCCCAAATAATGCCGATATATTCCGCGTGGACCAGAGCGGTATTTTGCAAGTCGGCAATGTGCCATGGGCACGCTTGTCCGGCTTTCCGTCCGCCTGTCCGGCAGGGCAGTACGCAAGCGCGGTGGGCGGAGCCCTCACCTGCTCGGCTCCTCCCGGCGGCATTGGCGGCTCTGGTTCAACTAGCTATGTCCCAAAATGGACCAGCGGATCTACGCTCGGTAATTCTATTTTGTATGACACTGGTAGCCGTATTGGTATTCAAGAGGCTTCCCCTGGGTATCCGCTCCATATCATAGACGACAACACTACCGCAATTATCAGCGTGGATTCAAACCAAGGGACCAAGTTTTGGTCTGGCTTGCGCATGGCCCGGCAGGGGACAGAAAAGTGGTTTGTTGGCGTGGATAACACCAGTAGTGATAGTTTGCTCTTTAGGCGCGCAGGAACCACTAATGATGTTACTATTAGTACTTCGGGAGTGTTCGCGGTGGCAACAAATATCACGGTTGCAGGACAAAATGTCTGCCGCCAGGACGGCACAAACTGCCCGGCGGCCGGAGCCACGCCGACTCTGCAGGCTGTTACTACTGCTGGAAACACCACCAATTTGTCAATCACTGCGGCTGGTTTAACGAGCACAGTCAATCTAGCGCTGCAGGGTTCAGTATTTGATGCGACTAACGCTACTGCGCTTTACCTTAACGTGTACGGCGACGCCCAGATTCGTATTGATAGCGACGAATTAACCAGTCCCGGCGCAAATATGTTTAAAATCAATAACGGCGCAAATGCTACCGTGTTTTCAGTTAATGAGGCTGGAGATGCAAATATTGCTGGAAACTTAACGGTTCAAGGCATGTTTTCGTCTGGCGCTGACCTTGCCGAAGAGTTTGGAATACAGAAGAAACTTCCAATTGGTACCGTATTGATTGCGAGCGGGGACTATTACCGCGAGGCAGCTCCCACCAATAAGGAGTATGACACTCGTGTGATTGGTGTTATTTCTGAGGATCCAGCCATTGTTTTAGGCAAAGGTCGCGGACCATATAATGAACCCATTGCCATGGTTGGCGTTGTGAAGGTGCTTGTAACAGGATATAATGGGGATATTGCTAAGGGAGATTTACTTACCACATCGCGCATGTCTGGATATGCTATGCGCGCAGCTGATCCAAAAGTAGGATCCATTATTGGCAAAGCATTGGAATCATTTTCTGGGAATCAAGGAATTATTTACGTAGTGATTAGTTTGCAATAAGTATATGATGAAAGAATTGCAGCTTATTTTAATACTTACATTCGCTTTGATTCCTGCGGCAGCAACCGCGGCTATTTTTCAATCTCAGCCCGTGGGTATCCAGGTAGGAGATGGTACCACTGCCGCGATTCAGGCGAGCGACAACCTTATATATGGTGTCCTTGCCACTAGTACCGCGGGAAGCCTTATACTGCTGCAGAATGGCGATGGCAACGATCGGTTTCGGGTGAACTATGCGGGCAATACTACTATTTTTGGAACACTTACAGTTTCTGGCAAGTTGGTATGCCTTACTGATGGCACGAATTGTCCAGCGTCTGTAGGAACTGGTTGGGCAGATAGCGGTACCACGATCCAACTTGCTACGATTACCGATAATGTTATTATTGGATCAGCAGGCGTGGCACTCACTAAACTTGATGTACGAGGCGCAGTTGGAGTGCCAAGTGGTCTTGGTAATACTGCGGCAAGGCCCACAGTCGGCAAAACTCGTATTCAAGGAGAAATAGCAGGCATAGGCGGCGCCACGCCAGCAATGAGTTGGGATGATGGTTTTTTGCGGCTTTCTGCGGGCGGCGGCGCTGTTGCAACTGTAAAATCGTATATTGATTTAAGTGGCTACTCAACGATACCTGATATGCAACAGAATATTGTGTTCGGCACGAGTGGCCAAGAACGACTTCGTATTGATTCTTCCGGCAACCTTACCATGAAGAGTGTGGTATTTAATGCCATAGGAAGCGTATTCTATGTTAATGCAAATGGCGATGCGCAGATACGAATTGATACCAACAATGACGGCGTGAATAAGTTTACTATTAACAACGGCCTTAATGCGACAGTGTTTATAGTTGATGAGTCCGGAAACACAACACTATCAGGCCTTTTACAGCTTCCACTTGGCGCCGCCGTAAACGAGTTTTCAACGGATACCTCTCTTGCTGGTTCAAGTAATAGCGCAGTGCCAACCGAAAATGCGGTTAAAACATATGTTGATGCCACTGTTGCCGCGGCAGGGGGTTCGGGTACCTATACCTATTCCAGTAATGGGCATCCTGGCAATACAGTATTGAATTCTGAAACTGCAGGATTGCATGTGTGTACTACAGATGAGTGGGTGGGTCGTACGGGTACAAACAAGAGTAGTTTGGGGCCTGTAGGCGGTTTGTGGATTTACGCACCAATCTACAGCAGTTCTAGTTTGAATTGTAGCGCTTGGACTAGCAACTCTCAGTTTGACTCTGGAATGATTGTAACACTGAGTTCATCAGGTTGGAAAATAAGTACCATGTCTTGTAATAATGTAAGGCCGTCAATGCTCTGTTCGGATTAGTTATGTTAAATATTTTTTGTGTTTAGCAATTTTTTCTTTGATTTATGAATATAGTACATCGCCTATTTGTTATAGTTCTCATGCTCATTCCTGGAATAGTATCTGCAGCTACGTTTCAATCTCAGCCACTGGGTGTGCAAGTAGGAGATGGCAGTGCTGCCGCAACCAATCCAGGGGACAACCTTATATATGGTGTCCTTGCCACTAGTACCGCGGGAAGCCTTATACTGCTGCAGAATGGCGATGGCAACGATAAGTTTAAAATTGATTATGCTGGTAATACTACTATTGCGGGCATTCTTAGTGTGTCTGGCAAGTTAGTGTGTCTGGCAGATGGCACTAACTGTCTTGCAGCCACAAATTCAGGCTGGACAGATGACGGCCTAATAGTGCGACTCACCACCATCACCGATAAAGTCGGCATAGGAACAACAAATCCAGAGGCAAGCATACGTTCAATTGGTCAGAATGCCGGAATCCTTAATGATAATTCTACGGCAACATATACTGGTGGCGGAAAAATGTATACAGGCACTTGGCGATATGCACTCAAACTGGGAGGCGGCGGCGGGTATAATACTTTCGGAGGATCCGGCGGTTTTGCTGCTGGCGTGTTTTTGGGCGGACAAGGCGGTTCTAGTTATGGCGGCGGCGGAGCTGGTATTGTTGCAATCGGCGGAGATGCGCTTGGGAGTCTCGCCGGCGGCGGAGCCGGTATTTATGCAAAAGCCGGGTTTTCCGGCGCGTCATCTGACGGTATAGTAGCTGGCGGCTATTTTGATGGAAATGGTAAAAATGCAATACTCGCAATGAACGGTAATGTTGGTATTGGTATTACAAACCCTTCGTATACGTTGCATGTTGTTGGAAATGAATATGTATCTGGAAATCTTACTATAGCAGGTGCTTCGGTAACCGCGAGCCAAACAGCTTCGACTCATTTTTTTGCAGATAGCGTGAGAGGCTACCAAATTCGTATTGATAGTGATAATAATTCCACGGATACGTTTCGAATCAACAATGGCGCAAACACAACCGTGCTGACCGTGGATGAAAGCGGGAATGGTACATTTGTGGGCCAGCTTACGGTTGCGGGTAAAATACTCGGCGTTTCCACACCAACTCTTGGAACTGATGCCGCGAACAAGGATTTTGTCGATGCCGCTGTTGCCGCAGCCGCATCAGGCCCATCCACGTGGACTTGCGCAGTCCGCAGTGCCACGAGTCCTACGGTTAATACCCCGGAATACACATCAACAATAGCGAGCTGTAGTGGTTCGGAGAAAGTAATATCCGGCGGTTGTCAGGTTAATGATTTAAACAATAATACATGGACCTGGTATGATTCTCGGCCATCATCCCAGGGTTGGTATTGCGGTGTCAGAGCGTCTAAGGATAATAGAAATATTAGCGCATATGCCAATTGTTGCCAGTAAAATGGCACACATTGCCGGCTATATGTGGTACAACCTACAAACACGAACTGGCCTGCTCATTGCCGCGCTGGTTTTAGTGTTGGCGCTCGCACTCGGTAGTGCGTTGTCTATAAATCACAGGAGCGCGTTGTCGTTGACTGCTGCAGCAACATCGCACGCATCGCAAGAGAGCACAAACATCCGCGTGTTTACGATCACCGGCAATTCCATGGATCCCTTGCTCAAAAACGGCCAGACCATCACTGTGCAGATGGATGCCTATGCGTCCGCTCCCGTCAACCGCGGCGACATTGTGGTTATGGACGGACCCGCGGTCTATGGGCGCATCGTCAAAGCAGTCAAAGCCATTCCCGGAGACACATTCGCGTTCGCCAAACAGCCGGACGGCGCCAGCCAGCTTATTGTGAATAGCGCGGTGGTCAAAAATTCCATTGGTGAGCCGTATCGGTTATCACCCGCCCGGACAGGCGTGATCGGTTTATATATTCAGGAGTACCATGGCGTTATTCCGGATAACGCCTATCTTGTGCTGGGCGACAAAATTGGGGGCACCGAAGACAGCACAGTGTTCGGCTTGATTGATGCCGGACGCATCAAGGGAAAGATATTGACAGAATGATATTAAAATAATCTTGATAGCTTGGGAGAAGTTTTAGTGTTTTTTTGTTTTTTGTTGTATAATTCATGATGTGCATAACTAAAATAAAATCATCATCATGAGTCTTTTTAAAAACAAAGAACAATCATACCTTGGCATTGATATCGGCACCAATTCAATCAAACTGGTTGAGCTTGAGAGTGTCGCCGGCCGGCCGCGGTTGGTTACGTACGGTATGGTTGAGATTGATTCGCCCATTGCGCGGGGAAATGATTCTGGGGATAACACGGAAGACAATCAAAAAATCGCTGCTTCCTTGGTTGCTTTGCTCAAAAAATCAGGCGCTCGTTCTAGGTCATCTGTTGCCGCATTGCCTAATTTTTCCGTGTTTGCAAGCATTATTTCCTTGCCTAAGCTCGGCGAGAAACAGCTTGCCGAGGCAGTGCAGTGGGAAGCGAAAAAATTCGTGCCAATGCCCATAGAAAACGTAGTTCTTGATTGGAAGATTTTGAATGAGGCAGACCAAGATGAGGAAGAGGGCGAAGAAGGAGAAGAAAAGAAAAAAACTCAAGAAGCGCAAGTGCAGAAAACCAAAAAATCCTATGAAAACAGCAATTTGGCAAAGTGTAAAACCGTAGCGCAGATACTTCTTACCGCGGCTCCACGACATTTGGTGGAGCGGTATGTTGCGGTGTTCAAACTTGCGGGCATTACGCTTTTAAGCCTAGAAACCGAGTCATTTGCGCTGGCGCGCAGTTTGGTTGGCAACGAAGAAGGATCAATCCTCATTGCAGACGTAGGTTCGCTCACCACAGATGTTACGGTGGTAAAAAAAGGCGTTCCTGTGTTTTCGCGTTCCATTAACGTAGGCGGGGGAACAGTAACGCGCGCCATTGCGGATAGCATGGGTATTTCTCCGGAGCGTGCCGAACAATTTAAACGTGATACAGGCATTGCTTCTTCTGGTGGATCCGCTTCCGCGGGAGGTGTTATTGGTGTTATCCAGCAAAGTTTTTCTCCGGTGATCTCAGAAATGAAATACACGATTGAGCGCGAACAGAATGCTGGCGCGCCAATCGAAAAAATTCTTTTAACCGGCGGTTCCGCATTGCTTGCGTCGCTTCCTGGCTATATAAGCACATCACTTGGCGTAAAAGTATTTATTGCAAATCCCTGGGCGCGCGTGTCCTATCCTAAGGATTTAGGCGGCGTATTGGATCAGATTGCGCCACGAATGGGCGTAGCCATAGGCCTTGCAATGAGGGAGATAGAATAACCAATTTCATGACTCCTGCAAATCAAAAAGATATTAATCTACTTCCCAAGGATCTTACTCGGTCAAAGAGCGGCGTAAAACATGCGTCATCTGGCTCTTTGGTTGAGTATACAAGCGTTTCAGAGCGCGCAAAAAAATTAGAGGAAAAACAAAAAAAACCTTCGTTGTTTTCGCGATTGTTTTCAGTTTTTACAAGAGAGAAAAAAGCGGAAAAGCCAAGATTAATAGTTACTTCTGCAACATTGCCGCAAAAGCAAAAGAAAAGCGCAGTACAGCCAGATCTTCCGCAAGGCGCTCCGCTTCCTTCCGCGCTTTTTGCAGACGCAAAAAAAGCAAAACCTTCTTCAATCGTGCCGCCTGTTTCAGAGCCTACCGCTGAGCCTGGTGTTACTGCTTTACAGGTGATGAGTATGCACACGCCAGATTTTTTGAGTTCAGAGGTTCAAAAGCCTTTAGAGCCAGCTGGTTCTTTGGTTGCTCCGAAACAAGCAGCGCCAACACCCGTTTCAATCCCTGCGCCTACTCCCGTAGTTTCTTCAACTGCTCCAGTTCCTTCTGTTGTTGCCGCGCAAAACAAGCCGCACAAAATTTCTTGGTGGCGCACCTGGTTTTTTAAGAAAAAAGAGCAGGTTGCAAAAATTACAGAACTGCAGATTCCTCCAAAATCTACAGACACATCAACACAGCAGTTGCTTCCCAAAAAAGAATCATTCGTTCCAAAGCCTGTCGCACTGCCAAAACCATCTGCGCATGGTGCGCCTCTACCTGCCGCATCACCATCGCCTGTTGCGATACCAGCGCAAAAAATAGTGCCTCCCAAAGCTTCTGCATCGAGTACTGCTTCTGTAGTCGCGCAAAAAGCAACTACGAGCGAGCAAACCGAGGCTCCGGTGCATAGGCTCTCTACCTTTGATGTTAACTTGCTTTCCGCGGAATATACGCAAGCTTTTAAAAAGGGGAATCCATATATAACGCTGGCGCTATGGTCTTTTGTAGCAGTACTATTTGTTGGCGTTTCCTATGGAGTGCTTGCGCTCTACGAAATTCGGGGCGCATCAAAACTTGCGCAAGAAGAACAGGTTGTTGCCGCGCTTGTCAACACTATCGGCACGTACGAAGATGTGCAAAACGAAGACACTGTATTACGGAGCAAGGTTGCCGCAAGCCGCGAATTGATTGGAAACCATATATCATGGTATGCATTTTTAGAAAAATTAGAAGGGGTAACTATTCCAGAAATCACCTATATTAGCATGGCAGCATCGACAAAAGGAATCATGAGTATTACCGCGTTCGCAGGGGATTATACCGGCCTTGCGCGCCAGATTGTAGTGTTCCAGCAAACGCAATGGATTCAAGATATTACGGTGACCTCTGCAAGCCGCGTAGAGGAGTCGCCAACTCAGGCCGCAGGCGTTTCGTTTGACATGCAGCTTAGTATTAGTCCGGCTGTTTTATTCTCAGAGAGGTACTCGTATGAATAATACTGACACACAAAATCAAACAGCTCCAATGAAAGCCACACAGCCTGCTACGATTGATATAGTGGGAGCAGTACCTGAACAGGGCGCCACATCAAAGGAGTCAAAAAAGAAACCAAAAGCTGCGCCAAAACTCACCAGTTTTATGCTGCAGTGGTTTCGGGAGTATTATTATTGGGTAACTGGCGTGGCATGTTTTGTGATCGTGGTGGCTGGATATGTGCTCGCGCTTTCTCCTAAATTTTCCCAAGCGCGTTCGGTTTCCGGCATTGAGTTCCAAGCCGTGCATACCGAGCGGCAAAAGCTCGAGCAAACTCTTTCGTATGTCACAAAGCTCGGATCCGGCAAAACAGCCCAATCCGCGCGGACTATTCGGGATGTTGATGATTTTCTTCCTTTGGGTCCGGCGACACCTCAGATTTTAACAAGCTTAGAAAGTATTGCGCGTGAATCCGGAGCTGTGATTGATGGCATTGAGTTGGTTATTCCAGAGGAAGATGAATCTAAAAAAGATTCTGATTCTGATATTGTGTTGCCAGCGGGCGTCGCGTTTGTGGAAGTTACGCTTGCAATAAGCGCAAGCCCATACGACAAGCTCAAAACATTGCTTTCTAATATCGAATCAAACATACGATTAATGGATGTGATTGCGGTTGTGTATTCTCCAATCGGCAAAAGCTACACCATTATTCTGCGCGCGTATTATTTATCTAATGAATAATTACAAATGTTCTGTTGGGCCGAGGCGTACTCGCCGAGGTTAACGGAACATTTGAGAGGAGTAGGCGGGTGGAAGCCGCAGCAGCCGAGCTTGCTCGGATGCGCAGGCTGAAACCCGACTACGACGATATGGCGTTAGTACAAAGAAAAATATCAAAAGCAAAACAACTCCAGCTTATTGGAGCTCTTATTCTTGTTATTGGTATAACCGGCGCAGTCGGGTATTACGGGATTATGAAAAAGGGCGGGCCTGGGCCCTTGGATGCAACGCAAGCGCCGCGCGTAATACCACTCTCATCGCGTTTTAATATTCCATCCCAGACTGGATTTGATGCCGCGCAAGAGCTTACTACCTTGCCACTGTTTCAAGATCTTCGTTCGTTTGGTGTTTGGCCATTGCCACTTGAGCCAAAGGGGCGATCTCAGCCATTTATTTTAGAAAAGAAATAAGATATGATGTCACCATTTTTAGAATTTTTAGTCTCACAAAAGGTTTTGGCTCTTCAAGACGCAGAGCGTTTAGAGGCTACGTACCAAGAAGGAACTCGTTCGCTTGAAGCAGTGTTGCTTGAGTTTGCAAAAATAGATGACGACACAATCCTTAAGTACAAGGGTGATTTTTATCACTTACCCACGGTTTCGTTCGATACCAAGTTAATTGAACAGAATGTTTTGGGCTTGTTCCCAAAAGAGGTTGTTACCAATTACCGTATTGCGCCGTTTGAGCAAGATGGGGACAGCATGCGCATTGCCATGCTGAATCCGGAAAATCTTAAAGCGCGCGAGGCAGTTGATTTTCTTGCGCGCCAAAAAGGCTGGAACACCCAGTTTTATGTAACTACGGAAAAAGGATTTAAGCGGGTGCTTGATCAATACAGCGGAAGCCTTACCAGTGAAGTAGGGGAGGCGCTTCTGTACGCGGACAAATCTCATGATCTTTCAAACAAGAAAAAGGATAAAAATGAAGAAGAACAGGATTTGGAAGAAGTAGTTAAAAGCGCTCCGGTTTCAAAAATGGTAAGCGTCATTTTGCGGCACGCAGTGGATGGAGGAGCGTCGGATATTCATATTGAACCGCAAGAGAATGAATCTCGGGTGCGCTACCGTATTGACGGACAGCTGCATTCAACACTTTCGCTTCCTAAGTATATTCATAACTCTATTATTTCGAGAATTAAAGTGCTCGCAAATTTAAAGTTGGACGAAACTAGAAAGCCGCAGGACGGAAGAATTCATATTGAGGTGAATGGCAAAAAAATCGATTTCCGCGTTTCAACGTTGCCGCTTGCCGGCGCTGAAAAAGTGGTGATGCGTATTTTGGATGTTACGCGTGGCGCGCCGACATTGGAAAGCCTTGGGTTTCAGGGTCATAATTTTGATACGATGACGCGGCAGATTACTAAGCCAAATGGGATGTTTTTGGTAACCGGGCCAACTGGCAGCGGAAAATCAACCACGTTGTTTTCTGCGTTATCCTTGCTTAACAAAGAAGAAGTAAATATTGTTACCTTAGAAGACCCAATTGAGTACTACCTTTCCGGTGCAAACCAATCGCAGGTACGGCCTGAAGTGGGGTACACGTTTGCATCGGGCTTGCGCTCTATTCTTCGTCAGGATCCAGACATCATCATGGTTGGTGAAATTCGGGATAATGAAACTGCCAGCCTTGCGGTGCAGGCAGCGCTTACTGGGCACATTGTGCTCTCCACGCTGCACACGAATGACGCGCTCGGCTCTATTCCGCGCTTAATGGACATGAAAGTAGAGCCGTTTTTGCTTGGCACAACATTAAACATTGTGCAGGCACAGCGCTTGGTGCGAAAAGTTTGTCAGAACTGCAAAACAGAAACCCAGCTTCCTCCGGATTTAGCAGAGCGAGCAGCAGAGATTTTGGCGTCCATCAGCGATACCGTCCTTTACAAGGGTATTAATCGTACAAAACCTACGTACTACAAAGGAGTTGGCTGTGCCAAATGCGGAAACACGGGCTACCAAGGAAGGCTTTCTGTTTCCGAAGTTATTGAAAACACCAAAGCAATGCAACAAATTATTTCAAAAGGATTCGATCAAGCGCTTGCGGAAAAAGAGCTTATACAGCAGGGATTTATTTCCATGCGGCAGGACGGTATTATGAAAGCGCTTCTTGGATTTACTACAGCAGATGATGTCGCGGTAGCAACTAAAGAATAATTATATGCCTAACAAGCCAATTGTCCTTCTTGCGGAAGATGATCAGTTTTTGCGCCGCATGTACGCAACAAAGCTTTCTCAAGCTAACGTTTCTGCGGTGCTTGCCGAAGACGGCAAGCAAGCTCTTGATTGCGCACGCAAGCAAACGCCCGCACTTATAGTATTGGATATTTTAATGCCAAAAATGGATGGGTTTGAGGTGCTTGAGGAATTAAAGAAAGACCCTGTCTTAAAAGATGTTCCTGTGGTGCTTTTAACGAATTTAAGCGAAGCAGAGGATATCTCTAGAGCAAAAAAATTAGGCGCAGCCGAGTACCTTATTAAAGCTCATTTTTTGCCTTCGGAAGTGCTTAGTGTAGTTAAAAAATATATTCAGAAATAAGTATGCCAGAATCAGTTTCACCGCAATTAGTTTCCGAGGATGCGACCCAAGAACCGCTACCGGTTTCTTCTGTTCCAGTAGGAGGCACGCAAAAAACTGAATCCGCGACTGATATCTTGCATTTTGAAAAATGGCTTAGCACGTTAGGCGAGCGAAAGGCAACGGACTTACATCTTTCAGTAGGCACCGTGCCAGCATTGCGGTTGGGTGGCGTTGTCGTGCCCCTGCTCGACGAGGAGATTATTACCGCTGAACGCATGGATCGTATCGCTGATCATCTGCTTGGATCTGAGGAACTGGATCGTCTCCGCAAGGAAAAACAATTTGTTGCCAGCAAGACTCTTAAAAAGTCCATGCGGTTTCGCATTCATTTTTTTTATAGCAGAGGATTTTTAGGAGTCAGCATGCGCCATATTCCAAATACGTTCATACCGCTTCGCGAGCTTCCGCATGCTAATCTGCTTGCGCCGCTTGTGTATGCCACGCAAGGACTGTTTATTATTTCCGGGCCATTTGATTCTGGAAAAACATCAACCATTCGCGGTATTCTTTCCGAAATCAACCAGTCTCGGCCAAGTTATGTGGTAACGCTTGAATCGCCGATTGAATATGTGCTTCCGAGCGACAAATCCGTAGTGGTGCAGCGCGAAGTAGGCTCAGATGTGACAAGCTACGCAGAAGGCGTAGCGGCGCTTGCCGACGAAGACGTTGATATTGTGGCGCTTGGCGCCGTGCCAAACGGGGAAGTGCTTGCTGGCGCGCTTTCGCTCGCAACATCCGGCAGGCTGGTAATTGCCATTATGGAGGGGAACCACACGGTCGCGGTGTTAGAGCGCTTGCGTGATCTTGCGCTTGAGCAGGATCGAATTCGCATTCTGCATGAGCTTGGAGATTCATTGATTGGTATCACCACACAGCTGTTACTGCCAAAAGTCGGTGGCGGGCGAGCGCTTGTGGTAAGCACTATGGTTGCAACGCATCCCATTAAATCTCTGATACGGGAAGGAAAGTTCGATCAGATTCCAAATATCATGCAAACCTCAAGAGAGCAAGGCATGGTAACCACCGATAAAGCATTAGCCGAAGCCGTGCGTGCCGGCATAGTCATGCTGTCTGACGCAAAAGAGTATGCAGTTGATATTAATCAGTTTAACGCGCTTGGTAGCCATTAAGTATGTCATTTTTTGATTATCTAGCAGTGAATGAAGAATGCGAAGAAGTGACTGGTGTGGTGGATTCAGTGAGCGATGAGATTGCATTAAACACCCTTACTGATCAGGGGTTATTAGTGCTTTCGCTTTCTCCGCGTGAAGAGAAAAAAGGCTTTTCAACGGAAATTAATTTATTTGCCCACATTAAAGTAAAGGATTTAGTAATATTTTCTAGGCAGCTTGCGGTGATGATTTCCGCAACACTGCCGGTGGTGCAATCGCTTCGCATTCTTGTCAATCAAATTGAAAGCGTTCCTTTGAAAATCGTAGTGTCAGATGTCGCAGATAGCGTGGATGGAGGATCGAGGTTGAGCGATGCCTTTAAAAAGCATCCAAAAGTATTTTCCAATTTTTTCGTGAGCATGATCGCGAGCGGAGAAACTGCGGGCAAACTTGATGAGGTGCTCAATTACCTCGCAGACCAGCAGGAAAAAGATTATGATTTGATTAGCAAAACGCGCGGAGCCATGATTTATCCGGCTTTTATTCTGTTTGGCTTGGTTGTGGTTGGATTTGTGATGATGGTGTTTGTTGTGCCAAAACTTACCGCGGTTTTAGAAGAAAGCGGAGCAGCGCTTCCATTCACCACACAGCTCTTGATTTCAATTTCTGAATTTTTCCAAACATTTTGGTGGCTCATAGTACTGCTTGGCGTGGGATTTTTTGTGGGACTTCGTTATTATCGAAAAACCGCGGCAGGAAAAAAGCATACTGACTATCTTATTTTAAAGATACCTATTTTTGGTCCATTGATTTTTCAAAAAATGTATCTGGTGCGTTTTACGCGCTCATTGTCTACGCTTATTACTGGCGGCGTTTCTCTTCCTGAGGCGCTTGCCATTACCGGCGATATCGTCGGCAACGAGGTGTATCGAGACGTTATTTTAAATACTATTCATGAGGTGGAAGATGGAAATTCTATTGCATCAGTATTTCGGGAGTCTAACGTGGTTCCGGGCATGGTTACACAGATGCTTGCGGTGGGTGAGCAAACGGGACGCTTAGATACGGTACTTATTAAATTATCTGATTTTTATTCCCGCGAGGTGGATAATGCGGTTGCAAACTTAGTAACATTGATTGAGCCGTTTATTTTAATGATCATGGGTGTTGCAGTTGGATTTATGGTAGCGGCCATTCTGTTGCCTATGTACAGCCTTGCGGCAGGCTAGTGTTTTGTTTTTTCTCGCAACAGAAATAATTGCAGGTGTGGATAACATAATTTATGCAAAATAATATAAATATGGTATAATTTACGCACGTTACTAAACACAGAGATATTTATGAAATATAAACAAAAAAATACTGGTTTTACACTGATTGAACTTTTAGTGGTTATTAGCATAATTGGAATCCTTTCTACATTGGCAGTAGTTTCTTTAAATAATGCACGCGTTAAAGCTCGCGACGCCAAGCGTGTTTCAGATATTAAACAATTACAGACTGCGCTTGAGTTGTATGGGTCCGATGCAAATGGGTACCCGGCTGGAAGCGATTTGACGCTCGGCATAGGAGGTGGCGTGGTGTTAAGCAAAAGTGGATTTGAGGCAACTGCATCTGGAACTATTTACATGGGTAAGGTTCCAGCAAATCCAACTCCTGGAGGCATTGATTATAAATACAGCTCATTTACGAGTTCAACAACAGGAACTGCGTGCGGCACAGCTCCGTGCCCATGGTATCAGGTGCTTTTTTCTCTTGAAGAATCAACGGGAAGCCTTCCTGCTGGAGCGCATATTGCGGATCCGAACGGAATTGATTAATAAAAATAATTTAGCATAATAATTCTATGAATCAAAAAACAAAATATAAAGGCTTTACGTTAATCGAGCTTTTGGTGGTGATTGCCATTATTGGTTTGCTTTCAACGCTTGCTGTTGTTGCGCTTAATAACGCCCGAGCCAAAGGCCGTGATGCAAAGCGCGTTGCTGATGTTAAAACCATACAAACTGCGCTTGAACTATACTTTGCTGACAAAAATACCTACCCAGTGGTTGCTTCTGGTTTAGTGCTTGGTGGAACTGGCGCTACAACGCTTTCGCAGACCGGTAACTTTTCGGATACGATTTCTGGAACCACCTACATGGGTAAAGTTCCGTTAAATCCAACCCCTGCTGCGGCAGCATGCGCAAGCTACACATACCGGTCCACGGATAATGCTTTTGCGGCGTGTACCAGTGGCAGTTGTAAGAGTTATGATATCGAATTTTGTTTAGAGGATATTACTGGCAGTCTTGCTGCTGGAAAGCATAGCGCGACTCCAGGAGGAGTTAATTAGCCAGATATTTTTTTAGCTACGTTATTACATAAATCAATATATGTATAAAAAAGGATTTACACTTGTTGAGCTTTTAGTGGTCATAGCTATTATCGGCGTACTTTCAACGCTTGCCGTTGTTGCGCTTAATAACGCCCGCGAAAAGAGCCGCGATGCAAAGCGCGTTTCTGATATCAAACAGATACAAACTGCGCTTGAGTTATACTTTACAGACAAAAATACGTATCCTGCCGGGACCGACCTTGTTTTGGGCGACGCGACAGCAGAAGCTCTTTCTGGCGGAGGGTTTACGGCAACAGCTGGCGTGAGCGAAACAACCTACATGGGTAAGGTTCCGACAAATCCTACTCCTGGGGGCGTTGATTACGCGTATACGCAGACTTCGTCCGGCGTAAGTTATGAGATTGTTTTCTCGCTCGAAGGCCAGACTGGATCATTACTACTTGGCACGCATACCGCAAGTCCATCCGGAATTCAGTAATGTATTGCTAAAAACTCCTCCGCTCGCGAGCGGAGGAGTTTTTTGGTATACTAAAGCAACGTATGGTATATATTTTTTTATTTATTTTAGGGGCTTCGTGGGGAAGTTTTTTAAATGTGGTTGCCGGCCGCATACAAGCCAAGCGATCGTTTTTGGGTGGCAGATCCGCATGTACGCATTGTGGAAAGCAGATTTGCTGGTATGATCTTTTCCCTGTTCTAAGCTGGCTGGTACTGTTGGGCAAGTGCCGTTTTTGCAATCACCGGCTGTCTACCCGGTATATTCTTGTTGAACTTGCCTCTGGCGCACTTTTTGCGCTTGGCGTGGGTATGTTTGTTTCAGTTGCAAGCGCTGCATTATATCTGAGTGTCGTAAGTTTTTTTGTTGTTTTGTTTTTGTATGATTTTCAAACCTACATTATTCCAGATAGGATTGTTATTCCAGGAATTATTGTCATTGGCGGCCTCAACGCCATGGTAGTGGGCGCTCCAATTTCTTTGCTGCTTGGCGCGCTGTGCGGGGGAGCGTGGTTTTTAGTTCAATTTTTGGTTTCATCCGGCAGGTGGGTGGGAGGGGGAGACATTCGTTTGGGTGTACTAATGGGCGTGCTGCTTGGGTACCCAATGATTTTTTTAGGCCTTGGGCTTGCCTATGTAGGAGGGAGTGTTGTCGCACTTTTGCTTATTGCCGCAAAACAAACAACCATTAAGAGCAAAATTCCATTTGCAACACTGCTTTTGCCCGCAACGTTTGTTGCGTGGCTGTGGGGAGAGTTTATTTGGGAGTGGTACCGAACAATTATCGGATTATGAAGATACTGCAGAAATATGGATTTACGTTAATTGATTTGATTATTTCAATCACGATTTTCGCGCTTATTTCCACAGCGGTGCTGATTAATTTTAACGCAGGATCTCGGAATGATTCCGTGCGCCAATCAGCAAATATTGTTGTGCAAACATTGCGGCGCGCCCAAAGCATGACACTTTCTGGGGCCGAACTTTCGGATGGCACGTTTCCAGTAGGTGGCTACGGAGTTCGATTTGACGCGGCTTTTCCGGGTAGTATAACGCTTTTTGCGGATATTGACGGTAATTTTGACTACACGGACGCATCTGAAATTTTGGATACTATTGTTCTGCCAAAAGAAAACGTATTCAGCGGCGCAACGCTCAATGTGCTTTTTTCAAGCCCAGATGCGGATATTTATTTTAACGGCGCAACAACGGAAAGCTCAAAGACGCTCAGTATAACCACTCCATCCGCAGGTGTTACGCAGTCGGTAATTATGTATCGCCTATCTGGGCAAGTAAGAGTTGAGTAATATGAGAAATCAACAAGGACAAGGATTGCTTGAAACTATTGTTGCGCTTGGCATTATCGTGAGCGGAGTTGTTGGCATGCTTAATTTAACCGTTTCAAACCAAACGTCAACCGAGGATTCCTCGGAGCGGCTTATTGCCACAAATCTTGGACGCGAGGGAGTGGAGATTGTTCGAAATATTCGTGATACCAATTGGCTTTCCTGCGAAATTATCGGTGGCGTGCTTTCTTGCAATACGTGGGACCAAGGGCTTGTGTCTGGAGTCGACACAACAGCAGTGCCTCTGTTTAACGCTGTGACAAACGCATGGATTATTGATTTTACGCCAGATGATCTCACTCACACCTATACGCGGGTATGGCGGTATTCGTCCGGAGTCGCAGAAAATATTGGTACGCAGTTTCAGACTACTGAGCTAACTCCCGCAAACGCAGATGTAACATCATATCGGCGCTTGCTTGATATCTCTTCTATTTGCGAGGATAAGACTATTGCTACAAGCTGTTCGGCTGGAAATCCAAAAATTGGCATTCGAGTGCAATCTATTGTTGAGTGGACTGCCCGCGGCAAGCAAAACAGTCTCACCTCTGAAGAGCGTCTTTTTAATTGGAGATAATAATCACTATGCGTACTGTTTATGCACATAATTCAGCAGGGTTTACGCTCGTAGAAATAGTAGTTGCGATTGCGATTTTTGTGAGTGCAATAACCGCGGTCAGCGCTATTTTTACCTACTCAAACCGCTCCCAGCGCACTACGCTCGCGATAAGTGAAACTCAGGGAGATGCGCGCTTTGCGCTTGAGGTGATTGCCCAACAGATCAGGCGCGGTTCTATTGATTACGCGGATGCCCAATACGGAGGCTCAATTTCGTCAAACCCGCAAGATGTGCTTGTTCTGCGGGATGTTTTGGATAACCAAGTGTGGTTTCGGCGCACTACGAGCGGAGACAGAGGAATTGTTGAAATGTCGGAAGATGGTTTACTATGGGTTGACCTAACTCCTCCTACGGTTTCTGTTGATGTGCTGCGGTTTTATATTTCGCCATCTACGGATCCGTTTCTTGCGTCTCCAGCTACCAACCAACAGCCGCTCGTAACTATAACCATGGTAAGCTCGAGTACCGCGGTTGGAACCGAAACCATCATTCCAACCTATTTACAGACCACTGTGTCGTCCCGCCAATATGTTCGATAATAGAAAAAAATTAAAATCACAAGAAGGATCAATTTTATTGATGTCTCTGTTGATTCTTTCGGGAATGGTTACCGCAGCCTCAAGCTTTGCGGTTATCTCGCTCTCAAATCTTCAGCAGTCTATTTTAATTGATAACGGCATACGCGCATTTTACGCGGCAGAGAGCGGTGTAGAGGATGGTCTGTACGAGCTTCGGCACAACGAAACCGCGGTTTCGAGCCTAAACCTATCGGGAAGCATTTCAAATGGCGGCACCTGGACGCGGACGGTTAACACAACAATGCAACAACTAACACAGGATGTTGATACAAATGATTTTTGGGAAATTAATATATACGATCCCGATGCTTCGCTTTCATCAATTTCAAGCCCTATTAAATCTCTTCGACTCGCATGGACTGGGTCTGGGTCTGAATGGGTGGAAGTTCAAATAACGCCGTGGAATACTGCTGGGGCGCTTGGCGCGCCCACAACACAGATTTTTTCGAGCGTTTCAAATCCGGCAATTGTAAACTTACAAGACACCACAGCCACGTTGTACCGGGTTCGCATCAAGGCATTGTATAGTGATATTACTAACATGACAGTCACTGCGTATAGCGGCCTTAATGCAGGTGGTTCGCAGGTTTCTATTCCGGCATATATTACTATGTATGTAACTGGCCTCTATTCACGAGTGAATCAGGTTGTGCGCGCTCAATTGCCCCACCGAGCGCCTATTGGCGGGCAGTTTGGGTATGTCTTGTTTAGTGAGCAGGATTTGATAAAATGACGAAAATGAACTCCTGCCTTTTAAAATTATCATTTTCGTCATCCCGAGCGAAGGCCGCGCCAGCGGACGGAGCCGAGGGATCTAGCACTATCCTGACCCGCTTAAAATTATCATTTTCGTCATCCCGAGCGAAGGCCGCGCCAGCGGACGGAGCCGAGGGATCCCGTGATTTTTGTACGTAGTTATCTGGTGTATATGACTAAACAAGAAGCAAAACAACGCATACAGAAGCTCAAAGAAGAGATCAATCGGTATCGGTACCAGTACCATGTGTTGGATCGTTCGGAAATTTCAGACAGCGCGCATGATTCACTCAAGCACGAACTTTCTCAATTAGAAGAGCAATTCCCCGAGTTAATCACCACAGATTCTCCCACTCAGCGCGTGGGCGGAGAAGTGGCGCCTGCATTTAAAAAAGTGCAGCATGATGTACGCATGCTGTCTTTGAATGATGCGTTTTCGTTTGAGGAGATTGAAGAATGGATCAATCGCGCAGGCCGCCAATTGGGCAAACCAGCAAGCTATGAATTTTTTGCGGAAGTGAAGGCCGATGGATTGGCGGTGAGCCTTGAGTATGAGGATGGCATGTTTGTGAGAGGGTCAACGCGCGGGGACGGAACAATTGGTGAAGACGTAACCGAGAATTTAAAAACTATAGGCGCAATTCCGCTTGCGTTTGAAGCACACAAAGTAGTGTCGTTTGAGGGCGGATCAGTTGTTCGTGCCACAGAAGCAGTGAGTGTTGCGCAATCCGGGCATTGCGAAATTCGCGGAGAAGTGTATATGAAAAAGAAAGATTTCGATAGCTTAAATCGTCGTCAAAAAAAGAACAGCCAAAAAATATTCGCTAATCCGCGCAATGTTGCTGCAGGATCTATACGACAGCTTGATCCGAAAATTGCGGCAAGTCGCAATCTTTCATTCATCGCGTGGGACATTGTCACGAGCGTCGGACAGGCAACGCACGCAGAAGCGCATGCTATTGCCCGGTCGTTAGGGTTTCCGGTTGCGCGCATGAATACATACTGTGACTCTATAGAAAAATTGAAAGCCTACTACCGTTCCATAGATACAAAGCGTGAATCACTTGATTTTAATATTGATGGCATTGTGCTGATTTTTAATGATATTAAGACATTCAAAAAACTTGGCGCCATAGGCAAGGCCCCGAGAGGCGCGGTTGCCTGGAAATTTAGCGCGGAGCAGGCTACTACTAATGTTCAGGATATTGTTGTTCAAGTCGGTAGAACTGGAGCGCTTACCCCGGTTGCAATCCTTGATCCGGTTTTAGTTGCGGGATCCACGGTAAGCCGGGCAACATTGCACAATGAAGATGAAATCAGTCGTTTGGATATCAGGATAGGGGATACGGTTATTATTCAGAAAGCTGGAGATGTTATTCCGGATGTGGTCGAGGTTTTAGAGCGCCTTCGGACTGGCAGTGAAAAAAAATTTACTATGCCAAAAAAATGTCCAGTATGCGGCTACGAAACAAAACGCGCCGCAGGAGAGGTTGCGCACTACTGTACCAACAAAGAGTGTCCGGCACGGCATCGGGAGAATTTGTACCATTTTGTTTCCAAAAAAGCTTTTAATATTGATGGTCTTGGGCCAAAAATTTTAGACCAGCTTCTAGATGCGGGACTCATTCGCGACAGCGCTGATATCTTTAGTCTTAAACAAGAACAACTACAGGAGCTTGAACGGTTTGACGTAAAGTCCGCTCAAAACGTCGCCGCCGCGATTGACGCCGCCCGTGAGATTGATCTTGGGAGATTCATTTACAGTTTGGGGATTCGGCATGTAGGCGAGGAGACTGCGCAAGCGTTGGCCTTGCACTTCGGATCACTGGATGCGATCGTGCACTCGAACGAAGAGGCGCTTGAAAAGATTTCGGACGTGGGCGGTGTGGTCACCAAGTCAATTGTTGCGTATTTTAAAGAAGAGCAAAATCAGCGCATCATAGAAAAAATGATCAAGAATGGCGTTTCAATCAAAACCATCAAGCTCATTTCCAAAAAACTCGCCGGCAAAACATTTGTGCTTACCGGTACCCTTGATTCCATAACACGGGACCAAGCAAAGCAAAAGATCCGCCTTTTGGGCGGGGATGTATCGTCATCAGTCAGTAAAGAAACTGACTACGTGGTAGCGGGGGAGGCGGCCGGATCGAAATTAGATAAAGCAGAGAAGCTTGGCATCACAATTATTGATGAAGAGGAGTTTCTTAGAATAATACGATAGGAAGACTGGGTTGTTTCGGTCAAAGAGAAGCTTACTATGCAGGCTTTGATTTTAAAGCCTTTTCTGCTATACTTTGGTATGTATGGCAGACGTAATTTCATCTAAAGAAGTTCAAAAAATAGCCCAACTTGCCCGTCTTGAGCTTACTGGCAAAGAGGTGGCGCAGTACGCGGAACAGATTTCCGCGATTTTAGGTTACGTGAGCCAGCTTTCGGAGGTTGATACTGAGAATGTAAAACTTACGTCCCAAGTTACCGGCCTTTCCAATGTATTGCGCGAGGATGTTGTCGAGGTGTGTAGTAATCCCGAGGCACTCATTCGAATGGCGCCGGAGCACGAGAATAA
The DNA here is from genome assembly GCA_001889965.1 of bacterium CG10_46_32. GTDB lineage: Bacteria > Patescibacteriota > Patescibacteriia > UBA2169 > UBA2169 > CG10-46-32. Next base: position 31,061 of record MOEI01000001.1, read on the forward strand.
CTTAATTAAGGTAAAGGCAGTGTTTGATTCATAATGTCACTGCGAGCGAGCGATAGTGATCGCGGCAGTCCCATAGCCATCCCGTCACCCTGAGCCCATTCGACTACGCTCAGGGCAGGCTGGAGTCGAAGGGTCTAATGTGGTTCACGCTAGATCTCTCGACTCGCGAGTACACTCGCTCGAGATGACGTTATTACTACATGAAAATAGATATACAACAATTGACCATTGCGTCCGCCAAACACGGCTTGCAAAACTATGAGTTTTCCTGTGTGGATTTAGTAGAGGCATGCTTTGATCGCATCCGCATGCATGATAAAGACGCGCACGCCTTTTTGTCGCTCAACGAGAAACAAGCCATTCAAGATGCAAAAGAAACTGATCGGAGAATTAAAAAAGGTGAACCTTTGCGTTCTCTGGAAGGAATTCCTGTTGCGATTAAAGATGTCATTATGACACAAGGTATGCCAACTACGGCGGCATCAAAAATATTGGAACACTTTATTCCGGCGCATGACGCTACCGTTGTGACGCGCTTAAAAGAAGCCGGAGCAATCATCGTCGGTAAAGTGAATTGTGATGAGTTTGCGCATGGCGCTTCAACTGAAAATTCCGCATACGGACCAAGCCACAACCCATGGGATCTTTCTCGGTCTCCCGGGGGATCATCGGGTGGATCCAGTGCCGCGCTTGCTGCTGGTTTTTGTTTGGCAGCTTTGGGTACGGATACTGGCGGTTCAATCAGGCAACCCGGAGGGTGGTGCAATTTGTACGGCCTGCGCCCAACGTATGGTAGGATTTCGCGCTATGGATTGATTTCTATGACTTCGTCCACAGACACGCCCGGGATTTTAGCCAAAACTGCGGAGGATACTGCGTTGTTACTTTCAATCTTGGCTGGCCACGATCCTCATGATGCAACCAGCCTGCCTTCAGAGGTTCCTAACTATCATTCGGCGCTTGCTACGCCGCTTATGGGCCTTAAAATAGGTTTGCCAAAAGAGTTTTTTGAGGATATTTCCGACCCAAAATCCGCAGAAGTTATTAGCCAAGCTATTGGCGTATTCGAGGAGCTTGGCGCAGAAGTAAAGCATGTTTCCTTGCCGCATACTAAGTATGGCATTGCAGTATACTATGTTATTACCCCAGCGGAAGTAAGCTCAAATTTAGGCAGATTTGATGGTGTGCGTTTTGGCCATCGGTCAACTAATGCAAATACGCTTACCGAAGTATATACTAAAACACGTGGCGAGAATTTTGGGCCCGAAGCAAAACGTAGAATCATGCTCGGCACGTATGTGCTCTCAAGTGGATACTATGATGCCTACTACAAAAAGGCTCAAAAAGTTCGCACGGTCATTACCAAAGAGGTTATGCATGTTTTAAATGATGTTGATGTGCTTTTAACGCCAATTGCACCCCATCCAGCTATCAAGCTCGGCGAAAAGTCCCATGATCCGCTTGCAATGTACTTGGAAGACGTATACATGGAAACTGCGGCACTTGCCGGCATACCCGGGCTATCTGTTCCTGCTGGGTTTGTAGATGGTCTTCCTGTCGGATTGCAGTTGATGGGCAAGCAACTTGGCGAGGCAACATTGCTTTCTGCCGCGCACCACTATGAAAAAGCAACCAACTGGACAACGAAACATGCAAAACTTTAATACAAATCAAAAGCCAAAACACACTGTTCGGAATATAGTACTCGCTGTTCTCGGCGCGGGCGTTTTGATTTTTTTGGTTTTTTTTATCGCGCAAGTGGTATCCATCCGAGGAAAGATTATTTCCGGAGAATATAATTTTGATGAGTACGGCGCTTTGGTTTCCGGGGGCGGGGGAGCGAATGTAGATGATTCCCACGAGTTTGATGTTGCTACCAGCGATGATCCCGCAATCGGGCCGATTGATGCAAAAGTCACCATCGTTGAATTTGGAGATTTTGAATGCCCGTTCTGCAGGCAGTCGTTTCCGATTATTCGTTCGCTTACGCAGGAATTCAAAGGCGATGTGCGATTTATGTACCGAGATTTTCCTCTTGAGTCAATACATGACAATGCCCGCATTGCGGCGCTTGCCGGGTATTGCGCCAATGAACAGAATTTATTTTGGCCATTACATGATAAGCTGTTTCAAAACCAAGAAAATCTTTCTCGGTCAGCGATTATTGGGTACGCAAACCAAATTGGGATAGATACTGCCTCGTTTGTGGCCTGCCTTAATTCCCAAGCAGCGGAAGATGAAGTGAATCAAGATATCGCAGCTGGCCAAGCCGCCGGAGTCATTGGAACACCAACCTGGTTTATTAATGGCGTTCGTGTTGCCGGTGTGATACCCGAGGACGTGCTTCGGCAGATTATTATTGGCATCATAACAAAAAAGTAGTATGAAAAAATACGCGCCATACCTCATTATTTTTGCCGCGCTTTTATGGAGCTTAGATGGGCTTTTGCGCAGAAATTTATACAGCATGCCTGCGGCATCAATTGTTCTACTAGAGCATGTGCTGGGGCTTGTTGTTCTTGCGCCGTTTCTTATTAAAGAGTTTAAACATTGGCTTACACTTTCATCTCGTACCTGGTATTCGGTTGTCGCTATTGCGCTTTTGGGTGGGACCATTGGCACTATCGCATATACCGCGGCCTTGGGCAAAGTAAATTACATCCAGTTTTCTGTAGTTGTATTGCTTCAGCAACTGCAGCCTATTTTTGCAATTACCTTGGCTGGTATATTGCTTAAGGAGCGTATTACCAAGCGGTTTATTGGATTAGCGATTGTAGCATTTGTTGCCGCGTATGTTGTTTCGTTTCCTGAACTCTCCCCAAATTTTTCCACTGGCGCGGGCACCGTGGTAGCTGCATTGCTCGCTGTTTGCGCGGCGTTTGCATGGGGAGCATCCACCGTTCTTGGCCGCTACGCGCTTTCGCACCTTTCTTTTGTTTCGCTTTCAGGCTTACGGTTCGCCCTCACCAGTGTGTTTGCTTTTCTTTTTTTATATTCAACCGGTGATTTGCATACCATAGGCCAGCTGTCTGGTACCCAATGGTGGTATGTTATTGCAATCGTATTCTCAACCGGAATGGTTGCTCTTCTTATCTACTATAAAGGCCTTTCGCACGTGCCAGCTCGAATGTCTACAATGTTGGAACTTGCCTGGCCTGTATCCGCGGTTTTTGTTGATTTGATTTTTTTCAAAAATAGCTTATCAATGACTCAGTGGATTGGCGCTCTTGTCCTTATTTCAGTTATACTAACCATATCGCGTGAGGCTCGCGTTCTCGCGCCTGTTGCTGTAGTTGAAGGTCCGGAATTATGACCGTTACCAGTAGGGTCGTACATGGATCAAAACACGGACGTTCAATCGGATATCCTACGGTAAACCTTGCAGTGACTGATGCAGTGCGGGCCGCATTCAAGGAATATGGCGTGTATGCCGTTTGTGCCATGGTTCGCGGAGAAGCGTATTGCGGAGCCTTGTTCTGGGGAGTGCGATCCCTCTTTATTGAAATGGATCCGGTATGTGAGATTTCACTTCTGGATTTCAGCGGCGACGTGTACGGGGAGCAGGTGTCTGTAGAAGTGATTCAGCGCATCCGCCCGGCAGTCACCGTGGTAGACAAAGATGAACTCAAACAGTTGATTAAAAAAGATATACAAGACGCACAAAAAGCATATGATTTATTTAGGAGCTGACCACGCAGGATTTTTGCTTAAGGAAAAAATAAAAGCGCACCTGGAAAAGGCCCACGCCCGCTATGCGGATTTGGGCGCGTTTGAGTATGATAAGAATGATGATTATCCGGACATTGCCTCCACGGTCGCAAAAAAGGTTGCGGCTAGCCCAAAGGCACGGGGAATTTTGGTGTGCGGAACCGGCAATGGCATGGCAATAACTGCCAATAAGATCAAAGGCATACGAGCTGCGGTTGCATGGGATTCATACAGCGCAAAAAAGGCAGCCCAGGATGATGATGCGAATATATTAACATTGCCAGGCCGTGATATTACAGAACAGCTCGCGCTTGCTTCGGTGGATGCATATGTGTTGGAAAAAACTTCCAAAGCCGAGCGACATATGCGCAGAATTAAAAAGATAAAGAAATTGGAGAAGTAATATGGTAGAAGTACTTCCCGCAATTTTAGAAAAAACATTTGAGAAGGTTCAAGAAAAATGTGCACTATTGCGCGGAGTTGTGCCACGCGCCCAGCTTGATATTGCAGACGGCGTGTTTGTTCCGGAAAAATCCTGGAACGAGGCATCAAAGCTTTTTGAGCTTGGTAATGAGATTATGTTTGACGTGCATTTGATGGCCGAAAAGCCGGAGCTTTTAATTTCCGAATGGAACCAAGAGAATGTGTTCCGTATCACATTCCACCATGAAGCAACCTACGATGTTTTACGTACTATCAAGATTATCAAAGAAACCGGAAAAGAAGTGGGCATTGCGCTCAATATTGAAACTCCTGTTACCATGGTGTATGACGTGCTTGAGTTGGTTGATGTGGCGCTTTTGATGGGTGTGTTGCCGGGCGCGCAAAAAAGAGAATTTAATCCTCGCGTTATTGAGCGCGTTAAAGAGCTCAGAGAACACAGCAAAACCGTGAACATTGGGGTTGATGGCGGCGTGCGACCAATCGTAGCGCCAAGCCTCATTGAAGCAGGTGCGAATGTGCTTGTTAGTGGAAGCTATATTTTTGAAGAATCAGACATAAAAAAAGCAGTACATACGCTATGCCAAAGCCAGTAACCGAAATAAAAGAACTCTACAAAATTTCCAACGAAATCCGCGAGAATATTATTAAGTCTTTGGAAAAAGCGGGTTCCGGGCACAGCGCCGGGCCGTTAGGCATGGCAGATGTATTTACTGCGTTGTATTTTAATGTGTTGCGTCACGACCCAAAGCGGCCACATTGGCGCGATAGGGATCGCGTCATCCTATCAGCTGGGCATATTGTTCCGGTATGGTATGCAACATTGGCTGAGGCAGGGTACTTTCCAAAGCGCGAGCTCTGGACGCTGCGCAAGCTGGGAAGTCCGCTGCAAGGGCATCCGGAGTATCATTCCATTGCAGGCATCGAGAACACAGCAGGCCCATTAGGGCAAGGTGTATCAGTCGCGGTTGGTATGGCATATAGTTTGCGTCATTTTGCAAAATCAAACCAGCAGGTGTATGTCATTTCAAGCGATGGAGAGCAGAACGAAGGACAGACATGGGAGGCAGTTATGTTTGCAGCCAAGCACCGATTACCGAACCTTACTATGCTCATGGATCGCAACAATATCCAGATAGACGGTGCAACCGAGGAGGTGATGCCTTTGGATTCTATACGCGCGAAGTATGAAGCATTTAACTGGCACGTAATCGAAGTTGATGGCCATAACATTAAAGAGGTAGTTGACGCATGCAACCAAGCAAAGGCAATCGTGGAGCGACCAGTGTGTATTATTTGTCACACCATTCCAGGTAAGGGTGTAAAATTTATGGAAGGAAAATATCAATGGCACGGCAAGTCTCCAAAGGGTGCCGAAGCGAGAGTTGCGTTGCGTCAGCTGCGCACCATGGGCGGCAAAATATCAGTGATTGATTCCGAATAGTACAGTTTCGTCATCCTGAATTTATTTCAGGATCTGCTTGTGGAAAAATGATGCTGAAACAAGTTCAGCATGACGTCAAATATCGCATATATGAAAATAAGCGCGAAGCAAAAATTAGTTAAAAATCTTTTTTCAAAAAAGATCCGCATGATTCCAACCCGCGATGGGTATGGAGAGGGGTTGCTTGTATTAGGTAGAAAAAATCCTAAGGTAGTAGTGTTGTGTGCGGACTTAGCCGAATCAACTCGTTCACAGGGATTTGCAAACGAGTACCCGGAGCGATTTGTGGAAGTAGGGGTCGCAGAGCAGAATTTGGCAGGCTTGGCAGCTGGCATCGCCTTAACCGGGTACGTGCCGTTTATGTCGTCCTATGCTGTATTTTCGCCGGGTAGGAATTGGGATCAAATCCGTGTTTCTATTTGCTACACTCGCGCGAACGTAAAAATCGCAGGTGGGCACACTGGCCTTTCTGTAGGTCCAGACGGAGCAACGCATCAGGCTTTGGAGGATATTGCCATCACGCGCGTGTTGCCCAATATGACAGTTATTGCGCCCGCAGACGCGATTGAAGCAAAAAAAGCCACCATTGCCATGGCACAGATGGAAGGCCCTGCATATATACGCTTAGGCCGCGCAGAGTCCGAAGTATTTACCACGGAAAAATCTCCTTTTGAAATCGGCGTTGCACAGGTGCTTGCCAGTGGTACAGACATAAGTATTATTGCGTGCGGCCCATTAGTATACACAGCGCTTGTGGCTGCAGAAGAGCTCAAAAAAAAGCATAAGATAAAAGCAGAAGTTATTAATTGTCATACTATTAAGCCTTTGGATGTAAAAACCATCACGACTTCAGCGCAAAAAACAGGGGTCGTGGTAACCGTGGAAGAACATCAAATCCATGGAGGGTTAGGTGGTGCCATTGCGGAATGCTTGGCAGAACACGTGCCAGTGCCCATTCGATTTGTAGGCATGCCGGACTCGTTCGGCGAATCAGGGGAGCCTGCTGAATTGCTCTCCAAGTACGGCATGACTATGGAGAAGATAGTGAGTAACGTATTGGATGTAATAAAAGTAAAATAGCAGTTAAAATGCTCAATAACAAAGCCCAAATTCCAAATGAATATCAAATGACAAAAGGTCAAAATTTTTTGATTTTTGAATTTAGGATTTTGATCTTTATTTGATATTTGAATTTTAATATTTGTCATTTCATTATGTTAACTCCAACAAAAAAAATACTACTCAAAGCCCAAAAACAAGGATACGCAGTTGGCGCGTTCAATATCAATAATATGGAAATCAGCCACGCGGTTATGGAGGCAGCAGAGCGCGAAAAAGCTCCGGTTATTTGTCAAACTTCCGAAGGGTCGCTCGAGTACGCGGGCATGGATATGCTGCTTGCAATCGGCCGTCAACTTGCACTAACATCCAAAGTTCCCGTGGCAATCCATTTGGACCACGGCAAGCACCCCGAGGTTGTAAAAGTCGCTATTGCAGCGGGGTACCAATCTGTAATGTACGACGGCTCAAGCAATCCATTTGAGAAGAATATAGAGATCACAAGCGGAATCGTTAAACTTGCGCACGAGAAAAATGTCAGTGTAGAAGCAGAACTTGGGGCCATTGCTGGTATTGAGGATTTTGTGAGTGTTAAAGAACGAGATGCGCACTTAACCAACCCAAAGCAGGCTCTTGAATTTACCAAGCGCACCAGATGTGATTTTTTGGCCATTGCCATTGGCACACTGCATGGAGCGTATAAGTTTTCCGGGCGATCTCATTTGGATATTTCGCGGCTCAAAGAGATCAAGGCATTGGTAAAAGTTCCTTTAGCGCTGCACGGCGCCTCGAGCGTGCCAAAGGATTTGGTTAAACAAATAGAAAAACATGGAGGAAAACTTGGAACACCAGTAGGAGTTTCAGATGGTGATCTTAAAGAAGCGGTTAAAAATGGCATTTGCAAGGTAAATACAGATACGGATTTGCGGCTCGCGTTTACCGCCGGAGTCCGTAAAATTCTTACGCAAGAGCCGGGTGAGTTTGATCCCCGAAAGATTCTTGCTTCCGCGTATGACGAAATGGTCGCCACCATCCGTTGGAAAATTAAGTTACTTGGATCTAGTAATAAAGCATAAGAACAGTGTTCGGGGGTGTGCATTTTTCGACTCCGAAGGGAGCTTCGCTCATGCATTTTCGTCTCAAAATGCACACCCCCTGCACACCTTAAAAACGTAAACCAATACCTATGAAAAAATCACTTGTTGTCGCAGCACATAATCTTCCAAAAGAAGGATTAGAAGAGCTCTATAAGCATTGCCAAGTAGTAATGCTCGCAAAAAATGCTTCGTTTTCTCGTTCTGCACTTTTACAAAAAGCAAAACATGCAGATGCTATTATTACGCATGTTGAGGACCGTGTGAACGCAGCATTGCTCCGTGCTCTGCCGAATCTTAAAATTGTCGCAAACTATGCAGTTGGCTACGATAATATAGATTTAAAAGCTGTTCAAAAAGCAGGAGTCTATGCTACCAATACTCCGGGAGATTTAGGGATAAGCGTTTCTGAGCATGCCATGGCCTTGATTTTAATGCTCTCTAAAAAAATACTTGAGGGCGATCGCTTTATGCGCAGTGGAAAGTACAAGGCATGGGATCCAAACTTTTTGCTCGGAAATAATGTGAGCGGGAAAACGCTTGGCATTGTTGGGGCAGGAAGAATTGGTTCAATCCTTGTTAAGATTGCGAAAGCTGGATTTGGTATGGATATTGTGTACCATGATGTTGTTCCAAATCGGCAGATTGAGAAAGAGTACGGCGCAAAGCGCGTGTCACTTTCTGATGTACTTAAAAAATCAGACGCACTATCTATCCATGTTCCACTACTTTCTTCTACGCGACATTTAATCGGTGCAAAAGAGTTAAACCAAATGAAACCAACCGCAGTATTGGTGAATACCTCACGCGGGCCAGTGATTGACGAGAAAGCATTAGTAACAGCCTTGAAAGCGAAAAAAATCGCCGGAGCTGGATTAGATGTATTTGAGTTTGAGCCAAAAATGGCGCCTGGGCTTGCCAAGCTTACCAATGTGGTGGTCACTCCGCATACTGCATCTGCAACAATAGAAGCCAGAAAACAAATGGGGGAGATTGCAACGCAGAATATTCTTGACGTGCTTGTCCGCGGTGTAAAGCCTCGCAATTCGCTCGCCTAACATAGATGCAAATGTTTCTTCATACTTTTAATCCGCATCCAATTGTATTTAGTATCGGCTCCTTTGGCGTGCATTGGTACGGATTGTTTTTGGTTCTCGGGATTTTAATCGGCTACTGGCTTACTGGTAAGCTTTCTAAACGAGCTGGTTTGTCGGCTGAGATGGTTGGATCATTGTACATTAATGCGCTCATCGGTGGTTTTATGGGCAGCCGCATATATCACGTGCTTACAGAGTGGCAATTTTATAGCGTTAACCCCGAACAGATTTTTGCGGTATGGAACGGCGGGTTAGCTATTCATGGCGCTATGCTTGGCGCGATTTGCGTTGTTGCGTATTACGCCAAAAAAGAGCACTTCAATATTTGGAAACTCGCGGATTTATTCGTGCTTCCTGCTATTTTAGGTCAGGCAATAGGCAGATGGGGTAATTACTTCAACCAGGAGCTTTTTGGTGGTCCTACGGATGCTTTGTGGGGCATACCTATCAATCCAATTAACCGCCCTCTGGGGTACGAGCAGTATCACTATTTTCATCCTACTTTTTTGTATGAATCCCTTATTAATATTACGATTTTTTGCATACTTCTCCTCATTTTCAAAAAACAAAAAAGGCCAGACGGCTTAGTTTTTTGGCTGTATCTTGGATTATATTCCGCTGGCAGAATGATTGTTGAATCATTCAGGATTAATCCTGCGGCAATGGTCGGCGCAATCCGACTACCATTTTTAGTGAGTATCCTGCTTGCGGTCGGCTCGTTGGTTATGGTGTTAAAGACCTTGTCCGCGAAGCATAAACCATAATGCATTCATAATTAGTTTTTTGGCTTAAAATTCAAGCATGCAGAATTGATGCAGTACCGATTTTTGTTCGGGGGTCAATTTTTGTTTCCATTCTTCGTTTGTTTGTGGGGGGTATTGTTTGCCATACGTGTTCTTTTATATTCTTTTTTCAGCTTGTATGTATACAGCGCTACGGTGCTTGATGATGAGGATTTTGATTGTCTTTTTTTTAATACTAAATAGTACTCTATAATCTCCCACCCGGAGCTTTCGGTACCCCTTTAGTGAGCGGCGGAGCGGCTTTCCATAGAGGTCTGGGTGTGTGGCGAGACGCTCTTCAATTGCGCTGCGGATTTTTTGTTTCCACTCGTTGGGGAGCGCTGGAATGTCATCGCGCTTCACGAGATAGTGGTAGGTGACTGTATACATTACGCCCAGGCGCTCTCGTGCGAGACAAACCGCGCGCCCTTTGTGTCCCGTTTTTTGGCAAGCGCATCCCAGACCTGATCCTCCTCAAGCTCAATGGCGGTCTCCAGTAGTCGGACCGCTTTGGTTGCCTGCGGGATGTTGTCGCGCCTCGCAAGTGTGGTGAGTGCTTTTTCCATTGCACTAGACAGGCTGATGTTGATTCTTGTTTTGGTTGTAGGCATACAAATGGATAAAATAATGATGCATGTAGTGTATCAAAAGTGTATCACCTTGTCAAATTTTTCTTTTTAGTGTTTTGTCAGTACAAGCGCAATAGTACCTTCCTGGGCCGTGAGTATTACTTCGCCGCCGACGGGGAAAGTGATTTTAGGATCCGTATGCCCAAAATCAACTCCTGCAATAACCGGCAGCGCGGCTAGTTCTTTTTTTGTTTTAATTATTTTTGCAAGTAGTTCGTTAGTGGTATGGCTTGCTTTTTGGAATCTGCCAATAATAATTCCTTTTACGCCGCTAAAGCCAGGGAGATGGATGAGGGATTGCAAATCGCGGTCAAACGTATGCGCCAGAGATTCGCTATCATCTTCTAAGAACAGGATTGAATTTTTAAGATTAGGAAAGTATTCGGTTCCCTGGAGAAGGTTGAGTGTGCCTATATTGGCGCCGAGCAGAGTACCCGAGGCCACGCCGTTGTTGATCGCCAAAAAACCTTGGTTCGGGATCAGCGACCTGTTTTGTTGGTTTTTGTACCATTCATCATCGCTCCACTGGCCGCTGGGTTCTATGGTGATAGGGTCATCCGAGAACAGGCATTGTTTAAAGTAGTTCAGCGTATAATCAAAATACAACTCCTGGCCGAATGTTGAATAGTGCGGGCCGGAGTAGGACACAAGCCCTGTTTTTGTGAACATCGCATTGTTGAGCGCTGTTATGTCCGAGTAACCGCAGAATATTTTTGGATTGTTCTGTATCAAATCCCAATCAAGGTATTTCAGCAGTTGGTTGCTATTAAATCCGCCAATGACTGTGAGCACTGCTTTTACGTTTTTGTCGCGAAACGCATCGTGCATGTCTTCCAGGCGTGATTCTATGCTTGAGGAATTGAACGCATCAGTTTCTTGCACGTGTTTTCCAAATGTTATTTTGAGTCCTACATCAGCAAGCCGCTTGTTGGCGATGTGCTGTGTGTCTTGCCCGATAATGCCCAAAGAGCGGGATGGCGCGATAATTCGCATTTCGTCACCGGCCTGCAGTTTGGGAGGATATAGTGCCGGGATTTTTTCGCGGGTTGATTCGCTGTTTTGTTGTTTCATACGATTTAGAGACTAAACTCCTCGGAATGCAATTGGCTTTGGGGTATGCCCAGTGCAAGGAATTGCGCTTTAAGGGCGTGGATCATGCTTGGCGGAGCACACAAGAACACATCAGCATTTTTTAGATCGCTGTTTTTGGCGCTGATGTAGCTCGCGTCAATTTTACCTTGCTCATCCGAGCAGAAAAGCTCAAGTGCAAGCGCGCCGCCCGAGGAATCCGCGAGTTTTTTCAATTCATCATAGTACACAGCCTCCTGCTTGTTGTGCACAGCATAATAGAGCATCACGCGGTATTTGGGGTCGCGCGCCAGGGCTTTTGCCATTGAGACGAACGGAGTAATGCCAATACCCCCGGCAATCCAGACCTGTCGGCTGTGTTCGGCGCGGGTATGGGAGAACGCGCCAAACGGGCCCTCAACACGCACTCGTGCACCCACCTTGAGTTCTGGCAGCTTTTCTGTGTAATCACCGAGTTTTTTGGCGGTTATAGAAAGGTCTTCGTTTGGACCCGCGGTAATGCTGAATGGATGAGACTCCGAGCCCACATTCGCATCATCAAACGATACAAACATAAACTGCCCGGGCTCAAAGCGGATGGCTTTGCCCGCGGGTTTCATGGTGACATGCGTTGCTCTATTGTTAAGCACCTCCACATTGGACACCATGTAGGTAGTATGTGGCACCAGGAAGCGTCCCAGGATAGTGTGGTACACGTATGCCGTAAGCCCCAAAAACGAGAGCCCAAGCACATAGTAGCGCAACGGCAGGTATGTACCCATAGTGCTCGGTATGAGCCATGCGTGCAAGGCGCCCAGGAAGAACGCGAGCCCCATACATTTGTGCGTCCACTTCCAAATATGATACTTGGGGCGCAAGTACAAGGTAAGCACGACCAGCACCACCAAGAGCGCCAAGCTCAAAAATCCGAAGTTCGTGGGCCAGTCTCTACTCGGCAGTAAAAACTGCACCGCACTCCCTAGTGAGCCGCCTGAATAGGTTCCCAAAAGCAGTAGGGGATGGAACAGGAGTAGAACCACTGCATACTTGCCGAAGTTCGCGTGGCGCAGGTACATGATGTTCAGACTTTTAAAGAGGTTTGCCACGAATTTCAGGCGTGCGGACAATACCAAATTAAGCGCAAACAGGCATGTGCCTACCAGGGCAGTAAGCTGTCCTAGGCTGGTAAGGGCAATAGAGGTTGCGCTAAAGCGTCCCGAGCCTAATGGTGCTGCGAACCACAAAACAACCGGCACAAGCGCCAAAGTCCAGACAATGATTGAACCGATGTAGTTTTTATTTTGCATAATGCCGTTTGCGCGGACTGCTGCCGTGGTTTTTCAACTGTTTCTTGTGAAGCCAATTGTTCGTAAGCCATAGCAACATTTTCATACTGTTAGTGCTTACTTAGAATTATTCGAGTACAAGAGCGGGATGGGTCTCCGAGTTTCCGATTATATTAGCGATGGGGACACCCGGCCCAACAACACGGCCGCCGCATTCCATCTGTTAGTTTCGAGAGTGCCTTCTGGATGCGGATGCTTCGCGTTTCTTCTTTTTTGCCTGAGGTAACCCAGCAGATCCATTCATTGCGTGCGAGCGGCGTAATATCCTCCCATGTTGCTCGTGCTTGTGGTGTGGAAATAAGGGCTTTTCGCAAATCCGTCGGCACTGTGTGCGCTGCTTTATTGTTCGGCTTTTTAACTGCCATTCTTTCATTATATGTGTTACAGTCCATAGCTCTGAATTCAGAGCTATGGACTGGCGGTGGGGGTGGGATTCGAACCCACGAGGACATTGCGGCCCTACTGGTTTTCAAGACCAGCTCCTTAAACCACTCGGACACCCCACCAGACTTGCATAGCAGTATGCAATACTGCTATAATTATATATATATGAGAACTACCCAACGAAAAGGTGATATCGCGACATCAAACGCAATAGCTCGATTTACTTCAATGGGCTATGATGTGGCCATACCATTTACTGAATCTGCCGCGTATGATTTGGTCGTTGATACTGGAAACATACTTGCACGCGTGCAAGTTAGATATTCAAGCACGCGACAAATCGCACTTCGCAGAATACATTCTAACTCAAAAGGATATGTTGTCAAAAAAACAAAGAATAATGCCTATGACTGGTTGTATATTTTTAAGAATACCGGAGAGGAGTATTTAATTAAAAAATGTTTAGTAAATAGAAATTCTATTGTGCCTACTCCAGAATACCTCCTCGTAAAGTAAGTTGATACGCTAAAAATAGCATTTTATCGTATTTTTGTCCATCGCGGGTATTGATTTTTTGGGAGATTCTGGTATGCTTTTTTTGTTAGCCGTTTTACCGCGGCTGGCGCCGCACGGGGGCGTAGCTCAGTTGGTTAGAGCGTCTGCCTGTCACGCAGAAGGTCGCCGGTTCGAGCCCGGTCGTCCCCGCCAGGAGCGAAGGACCTCGGTGTAAGCCGTGGGTCTTTGTTTTGGGTGTTTGAGTTTTGTAGTATTTCAAAGGGTTTCTATAGGTCAATGGCAAGTTCGTAGTCATTATCAGTTTTGCTAGAACCTATTTTGTGGATAATTATATTTTATGATATAGCATAATATGCTATGATAGTGATGATGATAAATTTTTGAATATACTTAGTATTCTTACAGTATTCTAAAATTTTATAAAATAAATTAAGAAATTTAACTCAATAATACATAAATTAAATGTATGGAAAAAATTAATAAAATTTTAATAGTAGCTGCGTTGGCAGTTTTCTTGGTATTTGTCGTTTCGCCAATTGCTACGTTTGCGGCCGGCCCGGCAGCAGTAAATCTCGGATCAGCGGGTGATTTTGTTGTTTTGGCAAAATCAGGAATCTCAACCACTGGATCCACCTCAATTACCGGGGATATTGGAGTAAGTCCAATAGCTGCGACTGCTATGACCGGATTTGGATTAACAATGGACTCCTCAAATACCTTTTCGACATCAGCTCTGGTAACCGGAAAAGCATATGCAGCTGACTATACGGCTCCTACGCCAGCTAAAATGACTACAGCGGTAAGTAATATGGAAGCCGCATACACAGTGCCGCCGGAAGAACAAGCCCGACTTCGACTGAATTAGGCGCTGGAAACATTGGCGGAATGACACTTGTCTCAGGACTGTATAAATGGAGCACTGGCGTGACAATACCAACGAATGTTACTCTCTCTGGTGGCGCAAATGATGTCTGGATTTTCCAGATAGCACAAGATCTCACCATAAGTTCTACTACAAGCGTTGTCCTCTCTGGCGGCGCACAGGCTTCTAATATCTTCTGGCAGGTCGCTGGCCAAACAACACTCGGGACAAACTCTGTCTTCAACGGAAATATATTGGGCCAAACAGCAATTATATTAAATACCGGCGCAACACTAAATGGCAGGGCACTTTCACAGACCGCAGTTACGCTTGACGCAAATAGCGTTTCGGTTCCTGCCGGTTCGACTCCGACTCCGACTGCAACAATTTCAGCAAATCCAACCTCAATCATAAGTGGTAATTCATCAACACTGTCCTGGTCAAGCTCAAATGCGGCAAGTTGTTCTGGTACTAACTTTTCAACAGGAAATGCTGTTTCAGGGAGTATCAGTGTTTCACCGACATCAAATACAACATATTCAGTGAACTGTGCTGGCGCGTCAGACAGTGCGGTGGTTGCTGTTACCCAGCCGACACCGACACCGACACCGACACCTAGTTTACCAAATGCAGGCTTTGACTCTAGTGTCAGTAGTAGCGCCCCATGGAATGTTGTTATTCCAATTGGTATTTTTGGCGCCCTACTTTCATTTTTCTTAGTAGCTCGGAAAAAGCGGGTAATTTGGTCTTAAACTAATTTAATCAAATAAACCAAGCAAATGCGTAAAAATCTGTACAAGAGTTTAACAATAACTACGCTTGTTTTTGCTTTGGCGGTTGGTATGTTGGGTTTTATTGGTTCAACTCCCGCATCTGCGGCAACGTCGCCTGACATTGGAGACAGCAGCACCTATGGAATTATTTCCAGCACGTACACGAACTCTATTAATACGGGCACACTAACTGACATTACAGGAGATCTTTGCTACACTACGGGGCCTGGCGCAGCAGTGCCGGTATCAATTAGCGGCGCGACAGTTACGCCTTGCGCGCCCGCCAGAGGAACAGACCAATCCAGCGCCTTGGCCGATCTGAACGCGCAAGTTGCTGACAGCTGTAATGATCTTGGCGTTAACATTAATATAAACAGTGTTGTAGGCCATTTGACTGGAACCTATACTCCTGGTTGTTATTCCAGCAGCGGCACTATGGGTATAACGTCAGGCACGACAGTGACCTTAGATGGTGCTGGAACGTACATCTTCAAGTCAGGCGGAGCAATTACTACCGGGACTGACTCGTTTGTAGTGCTCACTAATGGCGCAAGCGCTTCTGACGTATTTTGGGCCCCGGGTGGCGCCACCAATATCGGGGCGCAAACCGCAACTTCAACCACTCCTTCGTTTGTGGGGAATATTTTGCAGAATTCTGGCGCTGCTTTTGATGTCACCATCGGGCATTTTGCAAATATACTAGGAAGAGTGCTGGCATTTGGCAGAGATGTCACCACTGATTCGATTACTATTGCGGTTCCCTCTGCTTCATCTCTTGCTACGCTTCGTGTCGTAACGCAGGTGGCAAATTACTACGGCGGTACGGCGGTGGTTTCTGACTTTAATCCGCATGTAAAACTTTCCGGAACCGATGTTACTGGAAGTCCGGCAGTAGGAGTCGTGTCTCCCGGAAGATCTTATTCGCTGGTTGCGGGTACCTATGTGGTCAGTGAAGACGTACATACTCAATATATAACCACTATTAGCGGTGATTGCGCTACGAACGGTACTGTCACGCTGGCGTCCGGTGACGTTAAGACCTGTATTTTTACTAATACTTTTACACCCGATGGAGGTACTGGTGGTAAAAATAAAGCAACAATTACTGTCGCTAAAGTAATTATCAATGATAATGGCCGAACCAAGACCATCGCCGACTTTTCACTATTCGTCAACACAACATCGGTCGTTTCTGGCGTGACCAATATCTTCCCAGCGCCGGCTGCCGCTTATGTTGTGACTGAAACCGGTGATGCCAACTACACGAAGACATTTTCCGGTGATTGCGATTCAACTGGCCACATAGGCCTTTCTCCGGGTGATAATAAGATTTGTATCATCACTAATAACGACATTGGTGCGCCTATAGTAGTTCCGCCTGTGCCGCCCCTTATTGATATAGTTAAGGTACCAAGTCCGTTAGCCCTGCCGGCTGGCCCTGGTCCAGTGACATACACCTACACCCTGCGTAATACGGGAACAGTTCCAGTGACCAATATAACCATGGTCGGTGATACGTGCAGCCCGATTAATCTGGTTTCTGGCGATAGCAATGCCAATGCGACGCTTGAGGTGAATGAAACGTGGCTCTATCGCTGTTCTACCATACTAGTCGAGACACACACTAATATTATCACTGCCACAGGCTGGGCCAATGGCATCAGCGACGTTGATATTGCAAGCGCTACGGTGATAGTCGGCGAGCCGATTGTACCACCACTAATCCATGTAACAAAAATTCCAAGCCCATTAGTACTCCCCGCCGGAGAAGGAATGGTTACTTACACCTACATCGTAACTAACCCCGGCACGGAACCGTTAAGTGACGTCACGATTGCTGATGATAAATGTACTGGCCTGCCAAGCCGCATCTCTGGACACCCGGGGGACAGTAATAAAAATAACCTGCTTGAAAGTAACGAGACCTGGAATTTCACGTGCCAATCAAAACTTACGCAAACGACAACAAACACCGGCATGGCCACTGGAAGTGCCAATGGTCTGACCGCGAGAGATGTCGCCATTGTGACTGTTGTTGTGAATGCAGCTGCTCCCGTTGTGAATACCGTGGTTCCAAAACTACCGAATACGGGTTATCCTGAGGATATGGGTACTGCTGCCGGATTTGTGGGCATACTTATAGCCGCTTCGGCTTCATTTATTGTTTTCAGAAAACGGAGAGCATAGTACAGAACAGAAAGGCCCCGCTCCGGCGGGGCTTTTCTGTTCTGTCGTGCCGCAGGTGGAATCCTATTCTTGTATGCAATCAAAAACTTCATTACAGCAGGTATTACTCGCGGTGAGTATCGCGGGGATTGCTCTTTCGTCGGTGGTTATTATATTGTTGGCTTTTGGTTTGCCGACCCAAGGTTTTTTCGCAAAACTTTTTGGGTCTGTTAAAAATTCGGCTTCATCTGCTGCTGTTGGCGCTTCGGCTGTTGTTGGCGCGACAGCCGGTTCTCCGACGCGTATCAGTATTCCTGATATCGGTGTCGATGCGGCCTTTGAATTTGTGGGGCTTACGGATGACGGCGCCATGGATGTGCCTAAAAATCCCGCTGCTGTGGCGTGGTTTAGCCCCGGTCCGCGGCCTGGAGAAGTGGGAAGTGCTGTTGTTGCTGGGCACTACGGTCCATGGAAAGACGGTAGAAAATCCGTATTTGACAAGTTACATACACTGCAGAAAGGGGATAGTATATACGTCACCGATACTAAAGGAGAAATTATTGTTTTTGTCGTGCGTGAGATTCGCACCTATGACCCCTATGCAGACGCTACTGACGTCTTTTTCTCAAGTGACGGGAAGGCGCATCTTAATTTGGTGACCTGCGAAGGAGTTTGGGACGAGGCCATTCAAGGCTATTCCAAGCGGCTGGTGGTGTTTGCGGATAAAGAATAATAACCATTAACAATAAAGAATTATGGAATTTCTCAAACAGTTTGACGTCAAGACAGCTACCATTTTTAAGGTGGCTGGCTTGGCATTGGTGCTATTGATTCTGCTTGCGCTCATGTTTCGTGTGGTGGGCTCTTCGTTTAGTTCGCTCAACCAAGGGTTCATGCCGCAAGATGCGTACTATGGAACAGGCGGGGTTGCATACGACAGCGTCTCAAGCAAAGAAAGCCTTTCTGTGCGCAACATTGTTCCGCCCCAGCCTGGATCGCCGGCAGGGGATACTGCGGAAGCATACGAAGTAACTGATTACTATGGGTCCATCCAGACTCGCAAGTTGGACGAAACCTGCGCCAAAATTTCTGACCTAAAAGCATTTGATTATGTGATTTTTGAGAATTCAAATGAGTATGATAGGGGATGCTCGTATTCGTTCAAGGTAAAAAACAGTCATGTTGATGAAATACTCGGCATCGTCAACAGTTTAAACCCGGAAAATCTTACGCAGAACACGTATACTATTAAGCGTCAGATAGATGATTACACAAGCGAAGTTGAGGTGTTGCAGAAAAAGCGTGCTTCAATCGATGAGACGCTCGCGAACGCGGTCAGCGCGTATGATGAGATTTCAGCGCTCGCGACCCGCGCACAAGATGTGGAAAGCCTTGCAAAAATTATTGATTCAAAAATTAACCTTATTGAACGCCTCACTCAAGAGCGCATTAATATCAATGAGCAACTGGACAGGCTGGAGCGCTCCAAAGCAGATCAGCTTGATAGGCTTGCATATACATTCTTTAATGTAAGCATTTACGAGAGCAAGTATGTTGATGGCAAAGAAATCAAGGATTCGTGGAAAGGCGCAGTACAGCAGTTTGTCCGCGACCTCAACAGCATCTTGCAGGATGTTACCATTAACTTGGTTACTATTGCCCTACGGGTTGCCCAGTTTGTAATTTACTTCTTCATCCTTTTGCTTGCGGCAAAGTACGGGTGGCGCGCGGCCAAGTATCTTTGGAAGCGGTAGAGTTACTGGGTTTCTTGTATACCAAAACAGCTCGCAGATAGCTGCGAGCTGTTTTTTTAGTTTGAAATTATGTAGTTGCTGTTTTCACGATTTCTGCGAACGCTTTTGGATTATGCTCTGCCATGTCTGCCAGTATCTTTCGGTCGATGGCGATATTCTTTTTAGTAAGCCCGCTTATGAGCTTGCTGTAGATGGTTCCGTTTAGCCGAGCTGCTGCGTTGATTTTAATATTCCACAAGGCGCGAGCAGTGCGCTTTTTAACGCGCCGGTCGCGGTGGGAGTGAGCGCCTGCTTTAACAATCGCGGTTTTGGCGATTTTAATGAGTTTTTTTCGGCCCCATTGAAAACCCTTGGTTTTTTCAAGGATATTTCGTCGGCGCTTGGAATGCATTACTCCACGTTTAACTCTAGGCATATGGTAAAAGTGTCTTAATCATCTTAGAGCTTGCGATCGTCAGTGTCATATCTCGACGTTTGTTCATTTTAACTTTGCCGCGTTCGCGCGCGTTAAAATGGCCTTGTCCCGCGGTCCGCTTGAGCTGCTTGCCGGACTTAGTGGTTAGGATACGTTTAGACGCTGCTTTGTGTGTTTTAAGTTTTGGCATGTGTAAAAACAAATACCACATCATGCTACCAAAAAGCCTGATGTGTGTCAATACTAAGCTTTTTTACCTACAATCATGGAAAGCCGGCCTCCTTGCTTGGAAAACGGCTGTTCAACGATGATACCTTCGCCAAGGCTTTTGGCAAACGCATCCATGTTCTTTTTTGCTTCTTCTACGTACCCTTTTTCACGGCCTTTTAAGACTACGTCGATTTTAACTTTATTGCCTTGTGTTATAAATTTTTCAGCCTGGCTGCGCTTGATCGCAAGATCGTGTTCGCCGATTCGGAAAGAAATACGAACCGCTTTGACTTCCACTTTTTTCTGGCGAGCTTTTTGTTTGCTACGTGTTTTTTCCTGTTCGTACTGGAATTGTCCGAAATCTAAAATTTTACAAATAGGAGGCACTGCTTTTGGCTGGACTTCCACTAAATCAAGCTCTCGCTCGCGTGCGAGTGCAAGTGCTTTTTTAGTATCCATTTCCCCAAGCGATTTTTTGTTTTCATCAATTACCATAACAACCGGCACGCGGATCCGCTCGTTTGCGCGGTAGAGGGGCGCTGCTTGGCGCGCTATGCGCTTTCGGTAAAATGATGGTGATCGTCTTTGCATCTTGTTTGATTATTATAATTTACGTACGTAAGTAGTGAGCGGGTAATGGTGGAGGTGGCGGGCTATTCTCCCGCGTGAAAATAAGGCAAAGCCATCAGTCTACAATCATATCCTGTTTAATGGTTTCGCGGCACGCACTTAGAACAGGAAAAACATGCGTACCACTATCCTCATAGTCTTGGCCAAAGCGCGAGGCTCACTTTAGCTGCATCCTGAAGTATGACGCCAGGATCACCCCATTCAGGCCTAGGGTGCTGACGGCTGCAGTCTAAATTAGGCTACAACTGACGCAAAGCTCGGTGCGAACGCTTGCGCGATCGCGGCCTTTACTCTGCTTACAATGCTGTTTGCATTTGAATGGTGCTTGAGGTATTAACGTCACATCAAGCAGTGACGGATTGCAAAATGACAATGTTCGTATTTTTCGATGTATGAGCACCCCCTCGGCGTCAGCCGCGTGTTTCAGCTTCCGTATCCGGGCTACGCCCGAATACTCCAGCTTTCACAAGCGTCTTCCTTTCAATTTTGTGCTTAACTGAGCGGTAGCTCAGCCCAAGCACAAAATTGTAAACATCCTCTCAAATTTTTCCTTAACTCTCGAATACGAGAGCCCAAGAAAAAATTTGCAGAAGACAGTAGGACAATCATAAAAGTACCGCATTTAGGGGAAAATGTCAAGATTTCAAGCGCCGGCCAATGTCCCGTTCAATATCACGCTTTTTAAGCTGTTCGCGCTTTTCATACTGTTTTTTACCACGGACCAACCCAAGTTCAACCTTAATAATACCTGATTTTGAATAGATGGACAGTGGAACCAGGCTGAGGCGCTTTTCTTTAAGTTTTCCTATAAGACTGGTGATTTCTTTTTTGTTCATTAAGAGCACTCGTGGCCGCGTGGGGTCATAATTCATTTGTGCGCCTGCAGCTGGTTTGTAGGGCGAGATATGGGCTCCAGTAAGGCGCAAAAGGCCATTCGATGGGTTTAGGGACGCAAAAGACCCTAAAAGCTTTATTTGGCCGCTTTTTACTGATTTAACTTCTGGGCCTGTTAATTTCATGCCAGCTTCAAAAGTGTCCAATATTTCGTATTCTGCGAATACTTGCTTGTTTTTGGCAAGGAGTTTTCCATGCATATATACTCAAGTATAGCCCATATCATTGACATCTACAAAAGCAGTGCAGTACAATAAACTAATCAATATTAGTTTTAATTAAGGAGGTAATTAATATATGTCAGAATCAACAGTACATGCGTCCGAGTCCGCGCGTCCGCAATCGAACACTTCAAAATTATCAATTGCACGTTCTGCGCGAGGAGGATCATCGTTTGGAGTGTTTCTTTTAGTTATTGTGGTGGTGGCAGCTGGATTTTTTTGGATGAAGCAGACAAGTTTGAGTGGCTATAACGAAGCATGGCAGGCTGTGTTCCTTTCAAACGGCCAAGTCTACTTTGGCCAAGTTACCAAACAGAACAGAGTTGAGGTTGTGCTTAAAGAAATTTACTACCTTCAAGTAACACGTCCGTTGCAGCAGACTGCAGAAGGCGAGCAGCAGGCAAATCCTCAGGGTGAGCTTTCGCTCGTTAAACTCGGTAATGAACTACATGGCCCAACCGATGCCATGGTGATCAATCGCGACCAGGTATTGTTTGTAGAAGATCTAAAAGAAGATTCCAACGTGGCACAGGCTATTGCCAGCTACAAAGCTGGCCAGTAATTCGTACGAGTTGCCCTTGCTGGCTGAAACGATTTTTATGGCGCTTGATATTGCCAAACTAGGGAGAAAACCATACCAGAAGCTTGAGCAACCGGAGGTGCTATCTGCCTCCGGTGTTTATATTCGCCAACATGCTGGTAATTTTTTTGTGCGCGTATTAAACATACTCGTGGTGAGCGGCATATTTTTTGTGCTTGCATGGGTTTGGGATTTTGGCGGTTTTGCCGGGTTTGGGAGATCTGTGGTATGGCTTGTGTTTTCTGGCGCACTGTTGGTTGTTTTTTCTTGGCGCCTGTTTTTTGGGCGCGAGTTTTTAAAAAAAATGTATGATGCGCGAGAGTACTGGGTTGTTGTTCGGCTTGCGCTCGTTGTGCTTGTTGTGTCTGGCATTGGATCGTTCAGCCAGCGCGGTGTTTTGGGCGCGCTTGGATTGAGCGCATCTGCTTCTGCGCTCTCCTGGCTTGGCGTAGTGTTTGGCGTAGTATGGCTTGTTGCAATGTTGTACGGACGCGGCACTAGTGCCGCGTCCAAGCAGGTACTGGTGAGCTTATTTTTTGGGAGCACCGTATTAGCAGGATATATTCTATACATGCTTTTGTTCGGCGGGGGATATGCTGCTCTTGGATGGGTAGAGGCCCAAGGTGTACTGCTGCTCTTAAGCATAGATACTTTTTTGATTGTTTCGTTTGCGATTTTTCAAAATCGAGCAATAAAGATTCTATGGAGTTTAGCTATTGCACTGCATGTATTCGTGCTTTTTGCGTGGGATATCGCAAGTGTATGGCTTGTGTTGATTGCTGGCATTTCGGCGCTTCTTTTTTTTCAAGTTATTTACAGCAAAAAGCTTTGGCAGCGTAATTTTATTTACCCTTTGCAGGTGTGGGCCATTGCGGCGTTGCTTTTAGTTGTTCCCATAAAGATATTCACTGGCGCAAGCGTTCCCCATGATTCTATTTTGTCGTATGCGGATTCTCGCGCAGTTGCTTGGAGCCAAGAATTTTTGTGGCTTGGTAATGGGTTAGGCAGTTCAAATGAGTATGCGATTTTTTCTGACACATCGTTTATTGATTTTGGATCTCTTGAAACCGCACTTAGAGCATTGCCGGTGATAGGGAATGCGTATATTCAAATATATATTGAGACGGGCAGTGTTGGTCTGCTTTCGTGGCTATTATTTTTTGGCATTGTTTGTTTGCTTGGTATTCGTTTTTGGCGCAACAATACACAAGCGTTTAAAGAAGGATCAATGTCCGAAGGGGCGTATCTTGGCGCTATCCTACTAATTACCTATTGTTTGCTTTTGGTTGGGTTTTGGTTTTCCCCTTTTTCTTTTGTGCTGTATTGGTTCAGTATGGTGATTGTTGCATGTGCCATGGTGTTGTGGCACACACGAAGATCTGAATCTGAATCTAGCGCCCACACTGTGCCGTATACAATAGGCCGAACACTGCTGCAGTCGCTCGGTGTAGTTATGCTGATTGTCATGAGTATGTATGTCGGGCTTTTGGTTGTCTCTGCGCGCATGGTACGCGCTTCGCAAACCGCAAGCCAGCTTTCCAGCGAAATAGATGCCCGTGCGCGCGCAGATGGATGGCAGCGAGTTGTTTCGCTTTCTTCTTGGAATCCTTTCTATCGGCTTTCGGAAGCGCGCGCGTTTCTTGATCTTTTGGAAACTTCAATTTCAATTGATGC
>MOEI01000001.1:54840-83534 GCA_001889965.1 bacterium CG10_46_32
ATACGCCGAAGGCTCTAGTAGTTTTGCGCGCCGCGAGTACCAGGCTGCCCGCGAAATTGCGCCGAACAATGCGCAGCTTGCGGTGGCAATTGCGCGTTTTTATCGCGACCAGGCAGATACATTAGTTTCTGCAAATGTACCTGCCAGAGAGCTGCGGTTTGAAGCAGCCGCAGGTTTAAAGCAAGTGTTATTAAAGTATCCCTCATTCCTCCCTGCTCGTCTTGAGCTTGCGTTTCTTTTAGAGGAAGAAGAGGGTGTTTCAGCTGCCTTGGGTGAGCTTGCGGCATGGGAGAATGCAAGTCCGGAAATTACCTACCACATCGGCCGGCTCTATTTTAATGAGGGAGAGTTTGAAAAATCTTCGGAGAAATTTTTAGAAGTCATACGTGCTGTGCCAAATCATTCAAATGCGCACTACTCGCTTGGCATTGCGTATTTTAGGCTCAAAAAATACCCTGAGGCGCTGGAGCAGTTTAAAGATGTGTTGCGGCTTAATCCGGGCAGCAGTGACGTACAGGCAAAAATTGATCAGGTACAGAAGTTGGTGGGGGAGTGATGAGGATCTCTGTGGGGGTGGTGAGCTAAACAGCTCGTACTGGTACGAGCTGTTTATTTATTATATAGAGCACATCTCAAATGAGGCCGAATTGATTTTTGGTTATCTTGTATTATCTTTTGGCAAGGCAACGAACAAGTGTTTTTGTATTCTTTAACACAATCATCGCATCCCAAAAAATGTAAATTACAGTACTTGTTCGCGCAATTTTGAAACTGTTCTGTAGGTTCATTACAATGGCTACATCTTCCCACAATCACACGAGTGTTACTGGTATTAACCGGCACCACAAGCCTATCATCAAACACGTAGCAGGCACCCTCAAAAAATCCTTCATTGCCATATTTTTCCGCGTATTTTACAATACCACCCAAAAGCTGGTACGTATTTTTTTGCTCAAATCCAGCCGCTCGAAACAAACTTGAGCCTGGCTCACAGCGAATACCACCAGTGCAATACATCACCACAGTTTTATTTTTCCATTGTGTATAATACTCTATGCAATCCACTGTATCACGAAAATATTTCATAGGCGGTCTGATTGCGTTCTTAAACCTACCTACCGCATACTCATAATCATTGCGCAAATCAAAAAGAACAATATCGCGCCCTTCTGTTAACCATTGGTGAAAGGTATCGCGGTCCACATGGTTCGCACAATTATTCAAATCACAGCTATCGGGCATGCCAGTAGCAATTATCTCTTTTCGATATTTAATTTTCATTTTTGGAAAAGGCATAAACGTTGCAACGCTTTCTTTAAAATCGATCCCTTGCCACAGCGGGTGTGCGTCCATGTGTCTGCGATATTCCAAAATAGCCCCTTCTTCGCCTGCCACAGTGCCATTCATACCAATTTTATTAATTAAAATTCTACCTCGCAAACCCAACTCAGAACATATATATGTATGCTCTTTAACAGCTTCAAGGGGCTGGGGCACGTTAGTAAAAATATAATAAAGTAGTACTTTTATCATAGGCTCAACAAAATCCATAATAACACTAGATTCATCTTCAGCACCGCTTGTTTTGAAAAGTGCATTAGGTGTATTATAACAAAAGATAATAACAAATTATAATAAGTATGTCTATATTAATTACCACGCTTGGCAGTGGGATTTAGGGTGACATAGTTCGTTAAACCAAAAGTTCCGGCTCTGAATAAGGCTGTGGTTATACTACAAACCCACATAAACGGCTAGGACCGGTACTAGCCGTTTATCACCCCGTATTTAGTTGCAAATAGGGGCTTTTTTTTGGTATACTCAATCCATATCAGTAGATATAAACTCCTCGGCTCGGCCATATCAAAATGCAAGCATTTTTATATGGCGCTCGCTCTACGTCGCTTATGAAACAATCAGAAATAGAGAAGAAAATCCTTGATTTTTGGCAAGAAGACGGAACATTTAGAAAATCCGTAGACCGAAAGGCTCCTAAGGGTGAGTATACTTTTTATGATGGCCCGCCATTTGCCACAGGAACTCCGCACTATGGGCACATTGTGGCATCGCTCATCAAAGACATGGTGCCACGGTACTTTACCATGCAGGGATTCCGCGTGGAGCGCAGATGGGGTTGGGACTGCCATGGCCTGCCCATCGAAAATATCGTGGAAAAAGAACATGGATTTAAGCATAAAAAAGATATCATTGCCTATGGCGTTTCCAAGTTCAACGAAGACGCGCGCTCAAAAGTTTTAAAGTATGTTGATGAGTGGAAAAATGTCATTACCCATTTAGGCAGATGGGTAGATTTTGATAATGATTATAAAACCATGGATCCGGAGTTCATGGAATCAGTGTGGTGGGCGCTTAAAGAATTGCACGATAAGGGTTTGTTGTATGAGGCATACCGCTCCATGCATATTTGTCCACGCTGCGAGACAACGCTCGCGCAATCCGAAGTCGCGCAAGGGTACCAGGATGTGACGGATTTGTCGGTTATCGCAAAGTTTGAATTAGTTGATGAACCTGGCACCTACCTTTTGGCATGGACTACTACGCCATGGACACTGCCGGGCAATGTGGCCTTGGCAGTTGGAAAAGATCTTGATTACGTTAAAGTAACATTAACCCGTCATCCTGAGCGGAGCGGAGCGGAGTCGAAGGATCTCGCTGATGAAGCAGTATATGTTTTAGCCAAAGACAGGCTCGCTGACGTGTTCAAAGATGCTGGCTATGAGGTTATTGGCGAGCTGTCAGGCAAGGATTTGATTGGCTTATCGTACAAACCATTGTTCCCGTACTACGATAACGACAAACTGGAGCATCGTGAAAATGCGTTCAAGGTATATGCGGGTGATTTCGTGAACACCGAAGAGGGGACCGGCATTGTGCATATTGCTCCCGCGTTCGGGGAGGATGATTATGCTCTGTCCAAAAAAGAGCATCTTCCATTTGTTCAGCATGTTCATATGGATGGCACGTTCAAGAATGAAGTAAAAGATTTTGCGGGCAGGTTTGTGAAGCATCAAGATAATCCAAATGCAACTCCGCATGATGAATTAAATCCCGAACCAACAGATGTTTCAATCATAAAATATCTCAAGGCAAAGGGCTTGTGGTTCACTCAACAAAAAATAAAGCACTCCTACCCGCATTGCTGGCGCTGTGATTCGCCGCTTTTGAATTACGCCACCAGCTCCTGGTTTGTTGCCGTGGAAAAAATCAAGCCAAAACTTTTGAAGAATGCGGAAAAAATTAACTGGATGCCGGAACACATCAAAGAAGGCAGGTTCGGGCAATGGCTTGCTGGCGCCCGCGATTGGTCAATTTCTCGCCAGCGGTTCTGGGGGAGCGTGTTGCCGATTTGGAAGTGCGAGAAAGATGAAAAACATATCAAGGTGATTGGTTCGGTTAAAGAATTGGAGGATGTATCAGGCAAGAAAGTTACTGATCTGCATAAGCATTTTGTTGATACAATCACATTCCCGTGCAAAGAATGCAAAGGAAATATGAAGCGCATTCCAGATGTTTTGGATTGCTGGTTTGAGGCAGGTTCCATGCCGTATGGCCAACAGCATTATCCATTCGAGAATAAGGATAATTTTAAAGATACCTTTCCGGCTCTGTTTATCGCGGAAGGCGTGGACCAAACGCGCGCGTGGTTCTATTATCTGCATGTGCTCGCGGGCGCGCTTTTCGGTAAGGGTGCGTTTAAGAATGTGGTGGTAAACGGCACGGTGCTCGCGGAAGACGGCAAAAAAATGTCTAAGCGCTTACAGAACTATCCAGACCCAATGGATATGTTCAAGAAGTATGGCGCGGACGCAGTGCGCTACTATCTTGCCACCTCTCCAGTGCTACGGGCAGAGGATTTTAATTTTACAGAAAAAGGCGTTGATGAGGTCGTTAAAAAAGTTTTGTTGATTATATACAATGTGCTGTCGTTCTATCAGATGTATGCGAAGGATGCAACTATTTCAAAGCCTGGCGAAAAGCATGTGCTTGACCGCTGGATTGTCGCAAAAACAAATCAATTGATCGCAGAGGTTACTGAAGCATACGAGGGCTATGATTTAAATAAGGCAACCAGGCCTATTGCGGAATATATCAATGAGCTTTCTACCTGGTATCTACGTCGTTCCCGTGACCGTATCAAAAATGGTGACAGTGAGGCTTTAGAAACGCTTAAATGGTGTTTGGAGCAGTGTTCGTTAGTTGCGGCGCCGGTAATGCCATTTACAACTGAACACGTATGGAAGGAGCTTGGCCACAGTGAGTCGGTGCATTTGTCTGCATGGCCAAGCAGTAAGAAAACAGATGAAGCAGTGCTCACAACAATGCATACTGTTCGGCAGATTGTGGAGCTTGGCTTGTCTGCTCGCGCTGAGGCTGGAATCAAAATTCGCCAGCCGCTTTCTTCGGCGCGCGTGAGCGGACCGAAGCTTTCCGATGATTTTTCAGAACTTATTTGCGATGAGCTCAATGTTAAAAATGTTACCTTTATACAGAATAGCGAACACGGTGTTAGCCTTGATACAGAAATTACCTCTGAACTTAAAACAGAAGGAAATGTGCGTGAGCTTGTGCGCACTATCAATGGCATGCGCAAAAAGAAAGGCCTCACGCCGGGCGACAAAATCACGCTGACCTATCATACTACTTCATCTGAACTCAAAAAAGTGTTTGACGAGTACGCGGATGAATTAAAGAAAGCAGTTATTGCGCAAGAACTCCTTGAAAAAAAGAACAACGGAGAAACTTTTGATATTAACGGAGAAAAAATTACCATTACACTGTAGACTCATGGCAACCTATAAAATAAAAGCAATTGTCCTTTCTTCGTACCCCTATCGCGAGCATGATCGGATCATTACTTTTTTTTCGGATGCATTTGGGAAAATAGAGGCGCGAGCGCGGGGCGTGCGTAAAATTGAATCTAAACTTGCCGGCCACCTGGAACCATTCATTAAAACTGATCTTTTACTTGCAAATGGCAGGAGATGGGATATACTGGCTGGAAGCAGGACCCGCGATCCACGATCCATAATACGTTCAGATATGGTGAAAAGCGCAGCAGCATCTGTGTGTGTAGAGGCTGTTAAGCGAGCCACGAGGCCATTTTCCCGCGAATACGGCCTCTACCAAGGATTAGATCGCGTGTTATTCCAATTGGAGCATGCTCACAAGAATGGGGAAGAATCAGAGATTATGTCAAGGTTTGTTTGGGATCTTATTTCACAGATGGGATTTGCGCCCGAGCTCGGTCGATGCATTCATTGCAAGTCGCCAGTTTCATCTGGTGCGTTCAGCTGCGAGGGCGGAGGCATGCTCTGCGAGGCCTGCGCGCCGGCTGATGTGTTTGCAGATAGTGTTGATGGTGCATTGCTTGCACAGCTTGCAAGTGAAGAGTATGCGCTTGACGCACACGCCCAAACCATTGTAAAACGATTTTGGAACCATGTATTTGAATACCCAATTATAAGTTGGGACTTTTTTCAGACAGTAGCTATATAATACCACTATGGTAGCACAACGAAATATAACAAATGCCATGCGGAGCATCTACGGAACTGGCAATTTTAATCCGCGCAGGTTCGATCACAAGTCAAACAACAGTAGGCGCACGTTGTACCTATGGGGGTTAGCGTTGTTTTTATTTGCCATTGTTGCTGTTGTTCTTGGGGGTATGTATTTATTTGGCAGAACACCAGACAGCTTTACTGGCAATCGGATTGCGTTCCAGCTTATCGGAGAGCATTCTCCGCAGACTGTAGACAATACGAGCTATACGCTTCGGATCAGTAATAACGAGGAGGTTGATCTTGAAGATTTAGAGCTTTTTATTAATTGGCCTGATACATCCAAAAGTCCGGAGGCTGGCGTTGCTCATTTTGCTTTGTCCGATTTTCCCGCAGCCAGTGAAGCAAACAATACCTGGAACCTTGGAAATGTTGCATCGGGAAAATCCGTTGACTTTACGTTTTCTGCGCGGTTCGGAGGCAGAGCAGGTTCGCAAGTGGTGCTGCCATTTTCGCTTTCGTTCCACCCAACATCAATCTCCAGTACCTATACAGTATCGCATCAGGAGATATTTGTACTAGGCGATCCCACGGTGCTTGTTGATATAATCGCGCCAACAGTTGCGGCTTCCGGCGCTGAAGTTACCATTACCGTGCGTGCTTCAGGCGCAACGCTCATTAAAGATACAGAAGACAGCACATTTTTAGAACTCACTGTGCCAAGCGGGTTCTCGGTTTCAAGCACTACGCCCGCGCCCGCGGACAAAGGGGTATACCGATGGCCGCTTTCATCGCTCTCTCAATCGAATGATGCGCATCAGCTTTCGCTTGTTGGTACCGTAGGCACCGATGTAGGAGAGAACATTGTTATCAAGGCAAAGCTTGTGCGCAAGGATTCTTCTATCGCGATTGTGGAATCAGAAAAACAAATCAGTATACAGAATGCTTCTATTTCCGTGGCTGTTGACTCGGTCCCTGCACAGGGTAAAAAATTACAATGGGGCGAGCGGATTGATTATACGCTGACCATTAAAAATACAGGAACATACGTGATGCGGAATGTAGTAATACGATTGCAGTTGCCGGATGAAAGTTTGTGGGATGCTGATTCGCTGAGCATTAAATCGAGCGGATTTTATGAATCTGGCAACGTGTTTTGGGATGCAACCACCACAAGCGTGCTTGATTCGCTCCGTTCAGACGCAAGCACAACTCTTACATTAAGTTTTTCTACAAGCAAACGGCCTCCTCGTGGATTTGCTGGCGTGCCTCGGCTTGTTGCAGGCGCTGAGGTGAAGGCTGGGCTTGGAGACCAAGAGGTAAGTGTTGCGAGCGAGGAAAATATTATTGCTATTTTGGCTGATGTCAGTTTAGCTGTTTCCGGCCGCTATAAGAGTCCAGAGGGTGTGGTTGTTGGTTCTGGGCCAAACCCTCCAGAGATTGGGCAAGAAACTACCTATAGTATGGTGTGGACTATTGGCCCGTCTACTTCAGGCTTAAAAGATTTACAGCTTGTTGCCCGCCTGCCAAGTTTTGTTTCATGGAAGGATGATACCAGTCTTTCTGTTGGCGAGATCAGTTTTGATTCATCAACACGGAATGTTACCTGGAAAGCTTCTAATGTTCCAGCTCTTGAGTTGCCGTTTGATGTGCAGTTTAAGGTTGGCGTTACTCCGACATCAGCGCTATCCAACACAACTCAGCTTATGGAGCGAAGCGATTTTAAGGTTACGGATGCTGCGGTTGGTGAAGAAATGGAATTTTTTGGCAACGCAGTAACGCTTGGCAGTATTGAGTAATGTTTCAGATTAAAAAACAATCGAAACGGTCACTTGCTCGAACCGGAGTTTTAAAAACGCCGCATGGTTCAATCCAGACGCCGTTTTTTATGCCCATTGCAACCAAGGGCGCAGTAAAATCCTTAACCGGAGATGATATTCGGCGGCTCAAAGCGCAGATTATTCTCTCCAACACGTATCACCAACTTTTGCGCCCAGGGCTTTCCATTCTTAAAAAAGCAGGGGGATTGCACACGTTTATGGATTGGAGCGGCCCCCTGCTCACGGATTCTGGCGGATTCCAGGTTTTTTCGCTCGCAAAAATTAGAAAGATTCTTCTGGATGGTGTTCGGTTTCGTTCACATATCGATGGGACGGAGTTTTTGTTTACCCCAAAAAAAGCGCTTGAGATTCAAGAGGTGATTGGGTCTGATATTAGAATGATTCTTGATGTATGTCCGCCATACCCATGTACCAGAAAGGAAGCAGAAAAAGCTGTTGACTTAACCACTGCGTGGGCTGCCGTGTCATTGCGAGGAGCGAAGCGACGCGGCAATCTTAATGGCGCATTGCTGTTCGCTATTGTTCAGGGCTCTGTTCATCGCGATTTGCGCATTAAATCCGCGCGCGAGCTTGTTGGTATGAATTTTGATGGGTATGCCATTGGCGGTTTGGCAGTGGGGGAACCATTCGAGAAAGCACTGGAAGTTTTATCCTATGTTGTTCCCGAGCTACCACAAAACAAGCCACGCTATGTAATGGGCATGGGTTACCCCGAACAGATTGTGGAGGCGGTCAAAAAAGGTATTGATATGTTTGATTGTGTTATTCCTACGCGCGAAGCCCGCCATGGTAGATTATATTTTTGGAAGAATAACCGTCACCCTGAGCGAAGCTCCAGCGGAGCCGAAGGGTCTAGCTTCAAATACACATCTACTTCAATTACTAATGCGCGTTTTGCAAAAGATTTTTCTCCTATCAATGCAGCCTCTCATATAAAAGAGTTAAAAGTATACACCAAAGCGTATGTGCATCATCTATTTAGAACACAAGAACCCTTAGCCATCCGATTGGCAACGCTCAATAACGTAGATTTTTATTTAGAACTAATGCGTCGCATGCGGAGCGAAATTAGTTCGGGGAAAATGTAAGCAAAAAAGCCGGTGACATACTAGGGTACAGTGTGCTATTATATCTGCATACTATGGCAAAACAAGACCTCATGGAAAAAATCATTTCTCTGGCAAAACAGCGGGGATTTATTTACCCTGGATCCGAGATGTACGGCGGACTTGCTAATTCTTGGGATTACGGCCCATTAGGGGTGGAGCTTAAGAACAACATCAAATCCATGTGGTGGGATATGTTTGTGCGCAGGCGGGATGATATTGTTGGTATTGATGCGGCCTTAATTATGAATCCAAAGGTCTGGGAGGCAAGTGGCCATGTTTCTGAATTTAATGATCCAATGGTTGAATGCAAAAAGTGCCACTCGCGTTTTCGGGCTGACCACCTCAAAGAATCTAAGTGCCCACAGTGCGGCGGCGCGCTTACTTCCGCCCAGCAGTTTAACATGATGTTTAGGACGCATCTTGGCCCGGTTGCCAATGATGATAACCTTGTGTATCTGCGTCCCGAAACCGCGCAAGCAATTTTTGTGGATTTTAAAAATGTATTACAAACAAGCCGCAAGACAGTGCCATTTGGTATCGCGCAAATAGGAAAAGCGTTTCGCAACGAGATTACACCGGGGAACTTTATCTTTCGCACGCGCGAGTTTGAGCAGATGGAAATTGAGTACTTTATTCCAGCTCCAAAGAACGACAAAGATTGGGAGCAGTTATTTAAGGAGTGGGTTTCCGCTATGCACAAATGGATTGAGTTGGTTGGCATCAACCCAAATAAAGTACATGAGCTTGAGGTGCCAAAAGAGAAGCTGGCGCATTATTCCAAAAAGACTATTGATTTTGAATTTGATTTTCCATTTGGAAAAGATGAATTGTATGGCCTTGCGTACCGAACTGATTTTGATTTAAAGACGCACGAGAAACATTCAGGTCAAAACACCAAGTACCGCGATCCTGTATCCGGAGAAGAGTTCTGGCCGCACGTGATTGAGCCTTCCTTGGGCGTGGACCGCACCTTGCTCGCAATCCTTTGCAGCGTCTACGAGCAGGATGATAAGCGGGAAGTGCTCCATCTTAAGCCACAACTCGCGCCGTACAAAGCAGCAGTGTTCCCTTTGATGCGCAACAAACCCGAGCTCGTAGAAAAAGCACAGAACATCTACCATGATTTGCGTTCCAAATATATGATTGCCTGGGACGATAGGGGAAATGTGGGCAAGCGCTATTACTCGCAGGATCAGATCGGCACACCATACTGCATTACAATTGATTTTGATACACTGGATGATGATACATGCACCATCCGCGACCGCGACACCATGGAGCAAGAGCGCCTCAAAGTGGCAGAGTTGGAAGGGTATTTGCGGGAAAAACTTGTTTGATTTTCAAATAACCATTTTTTAACGTTCTCAACTATACACTCATTATTATTCATTAGAGATCCCCCGGCTACACTCGGGGTGGCAAGCAGCATGGCATTTCATCAAACCAAACTCAAAAACGGAATCAAAGTCATCCTTTCGCCGAACGCGGCAACGCGGGCGGTTTCTATTTTAGTGTTGGTTAAAGTTGGCTCTCGGTTTGAGGCTGGGCCCATCAATGGCGTTTCGCATTTTGTGGAACATCTTATGTTCAAGGGTACCGAAAAGCGGCCAAGCACCTTAATTATTTCCAAGGAGCTGGATGGGATCGGCGCGGACTACAATGCCTTCACCGGCAAAGAGCAGACGGGGTACTACATTAAGGCAGAAAGCACGCATTTGCCTATGCTCGCGGACATGCTCGCGGACATGACTACCAACTCTTTATTTGATACAGCGGAAGTAGAGCGGGAGCGGGGGACCATTCTTGAAGAAATCAACATGTACCTGGATAACCCCATGGCAAAAGTGGAAGATTTATTCGAAGAGGATTTATTTGGCGAGGGTTCGAGCCTTGGCCAGCATGTTATTGGAACGCCACAAACAATCAGAACAATGAAGCGTTCCCAGCTCATCAACTATTGGAAAAAACACTATCACGCCAACAATATTATTATTAGTGTGTCTGGTAATTTTCAAAAAGGCCGCGCATTGTCTATTCTGCAAAAGCAGTTTGGCGCTATAAAAAAAGGAACTCAAAATCGTGTTAAGCCGCTTTCTGCGGAAATCAACAAGCAGCTGTTTAGCGCGCATCATAAGGAAACCAGCCAAGCGCACGCAGTGCTCGGGTTTCCTGGATTGCACAACGAGCATGCGGATAAGTACGCATTGGGCCTGCTCTCTATCATCCTTGGTGGCAATATGAGCTCTAGATTATTTATTCAAGTTCGTGAACGTTTGGGTTTGTGTTACTTTATTCGATCTAGCTCCGACACATTGGAAGACACGGGTACCTTTAGTATTCAGGCTGGGCTTGATCTCACTAAGTTTGACAAGGCAATGCAGGCTATCAGCACCGAGCTTTCTGATATCAAAACCAATGGCGTCACCGCAGAAGAGCTTGCGAGTGCAAAAGAGTATATAAAAGGCAAGATGGCGCTCTCGCAGGAGGATTCTTTGGATGTGGCATCATTCTACGGTTCACAAGCGTTATTTTCCAAAAAAATTAAAACTCCGGAGGAGGTATACAAAAAAATCAACACCACGTCCCTTATAGATGTTAAAAGAATTGCAAACAAGATTCTTGATCGTAAAAAACTACACCTTTCAACAGTGAGCCCATTCAAGACAGTTAAGCAGTTTGCAAAATTTCTTGATTTTTAGTATGATACACACTATCGTCATTCTAAACCCATGACATTCGTCAGGGCAAGCTTACTTCAGGATCGATGATGAAACAAGTTCAGCATGACGTTTAAAGATATGGCAAATCCATTTTCAGACCCAAAAGACAGCCTCACTATACACATTTCAACACTGAGCATCCTAAAAATTTTAGCGGTGTTCGCTGTTTTGATGTTTTTCTATTTGGTGTGGGATATTATTGTGTTATTATTTGTTTCTTTGGTGATTGCAGCTTCACTCGGGCCTGCCATTGATTGGTTAGAGAACAAGCGCATTCCGCGGGCCGGAGGAATATTTTTGATTTATGTCGTATTAATGCTGGTGCTGAGTTTAGTGGTGGTGCTTATTATTCCGCCTATCACAGACCAGATCGATCAGCTCGCAACTATATTCCCATTTTACTACGAGCGATTAGTGGGTCTTTTTGGAAATTTGCAGATTGGCAGCGATTTTGGGCAAGCGTTCCAGAGCAATTTGCGTTCGGTTGGGGAAACGCTTTCCTCGTACACGGGCAGCGTGGTAACAACACTTTCTGGAATTTTTGGCGGATTGGCTACCATGGTAGTGGCCTTGGTACTTACCTTTTATTTTTCCGTGCGAAAAGACGGGCTCAAGCTTTTTTTGCGCGCTGTAACTCCAGCAAGCCACCAGAAGTATGTAGAAAATATATTTGTCCGAATCCAAGACAAGCTTGGGCTTTGGTTGCGTGGACAGCTTTTGCTTTCTGGAATTATTTTTGTGGTTACCTGGATCGGCCTTTCGGTGCTCGGGGTTAAGTATGCGCTGGTGCTTGCGTTGATCGCGGGCATCACCGAAGTTATCCCATTTTTGGGGCCGCTGATTGGCGCAATTCCCGCGGTGATTCTTGCGTTTTTACAATCTCCAACCAAGGCGCTTTTGGTTGTTATTTTATACCTTGTCATCCAGCAGCTTGAGGCGAGTATTATTGTTCCAAAAGTCATGCAGCGCGCAGTGGGCCTAAACCCAATTGTAGTGATTGTGGTGTTGCTTCTTGGCGCGAAACTCGCCGGTGTGCTTGGCGCTATTCTTTCGATTCCAGTTGCAGTTGCGGTGATGACCATTGCCGGTGATTGGTTTGGTGTGGTAGTGGATGAAATGAGGGGCGAAAAGGTATAAGAAAAGTTCACCTACTAAAATCCAAATGACAAATTTGAATTTTGGATTTTGACATGTGTCATTTTACTAGACCCCTTGTTTTTTAGGGTCTTTTTGATATGCTGAACACATGAAAAAGCCATTCTATATCACTACAACACTACCCTATGTAAATGCTAGTCCGCATATCGGATTTGCATTGGAAATCGTGCAGGCGGACTGCATAGCGCGTTTTCGCCGTTCCCAAGGTGATGACGTATTTTTTAATACAGGAACAGATGAGCATGGTATGAAAATATACCGTAAAGCGCAGGAAGCAGGTGAATATCCGCAAGCATATGTTGATGCAAATGCGAAGCGTTTTGATGATTTGAAAGTTGCATTACATTTGAGCTACAACGCGTTCATTAGGACTACTGATTCCAGCCACAAGAAAGCCGCGCAAGAGTTTTGGAAGCGGTGCGAGGCCGCCGGCGATATCTACAAAAAAAATTACAAGATCAAGTACTGTGTTGGATGCGAACTGGAAAAAACAGAATCAGAGCTTGAGGAAGGGAAGTGCCCGTTGCATCCTACGAGCGAGCTTGAGTCAATAGAAGAAGAAAACTATTTTTTCCGTTTTTCAAAGTATCAGAAGCAACTTTTACAATTGTATGATTCGCAAAAAGATTTTGTGGTTCCAAGCCATCGTCTAAAAGAAATCACTGAATTTACTAAAACTGGCCTTGAGGATTTTAGTGTTTCGCGCCTCAAAGAAAAAATGCCATGGGGCGTTCCTGTTCCGGGTGATGATGCGCACGTGATGTATGTATGGTTTGATGCCTTGGTGAATTATATTTCAACGCTCGGCTGGCCCAATGATGAGAAAAAGTTCCAGCAGTTTTGGCCGGGCACGCAAATTGCGGGTAAGGATAATTTGCGCCAACAGGCTTCTATGTGGCAGGCAATGCTTTTGTCGGCCGGGCTTCCCCATTCCAAACAGATTTTGATCCATGGGTTCATCACGTCTGAAAACAAAAAGATGAGCAAGAGCACGGGCAATGTGGTTGATCCGTTTGAAATCGTTGCAGAGTATGGAACCGATTCGTTGCGCTACTACTTGCTTGCAGAGATTCCTCCGTTTGAGGATGGGGATTTTACCATGGAGAAGTTTAATCAGCGCTATAACGGAGATTTGGCGAACGGTTTAGGCAATGTGATTTCCCGCGTTTCAACGCTGCTCGCGAACGATGCTATTGCGATTGATATCAAGCCCAGCGCCGACAAAAAACTCACACACGCTGTTGGCGCTGCCATGGAAGGCTTCCAGTTTAATGAAGCTCTTTCAATTCTTTGGAAAGAGTTGAGTATGGTTGATGAGGAGCTCGCGGTGAAGAAGCCGTGGGAGATGAAAGATCCAGATCAGAAGAAAGCAGTGCTTGAGCCAGTCAGTCAGCGGATTTTGAATGTGGCCATTGAACTTCAGCCATTTTTGCCACAAACCGCTGAATATGTTATACAAGAATTTAGCCAAAAAGAGGTAAAAAAAACCAAAGCATTGTTCCCGCGTAAATAGCTTTCGATAATTCTTGTTTCGTCCCCAGCGTATTGTATGCGAAGCAAGGGTTTTTATGTTATAATGTCCCCATGCTTTTAATTGATTACATTTTACTTGGCATGGTGGGCTGGTCCACGTTCTGGGGTTTTAAAAAAGGCCTCATTCAGTCCGTTGGTGGTTTAGTGGGCCTCATTGGCGCTGTGGTGCTCGCGAGCCGGTACTATGAGCCAGTTGCCGAATGGATTGCGCCGATCATCGGATTCGAGCACAACCTCAACCTCGCGCGCATGATTGCGTTTGTGGCGCTTTTGATCGCCGTCAATTACATAGTGTCTTTTATTGTTTCACTTGTAGAGCGCCTCTATTCATCCATTGCAGTACTACCATTTATGCAGTTCGGCAATCGTTTGCTTGGCGCGGCTTTGGGATTGCTTCAATCTTCAATTCTTATCGGCTTAGTGCTCTACTTTGCTGCGCGTTTCCCGTTCGGCGGCATTGTGGAAGCATTTTTTACCGGTTCGCGCGTGGCACCTATTTTGCTCCATATTGCGGGCATTGTACAGCCACTGCTTCCGGACGCCATTAAACAAATTCAGTCATTAATCTAAAATATATAGATACCAATGTTGTTGTTCAGGCTGATACCGGAGATGCGTGGGAAGCAATTACTAATTCTTTTATTCTTGCCAAATAATATTTTCTAATGCTCATAGATACCCATTGCCATCTCTCATTCAACGCGTTTGACGATGATTGGAAAAATGCCGTCAAACGCGCGCAGAAGAAGGATGTTCAGATGGTTTGCGTTGGTGCGGCCCGCGCAACAAGCGAAAAATCAGTCACCATCGCGGAGGAATCGGATGGTGTTTTTGCGTCAATCGGTATGCATCCCACCCATGTTCTTGACGAGGAATTTGATGTTGCGTGGTTTAGTAAACAGGCTCGCAATCCAAAAGTTGTGGCAATTGGCGAGACTGGGGTTGATCATTATCACCTGGACGAAGCGCGTAAAGGTGAAATTCTTGCAAAGCAGGATGTCCTACTCAAACAGCATCTGCAGATTGCAAAAGAGAATAATCTACCTGTCATTTTGCATACCAGAGACGGCAAAACTGAATCAACCGGAGAGGCATATAACCACCTTATCCGCGTGCTCAAAGAGTTTGGATACTACAAAGGAGTGGTGCACTGCTTTGGCGGGGATTGGGAAACCGCGCAACAACTGCTGGATCTGGGGCTTATGATTTCATTTACCGGCATTGTAACCTTCAAAAACGCATCCGAATCATTGCGTGAAGTCGTCAAAAATGTTCCGGCTGATAGGTTTATGGTAGAGACTGATGCGCCCTACTTAGCGCCAGAGCCGTTTCGCGGGAAGCAGAATGAGCCATCCTATGTAGAGCATGTGGCCCGAGGTATTGCGCTCATTCGGGGAGAAGACTATGATACACTGGCGTCCCAAACTACCAAGAACGCGCGAACATTTTTTAACCTTTCCTAATGTATGGATTTAAACACGATTATTTTAATAGTTGTATTAGCAGGTTTTGCACTGCTTGCGTTTATCGTGGTCCGAAGGCTCAATCAGATGCAAAAGCCGCAAGACTCAAACCCGGCGCTCCAGCTTTTACAGAACCAACTCAACGAGCTCACGCGCACCTTGGATTCCAAGCTTGGCGAATCAACAAAAATGATGCAGGAGCAGTTTGGGCAATCTTCAAAAGTCATTCAAGGTATTACCGGCCAATCGCACCAAATCCTTAAAGACGTAACTGAGCGTTTAACCAAGCTGGACGAAACCAATAAGCAGGTCGCGGGCGTGGGGGAGCAGATCAGGTCGCTTGAGGGTATCCTTAAGAACCCAAAACAGCGTGGCGTGCTTGGCGAATACTATCTTGAATCAGTATTAAAAAATGTATTGCCTCCAGGGAGCTACCAGATGCAGTACAAGTTCAAAGATGGGGACATTGTTGATGCCGCAGTGTTTATCAGTGAGAAAATCGTGCCTATTGACTCCAAGTTTTCATTGGAAAACTATAACCGCGTTTTAGCCGCCGAAAATGAGGAGGAACGGAACAAGTTCGAAAAGGTTTTTAAGAATGATCTTAAGAACCGGATTGACGAAACCTCAAAATATATCCGTCCCAACGAGGGAACCATGGATTTCGCGTTCATGTTTATCCCGAGCGAAGGTATTTACTACGATCTGCTCATCAACAAAGTGGGGGCTGTTAAAATTTCCACCGAAGACCTTATTGAGTATGCGTTTAAGCAGAAGCACGTTATTATTGTGTCTCCAACATCATTTCTTGCGTACCTTCAGACCGTGCTCCAAGGTCTTAAAGCAATGAAGATAGAAAAAGACGCCCAGGAAATCCGCAAGCGAGTGGAGCAATTGGGCAAGCATATTGCGAACTACGAGGATTATATGCGCAAGCTTGGCGGCCATCTTTCTACAACCGTGAATACCTTTAATACTTCTTATAAAGAGCTCGGAAAGATTGATAAAGACGTGATGCGTATCACCCAGCGGGCCGAATCAGCAGTTGAGCCTGGACTCATAGAGGAGCCCGCAGAGTTGGATGAATAACCGCATTGTATGGACTACTTGTATGCATATGCTAAAAAATGTGCTATACTATATGCACCTGTGGAAAAGTCGCCCACACCTAAAAAATAAATAAAAAATAAATATGGCAAAAAAGTTATTAATGGTTCATTCCACGCATATCACGTTCGGCGTGTTTTTGATTATTCTTGGACTTTTGCTGTTTGCGCGCCAGATGGGATTTGTGGACGCTGATTTTCCAGTGTGGCCCGTGGTTCTTGTCGCGTTTGGAGTAGTTTTGGTTGCTGGCGAAATGAGCAAATAAAGGGCAGGAGCCCTGCGTTAACTTCTCGGCTCGGAAATAAAAAAGAATACTTTTTTATTTCCTTTGCTCTACGTCGTTAATAAATTTGTATTTAAAAACCACCCGCAGATATATGCGGGTGGTTTTCGGCGTTTAACTAAAAAAGATTCCTGACACCTTTTTTATTGGCATTTAAAAAATTGAGATAACTCCCATACTGGCAAGCGTTACAATAACACCAGCAATGCTAACTCCAATCGCGATCAACCCAAATGCGCGCCAGAACGGAATTCCCAGGAGGTAGGCTGCAACAGATCCAGTCCATGCGCCAGTAATAGGCAGTGGAATAGCTACAAAAAGAACCAGAGCAATATAGCCATAGAGTTCGTATCTGTGCCCGATTCGTTTTCTGGTTCGCTCAAACAGCCAATCAAAGAATTGCTCAAATGTTTTAGAGTGATCTATTAGAAACAAAGAAACTGCTTCTAAAAAGAGGAGTAAAAATATCACCGGCACCAAGTTCCCGAGCACCGAAATTACATAGGCGCTGACAGGCTCTAGGTTGTATTTTGCAAGTGCAAGTGGAATAGCAAGCCTAAGCTCGCCAATCGG
Organism: bacterium CG10_46_32; assembly: GCA_001889965.1. Classification (GTDB taxonomy): domain Bacteria; phylum Patescibacteriota; class Patescibacteriia; order UBA2169; family UBA2169; genus CG10-46-32. The sequence continues at coordinate 72,150 of MOEI01000001.1, forward strand.
AGTCATTGCTGCTAAAAATGTGGCAAGAATAGGGTGCATGTTCTGTGGATGAGATCCCTCGCTACGCTCGGGATGACGAAAATGATAATTTTAAAAAGTAGGAGTTCATTTTCGTCATTTGCGCCATTTTTTAAACACCTCAATGCGAGTACGGTCGCGTTCAAGCATATAGGAGAGCGATGTATACGTATTAATATCCAACTTGGATTTTTCCTTGAGTTTTTCCACCAGTTCGCGCGCGCGTTTTTCGGCGCGTTCAAGATCAATTTCGGCAACATGCTCAGCAGTGTCCGCGAGAATGACCAACGTATTTTCGAACATTTCAATCACGCCGCCGGCAACCACCAAAGGCTTTTCTTTTCCATTCAAGCGGATAAGCAGTTCCCCGGGCTTAAGAATCGAAACCAAAGGCGCGTGGTGTGCTAAAATGGTTATTTGTCCATCGCGCGTATTAGCAACCACTTCTTCGGCTTCTTCTTCGAGCACAGTTCGCGCGGGGGTAATTAGTTTTAAGTTGAGTGTGCGCATTATGCTACGTCTTTAATAGTTCCTTTCATGTAGAACGCCTGTTCATTCTTATCATCGTGATTGCCTTGGATAATTTCATCAAACCCTTGGATCGTATCTGCAAGCGACACGTACACTCCAGGGGATCCAGTAAACACTTCAGCAACATGGAACGGTTGGGAAAGGAATCGTTGAATTTTTCGTGCGCGCGATACCGTACGCTTATCTTCCTCGGAAAGTTCTTCCATGCCTAAAATGGCGATAATATCCTGAAGATCTTTGTAGCGCTGCAAGATTTGCTGAACTGCACGTGCAACGCGGTAGTGCTCTTTACCTACAATCTCTGGGTTCAAAATTGTTGATGTTGAGTCCAGTGGGTCAACAGCCGGGTAAATGCCTAATTCCGCAAGGGACCGGCTTAAAACCACGGTTGAGTCCAAATGCGAGAACGTGGTAGCGGGAGCTGGGTCCGTAAGGTCGTCTGCCGGCACATACACAGCCTGCACGGAGGTGATTGATCCTTTATTTGTTGAGGTGATGCGTTCCTGCATGGCACCCATTTCATTTGCGAGTGTTGGTTGGTATCCGACTGCAGAAGGGATGCGTCCAAGCAACGCTGAAACCTCGGATCCTGCCTGTGTAAAGCGGAATACGTTGTCCATAAAGAATAGCACGTCCTGGCCTTCGGCATCTCTAAAGTGCTCTGCCATGGTAAGTCCAGAAAGTCCTACGCGCATGCGCGCTCCTGGCGGTTCGTTCATTTGGCCGAACACCATGGCAACCTTATCAATAACTCCGGCGCCTTTCATTTCGTGGAATAAATCATTTCCTTCGCGCGTTCGTTCGCCAACCCCTGCGAATACCGAAAATCCGCCGTGCGCTTTTGCAATATTATTGATGAGTTCTTGAATAACCACCGTTTTTCCCACGCCAGCTCCGCCGAATAACCCTACTTTGCCTCCGCGTAAAAATGGACAGATCAAATCAACTACTTTAATACCAGTTTCAAGAATTTGAGCTTCTGTGGACTGGTCCATATATGCAGGCGGTTGGCGATGGATGGTGCTGCGTTTTACATCCTTTGGTATATCTTTTCCTCCATCAATAGTATCTCCGATTACGTTAAAAATTCGGCCTAATGATTCTTTACCAACAGGGACAGAAATAGGAGCGCCAGTCGCAGAAACTTCTGTTCCGCGCTTTAGTCCGTCGGTTGAGTCCATGGCAATGGCGCGCACCGTGTTTGAACCAACATGTGAATGTACTTCCAGCACCAAGCGCTTGTTATTGTGCTTAAGTTCAAGCGCATCATAGATGCCAGGAAGCTTTGAATCTTCTGGAAACGCGACATCTACAACCGGCCCGATGATTTGTGAAATTTTTCCTTGCATATATGTCTTTGTAATTATATGGTTATGATACTGCGGTCGCTCCTGCTGATATTTCCGCGATTTCTTGGGTGATAGCTGCTTGGCGCGCTTTGTTGTATTCAAGCTGTAGAGCGTCTGCCATGTCTCGTGCCGAGTCTGAAGCGTTTTTCATGGCAATCATTCGGCTTGCATGCTCGCTTGCGTTTGACTCCAAAAGCGCTTGGTATACTTCTGCCTGTGCAATGCGGAGCGCTAAGTAGTCGAGTAGGTCATACTTGCTTGGCTCGTATAAGTACTCAAGGTTTTTCGGGGCTTCAATATTCTTTTCTTGTTCGTGTTTTTTGCCGTTTGTATCAATTCCCACTTGCGTCTCTCGTGTAAAAGGGTAGAGTTGTTTTATCACTGCGTTTTGGGTCATGGCGTTTTTATAATCCGTGTATGCAACCATCACGCGATCTGTTTTTTTGTTTCGGAATGCATGGTACACATGTTCTGCCGCTTGCCGAATGGAGCTATCGTCTGCTGCGGTGTCATTTTTTTGGTAGGCGAGTGCAATAGTGGCGCCGAACGAAGAAAGCATGCTTGCTCCCTTGGCGCCGATAGTAATTATTTCAACTGCTTCTTTTCCGTGTTCTTTAATGTGCGGAATAACTTGTTTAACAATATTTGAATTGAACGCTCCAGCTAGGCCACGGTTTGAAGTGAATACAATCACTGTTGTATGCTGCACCTCTTTTGGCTCCTCAAAAAAACGTTTTACCGGGCTATTGGTGTTAAACCAGAGCTGGGAGGAGAGTATCCGGTCCATAATACCCCAGGCAAGGTTGTGGTAGTTGCGCGTACGCAGCGTGTTCTCAACAGCTTTGCGCATTTTGCTCGCAGCCACCAACTCCATCGCCTTAGTGATTTTGCGAGTATTTTTAACGGATACGAGGCGTTGTTTTACTTCTTTGGTATTCGCACCCATACTTATTCAATAATCCAATCCTTATCAACAATGGATTTATAATCGGCGACTGTTTTTTTGATTTTCGTTTCCCATTCTTCGTCAAACGCGCCGTCCTTTTTGATCTGCGTTAAAAGTTCAGGAGCATTTTGGGATACATACTCCGCTAGTGTGTCCGCGAATTCGCCTATATGTTGAATAACTACGTCATCCATCAATCCCTGTACCGTTGAATAGATTTGAACCACCTGCAGTTCAACGGGAAGAGGGGAATACTGGAGCTGGATCAAAAGTTGTTCTAAGCGTTTGCCGCGTTCAAGTCGTTTTTTAGTAGTTTCATCCAAGTCGCTTCCAAATTGAGTAAATGCTTCCAACTCTCTAAACTGCGCCAAATCCAAACGCAAGGATCCAGCTACTTTTTTCATGGCCTTAATTTGCGCGGCCCCACCCACGCGGGATACGGACAAGCCAACGTTAATAGCTGGCCTGAATCCTTTGTTAAAGAGGGACGATTCAAGATAGATTTGTCCATCCGTAATAGAAATGACGTTCGTTGGAATGTATGCAGACACGTCGTTTCCCTGGGTTTCAATAATCGGAAGCGCGGTTAACGATCCACCACCGTGGTCTTCGTTTAGTTTTGCGGCGCGCTCAAGAAGCCTTGAGTGTAGATAAAATACATCGCCAGGATATGCTTCGCGGCCTGGCGGGCGTCGTAGTAAAAGGGAAATTTGGCGGTAGGCAACTGCGTGCTTGGAGAGGTCATCGTAAATAATTAACGCATCCTCGCCTTTATCCATAAAGTATTCGCCCATAGCGCATCCCGCGTACGGAGCAAGGTAGTTTAGGGCTGCGGATTCAGCTGCGTTTGCTGTCACCACAATAGTGTAATCCATGGCGCCTTCTTTTTCGAGCTTTGCCACAATTTGCGCGACTTTACTTTCTTTTTGGCCGATGGCAACGTAAATACAGGTCATGTTCTGGCCTTTTTGATTTAAAATAGTATCAATAGCAACTGCGGTTTTTCCGGTTTGCCTATCACCAATAATAAGTTCGCGTTGGCCGCGGCCAACAGGGATCATGGCATCAATAGATTTAATTCCTGTTTGCACTGGCTGGTGCACTGATTTTCGAGTGATAACGCCCGGAGCAATACGCTCCATTGGGTAGTATTTTTTCGTTTTTAAATTTTTGCCGTCTTTGGGAATACCCAATGGGTTCACCACGCGTCCAATAAGTTCTGGGCCAACAGGCACTTCTAAAATTTTCTCTAATGCTTTTACTTTCATGCCTTCGGCAATCCCTAGATATTCACCGAGCACCATAATACCAACACTGCCTTCCTCGAGGTTTAAGGCGACGCCCAAGCTGCCGTTGTCAAATTCCACCATTTCCATGACCCCGACGTCAGCTAAGCCTGTTGCGGTTACAATGCCATCAGCAACACTGATCACGGTGCCGATTTTTTCTTCTGCGACTTCGGATTTAAAGTTTGTTATCTCGGCTTTTAATTGTTCGATGATTGAATCCATGTTTATATGGTTAAACGGTTATAGGCGGACTGCAGTTTAGAGGAGAGGCTTACATCCCATCTGCTATTTTTCGTTTCGATCTGTATGCCTCCAAGGAGGTTGGGATCGATTTTTTGGGTGATAGCTGTTCCTTTTTTCTTTAGTATTTTTTGCACTAATTGTTCGGCATCAGCTTTTGTAAGTTTGCCAGCGCTTCGCACGGTTACTGGCTCAACACCACTTTCTTGGTACTCAATATCTTCCATAATCCGCAGTATAGCAGGAAGCATGCCAAGCCGATTGTTGTGATACAAATGCTCGAGCATGCGGCGCGAAATTGTTTTTCGCTTTGCGGCTTGAGCATCTTTCAATAAATGATGCCACGCGTGCGCGTATTGTGCTGCTCTCAATTGCATGTTACTTGAGTTCTTTTAATGAATCATTAATAAACGCATGATCTGTTTTTGCGTCTACTTTTTTTCGGAGCAGTTTTTCGGTGAGTCCAATCACCAATGAGGCTGCTTCGCGCCGAACCTCCAGCTGGGATTGCGTTTGCTGCTGCCGAATTTCTTTTTTCGCACGCTCAACAATGTCCTTTGCCTGCGCGTTGGTTTTTTTAATGATTCCTTGCGCTTGTATTTCAGCCTGCTCCCGCGCTTTGCCGATAATTTCCTGCGCTTCTTTGTGGGTTTTAGAGAGCAGGGCTTTTTGCTCGTCCAATGCCTCGCTCAGTTTTTTTGATGCTTTTTCTGCATCCAAGAGGCCTTGAGCGATTTTTTCCTGGCGTTCTTTAACGAATTTTAAGATTGGCTTGTATCCAAGCTTGTATAAAATTCCAACCAAAAGCAGGAAGTTTATAAGGTTTGCGATGAGGAGCCTACTATCAATGCCAAATGCGTGCAACAGTTCCATACCTATGCGCGTTTAATGATGTGTTATCCAAACAAAACCAACAATGCAATAACCAGCGAGTAGATGCCGGTTGATTCAGTAACTGCCATTGCCACGAACATTCTCGTGAAAATAGTGTTGCCTGCTTCTGGGTTTCTGCCCATAGCTTCCAAGGCCTTACCTCCAATATATCCTTCGCCAATGCCCGGCCCGATAGCGCCGAATCCCATGGCAATTCCTGCTGCGATTACGCGTGCTGCTTCGATATCCATAGTGTTGTACGTTACTTAATAATACGCTAATTAATACATTAATGCGATTTTGATTTTTCTTCCTTTACCATGATGGCCATTTGCATGTAAATCATCACCAAGAGCGCAAACACCGCGGGCTGCACAATAGAGGAGAGCAGGATGATAAACATAAATGGCAATGGCAATATATAGGGGAAAATAAACAAAAGCACGGCAACCAGCACTTCTCCCGCAAACGCGTTTCCAAAAAAACGGAACGAGATGGAAACAAGCTTAGCTGCTTCGCCAATGATTTCGAATAATCCAAGCATAAAGTTTAGGGGGCTGGAAAAGTTGATGAATTTTTTAAAGTAGCCAAGTATGCCGCCTGTGGTGATGGAAACTATCTGCATGATGATCAAAAAAAACATTGCAAGAATCAGCACCAAATTGTAGTCCGTGGTTGCGGTTCGGTAAAACGATCCACCATGAAAGGTTACCGAGGGAAGTCCGGGAATAAACGAGAGTAAGTTTCCTACAATAAAGAGCAAAAACACGGTAAGTGCAAATGGATGCAAGCGGTTCGCAACTTTATCGCTTCCAGATGATTCCTTAATCAAATTGTGTGATCCTTCCACAATCAGTTCTAAAAACAACTGCAAACCACGCGGCACATCGCGCATCTTGAGCCGCGTTATTCCAAACACAAGAATCAAAAGCAGGGAAATAAAAATAGTCACCCAAAAGGTGTTGGTAATTGGAAAACCGGCAATGGTGCCGAGAATGTGCGGGGCAAGTGAAAAATCCATAGTTATGATGCGTCTTCTTCTGGGTCGTCGTATGGCCCGTTTTTTTCGCGCCACTTGGCGGCTTCTGCTGGGGTTGGGTCTTTGATACCTGTCTTTTTGCTAAAACTCTCTATCATTTTTTTAGATCGGGTGATAATAAGGATGTTGGAGAGGATAAAGGCTGTAATAACCGCACATACCACTACGATTTTATTAATCGCATCCATACGGTATGCCCAGTACGCGCCTCCGCCAAGTACGAGTAAGGGACCCAGTATATAGCCGGAAATAATGGCCGCGAGTGCGAATCCATGGAGCATATTGCGTGGATTGATCGCCTGCTCTTCGATAGTTTGTTTGGGCTGTTGTTTGATATCCATAACAGAGCCAGTATAACAGGTCTGGTGCGTTTTTTAAAGCATCATACGTGTGTATTCTCGTTTTTTATTAGTTTTATGTCAATGCTCAAGAGGCTTGACTGGATTTTAAATTTGTGCTTAGGACATCCCTAAAATTAGACAAAAAGCAAAAAGAAGAAGCCCGACCAGAGAGGAGGCTGGTCGGGCTTTGATGAGGACAAGTCGCCGCGTGCGACTAGTCTGGGTTTAGGAGGAGGAGTTTCTGGATTTCTCCGAAGATACTCTTCCCAGAGATTGTTGAGGCGGTTCTGGACCGCCCGGAACGAGTCCTCGGACGCAATGCCCGAGGAGAGGATGCACTCCTTGCGCAGCTCAATGCGCAAGAGCCTCGCCTTTGCTACGGGGCTCACTGTGGTTGTTGTCCGGGCTTGTTCCCAGACAATCCGCGCTTCGCGGACCCGGTCCTCGTGGTCCATGTATCACACCTCCCATAGTGTGCCGCCTTTTTTGGCGGAGCGAAACAACGAATTTCGTTTTATTCTCTTTAACCCTCAATGTTGCAATTAAGGGCTTAAGAGAGTGGGGGAGAGGAATCGCGATGCGTTGGTTCGCATGCGATCCCTCTCCCCAAGGGGGTCACGAGCCGGGCCGGTACTTTGGCCCGAGCGGATCCGGGGGATCCTTGGGGCGCATCTTGCGCTCATCGCGGGTCGTGTGGCCCTGGACTTCGTGCGGCAGGTCAGCCGACGTGCCGCCAATAATCAGAGCGCAAACGAGATAGACGACTCCAAAAGCGACCACCAGGGCTACAAACAAAAGCCCGAGCATCTCAAAGGTTCCCATTGTTAATCTTTCGGTTTGCCCACCGAATTGGCAGGTCGTGAAGAACTAGTTTTGTATAATATAGTTGTAGCATATCTGTATAAAATAGTCAATAGCAAATCATCAAAATAGAGCTAAAATTAGCCTAAAATAGTTATTTTTGGCTAATATGCCGCATCAATCAATCATTATTTTTATGCATTATGGACAATCACTCCCAAACGCTCTATACTATACGCATATGCAGAAAGATTTGCGCTTGTACCCAATCACCATTGAGCAGTGCGAAGAAGGCGGCTACTTTGCTTCGTGCGATGTTATGCCGGGCTGCCACGCAGAAGGCGAGACCTACGCGGAGGTTATTGATACCATCCAATCAGTCATTGAAGAGCATGTTGCCTTGCACCAGGAGCACCACGAGATTGTTCCGCAGGTATCAATCCCAGACAGCCACTCATGGCGCATGACCCTGCCGCTTCCAGTAAAGCATGGTTAGCAAATATTTCCCGCAATTGACTTACAAAGACGCCGCAAAGCTTGCCGCCGGGCAAGGTTTTTATTGCGCCCGCACCGCGCGGGGAAGCCATGAGATTTGGCGCAATGATGCAACCGGCGCCCAGACCACCATACCGAACCACGGCAATCGGCCGCTGAAACGAAAAACCGCAAAAGCGATTTTGGAAGACCTTGGTGTATCTCTTGAGGATGTTTTATGATACAAGTAATTAAATCAGAAACCGACATTCTTAAAGGATTGAATCAAGAGCAGAAACAGGCTGTCACGCATAACGGCAAGCCGCTTTTGATTGTTGCTGGAGCAGGAACTGGAAAAACTCATGTTATTACCAAGCGCTTGGGTTGGCTTATTATGGAACAAGGATTGCGGTCCGATGAAATTCTCGCGCTCACCTTTACCAACAAAGCAGCGGACGAAATGGTAGAACGCGTTGATAAGCTGTTGCCATATGGGTATGTTGATCTGTGGGTGTCCACATTCCACACATTTTGCCAGCGGATTTTGGATAGCCATGCCTTAGATATTGGCTTGCCTGGTGATGTTGAGCTATTAGATGGCACTGGGCAGTGGCTTTTGGTACGTCAGAATCTTGAAAAATTCAATCTTGATTACTACCAGCCAACAAATAACCCAACTAAATTCATCCGCTCCATGCTTTCGCACTTTTCGCGACTTAAAGATGAGGAGATTACTCCTCAAAGCTATCTTTCGTACGCGGAATCGCTTAGGGCATCATCTGATGATATGGAAGCGTCCGGCGGGAAGTCAAAAAAACAGATCCTGAAACAAGTTCAGGATGACGGTGATGGCGGCGTGGATCCCAAGCAAGTTTTGGAAATGGCAAACGCGTACCATACCTACCAGCAGCTATTGCTTGATAACAACAAAATGGATTTCGGCGATCTTATCAACTACACGCTCAAACTCTTCCGCGAACGCCCGAACGTGCTAAAAAAATATCAAGACCAGTTTAAGCATGTATTGGTGGATGAGTTCCAGGATACGAACTGGGCGCAGTATGAGCTGGTAAAAATGCTTTCTCAGCCTCAGGACAACCTGACTGTGGTTGCTGATGATGACCAGTCCATCTACCGATTCCGTGGTGCTTCTATGTCCAATGTGATGCAGTTTTCAAAAGATTACAAACATGCGGCAACTGTCTCGCTTGTCAAAAATTATCGCAGCGGCCAAGAGATTTTGGACAGTGCGTATGATTTTATCCAGCTCAACAATCCAAACCGTTTGGAAGCCGCGACTACGTTTGATGTACATAAAAAACTGACCGCGCAAACCAAAGAAACCGCATCAGTAACGCATTTGCATGCAAAAACCATGCATGACGAAGCCCGCATTGTGGCGGAAACAATCACCGAGCTCAAGAAGCGGGACACAAGCGCGACATGGAATGATTTTGCCGTTTTGGTGCGCGCAAATTCGCAGGCTGAGATATTTGAGGATAGTCTTGGTTCGCGTGGTATTCCGTATCAGAACTATGCCGCATCCGGGCTCTACAAAACTACGCTTGTTGCAAACATTCTCGCGTTTTTTGATGTGCTGGATGATTACCATGAGTCGCGCGCCATTTTTCGCTTACTCAATCTGCCGTTTTTTACTATTCCCATTGAGGATATCGTTAAACTCACGCATTACGCGGGTAAAAAAAGCATCACTCTCTATGAGATTCTTAAGCAGCCACAGCGCGCCGGCGTAACCAGCGAGGATTCTATGTTAGAAATGGGCCGCCTGCGATCGTGGATCGAAAAATATTCAGAGCTTGCCAAAAAAGAAAAGCCAACTTCTGTATTGTACGATTGGATGCATTATGATGGATATTTTGATTACTTAAACGGCATGCCAGATGTGGATTCCATGACTGAGTACCGGTACTTACGGAATTTTTGGGAGCATCTTAAGGAAATCGAGGCAGCAATTGCTTCTGCCCGCGTTAAAGATATTGTAAACATCATCAAGCAGGAGCGAGATTCCGGTGATTCAGGATCATTGCCGCCAGATGTGGAGAGCGGGCCGGAACTGGTACGCGTGATGACTATACATAGCGCCAAAGGGCTTGAGTTTAAATATGTGTTTGTTACGAACATGGTGGACCGGAGGTTTCCGACCATTGAACGCCGCGAGGCAATCGAAATTCCAGATGCTTTGATTAAAGAATCGTTTCCAGAGGGCAACCATCATTTAGAGGAAGAGCGCCGGTTGTTTTACGTTGCCATGACGCGCGCCAAGCGCGGATTGTTTTTTACGTCCGCGGAATCCTATGGCGGGCTGCAAAAAAAGAAACTGTCCCGATTTTTAGTTGAGCTTTCGGAAGTGCATGCATTATTCAAGCCCAGCACAAATGCATTAGCAGGGGATCATACCAGTTTTCTTCCAAGTGCCCGCCGTTTTCCAAAAACAGCGTTCAAACTTCCTATTCCCACGCGTTTTTCCTTTACCCAGCTCAAAATTTTTGATGCTGATCCGTTTGAGTATAAACTGCAGTTTATCTACAAAGTTCCCACAAAAGGCAAGCACGTGTTCAGCTATGGATCAACCATGCACTCAACGTTGCAGCAATTTTTCCAATTGCTTGTGCAACGTTCGCGTAGCGCGGTTTCGCAGGGCGGCCTATTTGATAGTGTCATTGCGAGGGAGGGTACTCCGGACCGCGGCAATCCTAACGTCGCGTTAGAGCACGATTCCCAGACAACAGGCAATCGTAGCGGCGATAAGATTGCTTCGTCGTCCGCCCAAGAAAGGCGGACTCCTCGCAATGACATCGGGGTTTCACAGGATGAGCTCTTGTCACTGTACGAAAAGAGCTGGATAGATGATTGGTACGAGGATGCAGAGCAAAAAGAAAAGTACTACAAGCAGGGTCGCAGTAGGCTTAGGGATTTTTACGAGCACTTTACCCAATCCGGAAAAATGCCAAACGTGAAAGCGCTGGAGCGTGGATTTAGCATCAAGGTTGGGGAGTACACAATTGCGGGCAGAATGGATCGTTGTGATCAATTGGCAGATGGGTCAGTGCGCATTGTGGACTACAAAACAGGCAAGCCAAAGCAAAAACTTTCAAAAGAGGATAAGTATCAGCTTCTCATCTACCACATTGCCGCAGAAGACATATTTAAAGAAAAAGTGAGCGAGCTCGTATATCACTATGTGGATGCAGAGAATATTAAGAGCGGAGAGAACATGGTTTCCTTCCTTGGTACTGATGCGGAAAAGAAAGAAGTGAAAGAGTGGATTATTGACGTGATTAAGCGCATTCACGAAAGCGATTTTGCGCCGGCAGTTGATCGGTTTTTCCCTTCTGATGATGTGGAGTATGTACGCGATCTTGGAGAACAAGGAAGGATTTAGTAGATGTTAGCAAAAAGTTAAAAGTGAACATTTAAAAGTTAAAAGTGAACAATGACCAAAATCTGATTTTTTGGTAAGGTT
>MOEI01000008.1:0-15693 GCA_001889965.1 bacterium CG10_46_32
CGGCTTCCAAAAGGTCAAAATCACAGATTTGCCGATTGTTCAGTTTTAACTTTTAAAAGTGCAAAAAGTGTTCACTTTTAACTTTTAAATGACACATATTTAATGTAGGTTGACAAAATACGATTTTGGTGGTATCATGACATGTTCTTTAATGTTTCGTAGCTGTTTCATGCGAGGCACTCTCGCAATATACGTACAAAGGAGCGCACAATGAATCGCAGAGAGTTTTGTTATCTTGGAGTAGTGGCTGCGCTGTCAGGTGTTGGGTGTGGCAATAGATCGCCGCAAGGACCAGAAGATCAGGATGTGGACATGGAGGAGAGTGAAGCATCTGTGGTTGCCGCACTTGGCGGTTTGCCTGTGCTCATAGACGACTTGGCACAGAGACCAGGCTCTAACCAGACATACCGGGTGCGAGATGCATCTGGAACTGTGGTTCCGTTCAAGATGGGCTTTCACCAGAACCACAAGGGCGACACGCAGTTTGCCATCACGCGCGAGGATGGCAAGCGTGCGTTTGTGGGCTTTGGTTTGTTCTCGGGCTTGCGCATCCTCGATGAGCGCGGGAATGAGATCGCTCACCGTAGCGTTATCAGCAGCAAGGCTACGTTCGCCGCCAAGTCCGCTCAGGGTCTGGATCCAGAGCAGTGGATGAAGAATGGCATTGCTGTGGCAGGAATCGCGCTCGCAGCTTGGCTTGGGCTTTCTGCGTTCCAGTTCGTTGCAGCAGGCCTCGGCACCATTGCCATTGCGGGCCTGGTCATTGGCGGGGCCGTGTTCGTAGCCGGCTTTGTGGCACAAGTGCTCGCACACATTGGTTGGAATATAGATGACTTTCGCGCCCTGTTCGGCGGTACGCTTGAGTCTATCCGCAACATCATCGTGGGTGTGGCGCGCACGTTCCAGGAGACATACAGCGTGTAATGCAAACACTACACGCAAAAAGGGAAGCAGGTAAACACTACTGCTTCCCTTTATTTTTTGTTAGAATAACCATATGCTCAAAGAGTACAAAACAAAACGCGATTTTAAAAAAACGAGCGAGCCAGCTGGTTCGTCGCGCAAACGTTCATCAGCACAACCAATGTTTGTGGTGCAGGAGCATCATTCGTCCCATCTTCATTATGATGTGCGTTTGGAAATAGACGGCGTGCTTGCATCTTGGGCTGTTCCCAAGGGTCCGCCTTTAGATCCGGCAGATAAGCGCTTGGCTGTTAAGACCGAGGATCATCCCATGGAGTATGGAACGTTCGAGGGAGAGATACCAAAAGGGGAATACGGCGGAGGTACGGTTAGCATGTGGGATAAAGGCACCTATGAAAACAGCAAGCTTAAGAAAGACGGAATTTTGATGAGTATGAAGAGCGCGGTCAAAGCCGGGCACATAGAAATTATATTCTTTGGAAAAAAACTCAAAGGCAAGTATGCGTTTATTCGCACTGCATTTAGCGGAGAAAAGAAAAATTGGCTCATGATTAAAATGAAGATTACTTGACTTCATGTGCTCGTGTGATATACTTATGAGTACCATTTGAACATTTATTTATTTTTCGTGTTCAGATTTTTTTAACAGTAAGTACAATGCATTATGCAAGATACTACACCTATGCCAGTAGCTCCTGTTGAACCAATGGCACCAGCAGCTCCTATGGCTCCTGAAGCACCAGTAGCTCCTGTTGAACCAATGGCAGCTCCTATGGCTCCAGCAGCTCCTACGGCTCCTGAAGTTCCAGCAGCTCCGGCAACGCCAGCAGATGGCGGCATGACACAGCCAGGAATGTAACGCATCGTGTTTTAAAAAGAGCTTGTCCGTTTCCGGATAGGCTCTTTTTCGTTGAGTATGGCGTTGAAAGGTGCTATTATTGAGTTGCACATGAAGCTCTACAATACACTTACTAAGAAGAAGCAAGTATGTAAGCCCCTCAAAAAAGGGGTAGTTTCCTTGTATACGTGTGGTCCCACCGTATATAACTATGCACACATAGGCAACTTGCGCACCTATATTTTTGCAGATGTTCTTGAGCGTAGCCTGCGATACGAAGGATTCCGCGTGAAGCGCGTTATGAACATTACTGATGTCGGGCACCTGACTGGAGATGTTGATTACGGAGAAGATAAGGTTGAGCAGGAAGCGAAAAAAGAAAAAAAGACCGTGTGGCAGATTGCGGAGTATTATACGAAAGCCTTTTTTGATGATGCAGCTGAACTGAATATTAAAAAACCAGCAACAGTGGTTCGAGCGACTGAGGCAATTGCCGAACAAATTAAGCTTATTGAGCGCTTGGTTAAAAAAGGGTATGCCTACGAGACCGAACAGGCAGTGTATTTTGATGTTGCTCAGTTCAAGGCATATGGAAAATTGTCCGGACAGTCTTTATCCGAAAAATTAATTACTTCACGAGGTGAAGTAGTAGAGGATTCGAACAAGCACAACCCCGCTGATTTCGCAGTATGGTTTAAGCGCGTGGGACGCCACGCAAACCATGTAATGCACTGGCCTGCTCCATGGGGAGATGGGTTTCCTGGCTGGCACATTGAGTGCTCTGCTATTTCCGCAAAGCAGTTGGGTCAGCCGTTTGATATCCACACCGGCGGCGTGGACCATATTGGCACACACCACGAAAACGAAATCGCGCAGTCCCAGGCAGCGTACGGTAAGCCGCTCGCAAACATATGGATGCATGGCGAATTTTTGGTTATGGATAAGCAAAAGATGGCAAAGTCAAAAGGATCCTTTGTTACGCTTTCGGCTATCAAGAACAAAGGCTTTGATCCTCTGGCATATCGCTATTTGGCGCTTACCAGCCATTACCGGTCCCAACTCTCTTTTTCGTTCGCGAGTTTGACTGCCGCACAAACCGCCTATCACAATCTTTTGGAAGAAATTGCCCGGCCCCGCATCATTTCAAAACATAAAAAAACCAATACATATCAAAAACGATTTAACCTCCATGTGAGCGATGACCTTGGCACTCCACAGGCCTTGGCCGTACTCTGGGAGGCAGTAAAAGACCCCGGTTTAAGCAGGGCTCTGCTTTTGGCATTTGTCAAACAAGTTGATATGGTGTTTGGCTTGGATTTATTGAATCGTGCCAAAAAAATTGCAAAAGAACAAGGAAATATTCCTGCGGAAGTCAAAAAGCTTGGCAAAGAGCGTTTTGCATTTAGAAAAGCAAATTCATTTGACAAAGCAGACAAAATTAGGCTAAGATTAGTAAAACTTGGGTATGAAATCAAAGACCAAGAACAGGGGTTTGAGATTAAAAAAATTGTAAAATAAAGGCATTATCCACAGCTTGCGCCTTTTAAAAGTTTGCAATTTAGCCTATTTTTGCTACGTTTCATATGTTACTACTAACTATTATTAGGAGAAATGAATATGGCAAAACTGACAAAGACACAGACTCTTGCTGCAATTGCTGATAAAACAGGAATGAGCAAGAAAGATGTTGGCGAATTCATGGACAAGCTCGTTGAGCTTGCGTACCACGAAGTAAAGTCAAACGGCGAGTTCACGATTCCAGGAATCGGCAAGCTCGTGAAAGTTGCGCGACAGGCACGCATGGGTCGCAATCCGGCAACTGGTGAGCAGATCTCTATTCCAGCAAAGACAGTCGTTAAGTTCCGCGTTGCAAAGGCCACCAAAGACGCAATTCTCTAATTAGACTCAAGCTACTGATTCTTGCAAAAGGGTTTCCATAACGGGAACCCTTTTGTTTTTCGTGGTATACTACTTTTGTCACCCCGAGCGAAGTCGAGGGGTATAACATAAATAACAGATTAGATCCTTCGACTTCGCCCTCGCGTTACTCGGGCTTCGCTCAGGATGACGGTTTATAGTATGCAGTTCTCGTACAAAGAAACTTCGCACATTACTAAGCGTGATGTCGACAAAGCACAGCATGGGCTTGCGTTGTATCTTGATGATCTCAAAGTAGCAAGCCTTGATTCGTCCTACAGCTCTAATGAATCAAGCTTGCATCTGCCGAATGATGACGCGCTCCAGATCCAGATTGAGCGCTTGGTGCGTGAAAAAAAATCAAAGAAACTCAAAGAAGTGATGGTTGTTGGTATTGGCGGATCCAATTTAGGAACCTGGGCCGTGTATGAGGCGCTTCGGCCTTCTGGGGTTCTTTTGTCGTTTTTTGATACGGCGCACGTACGCACGCTCAAAGAAGCATGCGCCAGGATGCGCGCCATATACCGAAATGGAGGAGAAGTACTCATCAATATCATTAGCAAATCAGGCACTACCAGCGAAAGCGTAATGAATAGCCGCGTGCTGGTTGATTGCCTTAAGTCATTGGACAAAAATTGGCGCGATTCAGTGGTGGTGACCACAGAGCCGTTGTCAAAACTTGATAATTGGGCCGCGGCGCAGTCTATTCCGCGTTTGCCAAACCCGGCGCACGTGGGCGGCCGCTGGAGCGTGTTTTCCTCGGTGGGATTGTTTCCGTTGGCGCTCGCTGGTGTTGATATTAAGGCGTTGCGGCGCGGCGCGGCATCCATTCAAAAGCGTTGTTTGTCACATCAAGCGGACGAGAATCCAGCCTTGCAATCTGCTGCCGCAATCCACCATGCCATAAAAAAGGGCGCCTCCATGCATAACTTGTTCGTGTTTGACGCGGATTTGGAGCGTGTTGGAAAATGGTATCGTCAATTAGTGGGGGAGTCGCTTGGCAAGGAGCATGATCTTTCTGGACGCATCGTGCATGCAGGCATTACCCCATTTGTCACCGTTGGTTCCACTGATTTACATTCTCTGTTCCAACTTTTGATTGGCGGGCCCATTGATAAGTTCACCACATTCGTGCGCACTCGGACAAAAGGGGATGTGAGTATTCCGCACCTTGATGATCAGTTTGATGCTATTGTCCCGGAACTTAATAAAAAGAGCGTCAAAGAGGTGATGGCCGCCATTTACCAAGGTACGGTTCGGTCTTTCAGTGAGAGAGGATTGCCGTTTGTGGAAGTTGAGCTTGAGGGTCTTAGTGAAGAGTCTGTTGGTAAGTTTTTACAGTTTAAGATGGTTGAAACCATGCTCTTGGCTCGGCTTATGCAGGTAAACGCCTTTGATCAGCCCAATGTGGAGGAGTATAAAGCAATTACACGGGAATTGTTGAAATAATCTATTTTTGTTGATTTTTAAGGGGATAATTTGTCATCTATTGACAAATTATCCCCTTTGTGCTATCATTATTAATTAATACAAATACTGCATTTTGACAATCAGAGGCTATAAAAGGCCAAAAGATAATAAATTCGAGTTTTTCAGCTCCACCCACCCCCTCACATCAGGAGGAATCCGATGAGGGAATTTTTGCAGCACGCTGTCACGCTCGTGGCGGCAATGATGTTGTTGTTCGCGACGCCGCTCGTGGCGTCGGTACAGTCAACGACCTGGGGCGTTGTTAAGTCCCAGGTCCGTGGCGTCACCAAGCCCGCGACCAAGCCGGTGGTGGGCGAGTCGGACGTTGTCCTACTCCCCCAGACCCCCAATGGTCCGATGGAGGTGCGTGGAAATGGCACCTTGCGGATCAACATCCGCGCCAAGGATATGTTCGGCGCGGAGTCGGACCATATGTCGAGGGTTCATTTCCTGGTGTCTGTAGAGACCCCGGGAAGCGACCCGCATCCACGGGAATTTTCGGCGAGTCTCACCGGCGACACCGAGTGGCCCCTCTGTTTCTGGGGGAGCTACCAGGCGGTGGCGGCGAACACGAGTGGGCGACCGCTCGTGTTAGTTGTCGCCGTCCAAGGTATGGACGGCGACCGGTCCATGGGCACGGCGAGCGTTCAGCTCGTCCAGCCCGCGTACACGCCGCCGCCTACGGCAGTGGCTCAGGCGGTGGCGGTGTCCTACATGTCACCGGCTGAACCTTTGCTTCCGGCGGAAAAGATCACGGTGAGCAACACCGCGACAGCATCCTGCGAAGTCTGTGTTGAGGCCGACGCCATCGGCACCGGTGGCGGAGGATTCGGATCCGACGGAACCACGACCGTGGTTCCTGACGCGGGAACCGACCTCAACCCACGCGATGTGAGCGTGGTTTCGTACCCGGGCGACCCCAAAGTGTACTTTTTCTGGTGGAATCCACGGGTGCAGTCCTTGGAGTCGTTTTGGATCTACCGGTCCGAGGTGCCAGGCGAGCGCGGCGAGTTGGTGAACCCTCCCAGCAGTTTCACCCTGGGCTCCCGTGATGCTGGTTGGTACAAGAAGTATGTCGACGCAACTGCAGAGCAGGGTGTATGGTACTTCTACACCGTACTCCTGCGCGATATCGACGGAACGTACTCCACGGACACCACACAGTATGAGGTGGTGAGCGGTCCGGGGTGGGGGATGCCGATCAAAATGGTCGGACGCTGTAGCGAAGGCGATATGGGAATGTGTGATCAGATTATCGGTCAGGCGCCCGGCGCTACGGACAATTACGACGGCCAGGACGTGGAGTTCGAGTCCTTGCCGCCCGACCCACCCAGCGATATTCCGTACATGTCGTTCCACATGTGGAACGACGACCTGGATGTTCCTGAACGGACCGCGTTCGACATACGGTCGGATGCGGAGCGGAGCATGGAGTTCGTGCTCTACTTCAATCCCGGACACCTAGGTGCGCCATTCACGTTCACCTGGGACACCTCACAGCTTCCCGAGGACGCGACCGGCGAGGTTGCGTTCGTCTTCCGTAACGAGGACGGCGAGGAGGTCATTCACCAGACCTACGCCGACATCCGGGACGGAGAGGTGACCCTCCTGGCGGACTCGTTCGCCATGAAGGCGGGGATGATGATGTTTGTCATCCACCGCAACAACTGACAACAATCGGTTCAGCACCGACGACTGAATCGAATCGCTCTTTTTGACCGCAAGCGCTTCATTTCCTACGGGAGATGAAGCGCTTTTCTTTTTGGTTTTTTAATTTTTTGGTATACTGCATGTGCACATGGCGAAGATCAAAACAAAACCATTTCCAAAAGCTCCCAAGCTGCGCCATCTCATCGGCCCGAGTTTTATTCTTATCGGATTAGGCTTAGGCAGTGGGGAAATCATCCTGTGGCCGTATCTTACGGCTAATTTTGGGTTGGGAATTATTTGGGCGGCAGTTTTGGGAATCACGTTTCAGTATTTTATGAACACCGAGATAGAGCGCTATGCCCTAGTAAAAGGCGAGAGCGTGTTTGTGGGATTCAATAGGATGTGGAAAGGTTTGCCATACTGGTTTATGGGTTCATCGTTCATTGGGTTCGGGTGGCCGGGCATGAGTGCGGCCAGCGCGGTATTAATTGGCAAGATTTTTGGAATAGAGCAAAATACGCACTACATTGCAATCGCACTTCTTGTTGTTGTTGGCATTATTTTTACTTTGGGCCCGGTGCTGTACACGGTGGTGGAATTTTTTCAAAAATGGCTTGTACTAATTTCTGTTCCTCTTATTACTATTCTCACTATATATTTAGCTCGTGGCGCTGATTGGGTTGTTTTAGGGCAAGGGCTTTTGGGACAAGGCGATGGGTACACATTTGTGCCCGAAGGTATTGCGATTGCGGTATTTCTTTCCGCGTTTGCGTACGCCGGCGCCGGAGGAAACTTGAATCTCGCGCAATCATTGTATATAAAAGACAAAGGCTATGGCATGGGAGCGTATACACAGCGCATTACGAGCGTGGTAACTGGCAAGTCTAACGCACAGGTTTCAGCGGGATCTCATGTTCGATTTCTCGATACTCCAGAAAACAAAAAACGGTTCCATACGTGGATACACCGTGTATTTATGGAGCATGCGATTGTATTTTGGGCCACGGGCGCGTTTACCATGGTGATGCTCGCGTTTTTGGCGTTTATTACAGTGCATGGGGTAGAAGGCGCATCCGAGGGAATTGGATTTATTTTGCTTGAGGCAGATAGTATTGCAGGACTCACGTTTCCCCTGGTTGGCACTTTGTTTCTGGCTGTTGGCGGCATTATGCTTCTTTCCACGCAGATTGGAGTATTTGAATCATGCTCGCGCATTATTGCGGAGAATCTTGCCATCCGCAAAGAAGCGGTTAACAAGCCCTACAACATGTCGCGCATGTTCTATGTTACACTGTGGCTGTTTATCGCGTTCGGCGCGGTTGTGATGCTTGCTGGCTTTAACCAGCCGCGCGCGTTACTTGTGCTTGGTGCGGTCATCAACGCGTTTACCATGCTTGTGCATTTGGCGCTTACCTACTTTTTGAACCGCAGGGAGCTTCCAAAGTTTTACCAGGCGCCATGGTGGCGCAAGGGAATTATTTGGATTGAGATTTTGTTTTTCTTAATATTTACGGCAATTGTATTCAAGGATCAATTTTTTACCTAGTTCATTGGAACATCACGAAGAGCGCGTCATAGGATGCGCTCTTGTTCTTTTCGTTCACTATTAGCCGCTGGAGGACGGTATACTATGTCGCCAGACAAGCAGGAACCGCAAAAAGCAGGTGATGGAATTGTGGCAGAGAGCGCTGAACAGCATCGTCGCGAGATCAAAGCCGAACTTCCGCAACAGAGCGATGCAGGTCCCCGTATGCTGTTTGCCGAAGTGGGTCACCGCAGAGCAAGGAGTGCGCATAGTAGGCACCGCCACTAACAGGAAGCAGGATGAAGATCCCTGGTGCATTATCACCGGGCTAAGGATCAGACCCCAAAGGCAGGGGACGCAGGTAGGGCAGGATTTATACACCCTTAATCGGGTGAAGCACGTTTGTATGCAGTATTGCAGACGTGCTTCTTTTTTTGGATAATATTACAACAGGTACTTGCTTTTTTTAGTTTTTGTAAAAAATGGTATAATAAATTTGTTACCTATTTAGACTAGATTCCTCGGCTCGCAGTAACGCTCGCTCGGGATGACAGGTTATCTATGCCAAAAATAAAAACACATACTAAAAAAAATCAAGCATGGATCGTTGCGGTTGATATGGGATATGGTCACCAGAGAGCTGCCTATCCTTTGCGCGGTTTAGATCACCAGAACATCATCAACGCTAATAGCTACGAGGGTATCCCTAAAAAGGATCGCGATATTTGGCAACAATCCCGCAGCGCGTATGAATGGTTTACGCGTTTTAAACGTGTTCCGCTTGTCGGCGAGTTCGTATGGAATATTTTTGACAAGTTCCAGTCTATTGCCCCATTTTACCCACGCCGCAGCTTAACCAGGCCCACACTGCAACTCAAGCAGACCTATCGGCTCATCAAGCGGAAGGAGTGGGGCAAACACCTCATCGAAAAGCTCGGAAAAGACCCGCACCCTTTTATTACCACATTTTTTATTCCTGCATTTATGGCAGAAGTGTGGGAGTATCCCGGGGAGATTTACTGCGTGGTTACGGACGCGGATATTTCGCGCGCCTGGGCGCCTATGGATCCACGGGCGAGCCGCATTAAATACCTTGCCCCTACTAAGCGCGCTATGGAGCGCTTGCGGCTGTATGGTATACCTTCGGAAAATATTATGTTGACGGGATTTCCTCTACCAGAAGAGCTTATTGGCCAGAATGAAAAAGTTTTGAAGCATGACATATGGCGAAGGCTTGCGGTGCTCGATCCGAGCGGGGTGTTCCATAGAAACTACGGTGACACCTTGGAGCAGTTTTTAGGCAAAAAGCCGGCAGTTATTGATGGGGAGAAAAAACGCGTGTGGGTGATGTTCGCCATCGGTGGCGCAGGCGCACAGCGGGTGCTCGGATCCCAGCTACTTGAGAGCTTAGCGGTGCATATTAAAACAGGAAAAATTGGAGTTACTCTTGTCGCGGGCATCCACAACGACGTGCTGGAGTTTTTTAAGCGGAGCATTAGCCAGTTTCGTTTGGATGATTATGTGGGGCATGGCATTAAAATTATTTCCGCGGACAAAAAAGAAGAATATTTCCGCACATTTAACCTTGCCTTGCGTGAAACGGACATTCTCTGGACCAAACCAAGCGAGTTGTCATTTTATACAGCGCTTGGGATTCCGATTGTTATAGCGCCGCCTATCGGCTCACAGGAGAAGTTCAACCAGTACTGGCTGGAGGTGATTGGCGCGGGTGTGGCTCAGGAAAATCCCAAGTACACGCATGAGTGGCTTATGGACTATTTAGATAACGGCTGGATGGCAGAGGCTGCGCTGCAAGGGTATTTGGAGGCGCCTCGGGAGGGTGTAGAGAGTATTAAGAAGATTGTTTTTAATTCGTCACCCTGAGCGGAGCGCAGCGGAGTCGAAGGGTCTAGCGTGAATACTGGCTTAGATACTTCGACTCGTGAGTACACTCGCTCAGGATGACGGCATATACATGAATTGGATTACCGTAGTATTGGCAGGACATTTTTTAAACGCGCTCGCGTTTTTGATGGACAAGTTTTTGTTGTCATCAAAGCGTATTCCTTCGCCGTTTGCGTATGCGTTTTTTATCGGGGCGCTCGGAATCTTAGCCTTGGTGTTGGTTCCGTTCGGCGTTTCTGTCCCCTCAACTCCGGAAATGGTCCGCGCGCTGATTGCGGGCGCGACATTTGTGCTTGCCTTGGTATTCTTTTTTGCAGGGCTTAAAGAGAACGAGGTTTCGCGGGTGGTGCCTTTGACTGGAGGATTTGTTCCGGCATTCACCTTTGTATTGGCGTACTTCTTTTTAGGAGAGCGTTTGGGGCAAACAGAGATTCTGGCGTTTGCAGTGTTAGTCACCGGCGGCGTACTCATCACGCTTGAGCGAAAAGGAAAGGGGAGCGCCAGGGGCTATGTGTATGCGGTTATTGCCGCTTTGGTGTTCGCAATTTCATTTGTTATCACCAAGCAGGTATATATCGAGCAATCATTCATCTCTGGATTCATGTGGTCTAGGGTCGGCGGGTTTTTAATGGCATTGTCATTTTTATTCATTCCATCAGCCCGCTATGGGGTTTTACATCAACCCAAGCAGAAGGGCGGGGGAAAGACTACTACTCTCTTTTTCGCCGGCCAGGTTGCTGGATCTTTGGGATTTGTTTTAGTCAATTACGCGATTTCCCTCGCGTCTGTATCACTCGTCAATGCTATGCAAGGGGTGCAGTATGCGTTTTTGCTTATTATCGTGGCCTTGCTGGTTAAAAAATTTCCCACGGTTTTGTCCGAGCGCTTAACAGGCGCTGTGCTTGCGCAGAAAATTGTAGCCATTATTTTTATTTCTATTGGTATAGGATTAATCGCGTTTTAATATGGGGGATGCTGTGGGAGGTGTTTGCTGGGGGCACCATTATGATACTTATTATTATTGAATTATTAAGAGGAGATATTAAACGATGAAAAAATTTTTTATAGTTATCAGCCTTTTGCTTGTTATCTTTTGCTCGTTCGGTTTTGTTTTTTTAGGACTCATGGCCCGAGGTTCTGATGATAATTATTTTAATACTCATTGGCGGCAGTGGTTCAGCCGCGTGCCTGTGTGGCGTTATGTGTTAAGCCTGCACTATGACGGCGACGGCAGAGAAGATTTTATTGGGAGTGGTTATGGACGTATCGTGGTTGAAGTGTATGGTATGGACGGCCTATCTATTGATTCCGAACTTATGCAGTCGGTTGCTGACCGCATCCAAGGCATTACCAAGAAACCTACATCTGTGGTTTTTTCGAATGTTGCAATACCATATGTGCCCCTGGTCCGCGCCGAGGACGTACTGCAGATTGCGCGCCAATACCGGCGTAGTAGTGTTGATCGCGATACTGCTGGTTTGTACGTTTTGTTTGCGAGTGCCAAAGAAGAAGAGCCCACGCTTCTCGGCTCAACATACCAGGAAGATGGTATTATTCTGTATGTTGATGCCATGAAAGATTTTACCCGTAACGCACCGGAGACGTTCGGCTCGTATGTGGTGGCAACAATACTGCATGAATTTGGGCATCAGATCAGCTTGCAGCATAATGACCAGCCGGACTGCTTGATGAATGAGCACGCGGAAGCAAACCATACGGCCAAGAATAATCCGTCGGATGTGGTGGTTGATTTCTGTGAATATGAGCTTGGAGGATTGTAATATTCATATATTTATTGGTTATTGTGTTACGTGGTTATGCACCGAATAAAACACCAGAAATATATTAAGCGTGGCCTCAAAATCACCGGAACCGCTCTTGTTGTTTTCCTAGTTGTATTTTTTATCTGGTTTATTTCCGGAGAAGGCGTAGAAGAGCCGGGCACTATCACCTGGGGTGTTTCGTTTTCTCCGAGGCAGGCAACTGATTTAGGTCTTGATTGGAAAAAGGTGTATATCGCGCTATTGGATGATATGGGCGTAAAACGCTTTCGCTTAGCGGTGCCATGGAGCCAAGCAGAGCGGAAAAAAGGCGAATATGATTTCTCGGACATTAATTGGATGCTTGATGAAGCCCAAAAGCGCGGGGCAACAGTCACCTTGAACGTGGGCAGAAAGCTGATGCGCTGGCCTGAATGTCATGATCCTACGTGGCTTATTGGAACGCCGCACGAGGAGCTGGATGGACTCGTGCTTGGCTTTTTAGAAAAAACAATTCAAGAGCTTAAGCACCACGAGAACATTGTGCTCTGGCAGGTGGAAAACGAGCCCACATTCCGGTTTGGGGAGTGTTATGGTCCAAGTCCCTCTAAGGAGCTATTCGGCCGCGAGGTGGCGCTTGTACGCTCTCTGGATGGGCGTCCAATTGCCACCACTGACTCCGGTGAGCTTGGTGGATGGCTCTCTATTTCCAGGGATGTGGACCGGCTTGGAGTGAGCCTGTACCGTGTGACCGATAATCCCACATTCGGGCGCTTCCATTACCCATTGCGGCCGGGCTTTTATCAGAAGCGCGCTCGATTTACCGAAGCAATCAATAAAAACTTAACTGATGTTTTTCTTTCGGAATTACAGCTTGAGCCTTGGACGCTCGTTCCGCTTTCCATGACGCCGCTTGCTGAACAATTTGAGAGCATGAATTTTAGCCGGACACAGGCTACTATCGCGTTTGCCAAGCAAACCGGATTTTCGGAAATATATTTGTGGGGCGTTGAGTGGTGGTACTGGCTTAAAACCGAACAGCGTGATGCCAGGTTTTGGGATGTGGGAACGCAATTGATGAATCCATAAGAATAGCCTATACTGTTGTAGCGGGAGAGGGGACCCCGCCTTTATGTATGGGTGTTGTAACAAAAACAGGCGATAAAGGAGATACAGCTCGGTTTGGAGGGGGCAGGGTTTCTAAGAACGATCCGAGTGTAGCTGCGAACGGAGATGTTGATGAGCTCAATAGCGCTATTGGGCTTCTTTCGGCGCGCGTTGATTTACCGAAGAATATCAGAGACGAACTCTATGCCATACAGTCGGTGTGCTTTACTATTGGGGCAGAAATCGCAACTCCGGAGGATGCGCCAGCAGAGACAAAAGCATACATTCCACGAGTTGTTCAGGCTGATATTGCTCTTTTAGAAGAGAGGATAGACGCGCTTGAGCCAACGCTTCCTCGTCAAAAGCATTTTATACTTCCTTCGGGTGCGCAGGCTTCGGTTATTGCTTACTGGATTCGAGCAATTGTCCGCCGCGCGGAGCGATCGGTGGTTGGAGCAAATAATAGTTCGCGCAACCCGCTTGTTATTCAGTACCTTAATCGGCTTTCGGACTATTTTTATATTGTGGCGCGGTTTTTAAATCATGAACAAGGTGTTGTTGAAGAGGAGTGGCGCGGTGGCGCGGGGCCGTTGCCTCCAAAAGTTTAAACGAGCGTGCTGTGTGGTGTGCATAGCCTAAGTTATCCACACAGATCAAAATTTTGGGCTAACCTTTCATATTTAACAAACACAACATCTAGTGTTATACTGCTTGTGCAGACACAACATATTGTGTTTGCCTATATTAGAAACTTCTATAGAAACAACTATGGACGAACAAAAACAAAAGCAAAGTGCATCCTCTAGCGAGGCTCCTGTCGTCGGCGCGCGAACCGAGAGCGTGGTCGCGATAAAAGAAATAGAGTCCCTCAACGGCTACTACAAAAAAGTAGTTTTGGAAAAGACAAATGCCGTTCCACAAAAGCTCACCGATCTTGGGGGAAAGGTATTTAAGGACCGCTACAGCTTAAAATCTAAAGATGGATTGCAAATAGAACACACGCCCGAACAGATGTGGCGTCGCGTCGCAAAAACCATCGCAACAGCTGAGACAACTTCGGAAAAGCAGCGGGAATGGGAAGATAATTTTTATTGGGCGCTTACTGATTTTAAATTCGTTCCAGCCGGAAGAATTTTAACCGGCGCCGGCGCAAATACCGAAGTAACATTTTATAACTGCTACGTATTGCCATATCCAGAAGATTCGCGCGGCGGTATTATGAAGAGCGTTACCATTATGATGGAAATTATGGCCCGTGGTGGAGGAGTGGGCGTTAATTTGTCGTCCTTGCGTCCGCGTGGAAGCTATGTCAAAGGTGTAAATGGCAGCGCAAGCGGAGCAGTATCATTTGGCGCGCTCTATTCGTTCGTTACCGGGCTTATTGAACAGGGCGGATCCAGGCGCGGCGCGCTGATGCTCATGATGAACGATGATCATCCGGATATTGAGGAGTTTATTACGGTCAAGCGGGAGATGGGAAAAATCACCAACGCAAACCTTTCGGTGTGCGTGTCAGACCGATTCATGGAAGCTGTTAAAAAAGACGCTGACTGGGATCTTGTATGGAATGGGGAGGTGCGAAAGACTATCAAAGCCGCAAAGCTTTGGGATTTGGTTACCGAATCCGCGCATGCATCTGGGGAGCCTGGTTGCGTGTTTATGGAGCGGTGCAACAAAGAATCCAACACCTGGTATTTTGAAAATATTATCTGTGTGAATCCATGTGGAGAACAGCCCTTGCCAGCCTGGGGCGTGTGCAACCTTGGCGCAATTAATTTGGTTCCATTTGCCAAAAACGAGGTTATCGGCGCTGCTGTTGATGCCATTGATTGGGAGAACTTAGGGAAAGCGGTTCGTGTTGCTATGCGATTTGCAGACAATGTGGTTGATGCGACTCCCTATGCATACGAGGAAAATCGAACAGCCCAGATGAACGTGCGCAGGACAGGATTGGGAACCATGGGGCTTGCGGATTTTCTTATTAAACTCAAGGTGCGCTATGGCAGTGAAGAAGCGCTTGAGCTTACGGAAAAAGTGTATCGGTTTATCCGCGACGAATCCTATCGCGCTTCCATTGAAATTGCCAAAGAAAAAGGCGTGTTTCCTGATTTTGATAAAGAAAAATATTTACAAGGATCCTACATTCAGCGGCTTCCGCAGGATATTAGGTCTGGTATTGAGCAATATGGCATCCGCAATGGCGTGCTCCAGACTCAGGCTCCAACCGGAACAACTAGCCTTTTGGCGGGCGTTTCCAGTGGTATTGAGCCAGTGTATGATTTTTCCTTCAAGCGTAAGGATCGGATTGGCGAGCACATTGTGTATCACCCGATGTACAAAGAGTACACAGAACAGCATCCGAACGAGCCGATTCCAGATTATTTTGTGAATGCAAAACAGCTTTCTCCGCTTGAGCATGTCCGCATGCAGGCAATGATCCAAAAATATACTGATGCGTCCATCTCTAAAACCGTAAATGCGCCAGAATCCCATACGCATGATGATGTAAAAAAACTCTACATGGATGCGTATGAGCTTGGCTGTAAAGGGATAGCGTACTTTAGAGAAAATTCCCGCGATGTATCGGTTCTTGAATC
>MOEI01000008.1:15703-30396 GCA_001889965.1 bacterium CG10_46_32
CACACGCGGCCGCAGTTAAACAGCATATCGAACCAAAAGATCGGCCGGAAATTGTAAGCGGCAAAACCTATAAAGTGAAGACCGCCTATGGTTCGCTGTTTGTTACGGTTAATGATGATGAATCTGGCGCTCCATTTGAAGTGTTTGCTACAATCGGAAAAGCGGGCGGATTCTTTAGCGCGAAGAGCGAAGCCATCTGTAGGCTTGCTTCGCTCGCGCTCCGTAGTGGCATTGCGGTGGAAGACATTATTGGACAGCTTAAAGGAATCCGCGGTCCTATGCCTAGCTTTGGAACAAACGGCACTAAAATTTTTTCACTTCCAGACGCAATTGCGAAAGTTCTTGAACGGCATAGTAAGGGCGAACAGGCGCAGCTTGAGCTTCATACTACGAGCAGTGCGCACGCAAGTGAGCCAGCAGATCCTGTTATGAATATAGTAAGTACAGCGAGCGCTTCTATGGCGGATTATGGTTATGCTCCTGATTGTCCGAGTTGCGGAGGTGTTCTTGAGATGGGTGAGGGATGCCAGCTGTGCCGAAGTTGCGGGTATTCCAAGTGTTAATTAATGTTTCCATGCTTGTCGTGACTCCGCCCAGCCCCACCTATGTCGGGCTGGGCGGGAGTGTTATGAGCGGCATAAAGCGAGTGAAATGAAGAAAAAGTATTCTTTTTCATTTCCAAGCCGAGGAGCTAACACAAGGCTGCTACCCTTTATCCACAACCTTGGGGTTGCATGATTTGCGCGTTGTAGTAAAGTAGTACTGCATTAACAATTAATTAAATCCTTTCAGGGAAGTCCGGTTAAAGTCCGGCACTGTGCCGCAACGGTAACCCGCCTTTTGGTGGGAAGTCCGAGTACTGAAAGGTTCCGCCGAATCGGCGGGTTCTCCTCGAGCAAGGTGCTGTATGCGCACGCGCGAATCCCGAATCCCGGAGTCCGGGCTTGGCGCGTGCGCATACGAATGAACCATACCATCCTGCCCGAGACGGCAGGTTTTTTTGTCCCGAAACCAAGGAGGAGATCGTGGCAATTCGTTCTTTGACTGGCGGACCGGCACATCCGAGCCGGCGTAGATTTCTTGGCCTTGCCGCACCTGCGGCCATAGGAGGAGGCCTCATATTTGGATCTGGCTGTGAGTCCCTGCCCGCAGCGCCGGAAAAAGAAGACTGGGCGGATGAAGGTCACGGCTGGGTTCCCATTAACCCGAATGATGGCGTAGAAGGGGGCTTGTTCGCAAAGCCTGCCGGAGCATCAGCGCCGGGATACCGCGCCATAGTCTCCCGCCTTTACTGGCAGATGGTATGGCCTTCGCGTATGCGGGGTTCTATGCCCTCGGCATGGGATCTGCTCAACGCGCGCCGGATGGGCGCGGTCGCGGAGGAGACAACACTCGGTCCCAAGGTTCAGTCCCTGTATGGCATTGACGGCAATTGGTGCTGTACCCTGGGCCGCGCATGGCCCGGCTCATCCGGCAAAAGCGCTGTCAGCCGGCTTGGTATATACGAAATTTCGTCTGATGATGATTTCGGTAACCGCATCCGCGGATTCAGGCACGGCACCATGAGCGTGTCCCTTGATCCGGGTGACAGCGACCGGGTTGAGCAGGGTCCCTTTAGCTTGTTTGAGCCATTGTCGGCTCCGGCAGATGGAAGGCCGTTTTACGTCTGTTGGATGTTAATCGTGCGATTTAACGGCGAGGGCGCTGAATCGTACACATAACACCCGGATGGGAGCGCGTCGAAACGGATGGGAACGCGTTCGCAAAACGCCTCCCATCCCAATTTTAAAACAATAATTTCATCGTTATGTCAGTCAAAAAACACCCTGCCCAATCTATCGCATCCCTGCTTATTGCCGCGGCTGTTATGTTCGGCGTATTCGGCCACTTGGCGCCCTCCAATGCCGTGGTCAGCCCGGCAGTAGGCGCCTACCTCGCATCCATCAACCCGCAGACTGACTGGACCGTGATGGCGGCAGTGGCGCTTGGCGCAAAAACAGGTGACACCTCGTTCCTGAAAACGCTGGACGGGAATACGGCAAATGATTATGCAACCTATATACTCGCCATTGCCGCCTTGGGTAAAGACCCGCGCGCCTATGGCAATGAAAATTTGGTGTACGGCTTGCGCCAAAAAGCCTCCAGCGGGCAAATTGGGGACGCAAACATCTTGAGCGATGATATGTTCGGCATACTCGCGCTTCGCGCCGCGGGCGTGCCCGCAACGGACGCGCTCATCACCCAAACCGTCAGCTATCTTAAGAGCAAGCAGCTTGCGGACGGCGGGTGGGACTGGTCTTCATCGTCGACCGAATCCAGCGTGGATTACACGGCCATGGGCATTATGGCGCTGATTTCAGCAGGCGTGTCTCCGAGCGATGATGCGATTTTTGCCGCGTCCGATTATTTGCTTGTTGCCCAGAATGACGACGGCGGATTTCCGATAGCCCCGGGCCAGGCTTCCAATACCGCATCCACGGCCTGGGTCTTGTCTAGCTTGCATGCTATGGGCGATGATCCCGGATTTTGGGCTGTTGGAGGAAAAACGCCCGAGGTCTACCTTAACGCGCAGCTCTATGCGGACGGGTACTTTTTGTTTGACGCGCAGTCCCATGCAGCGGACCAGTTTACGCCTACGGCCACATCCTACGCCGCAATCGCGCTTGCCGGGAAATACTATCCGGTAGCATCAATCACGGCGCCGCCTTCGGTGAGCCTGCGCATTGAGGGGCAGGAAGAAACCATCTGCGATATCCAATCCGAGGGCGCGACCGCGCTTGACGCCATCAAATCCGTTGCCCAGGCCTGCGGCTACACGTACACCATAGAAGACACGCAGTATGGCCCCTACCTCACTACTATTGCGGGAGAAACTGCCGCGGGTATGGATGGGTGGTCGTATTTGCCAAACTATGAAACCGCGCAAGTTGGAGCAGGCGAGTATGTGCTGTCCGAAGGCGATGAGCTTGTTTGGTACTATGGAGCTTGGGATGATGCACCCTTGCGCGTGGTGCACGATGTTACCACAGTTGTTCTGGGTGATACAACTACCGCAGTTATTCAGAAATACGTCAATAGTTCATGGCAGCCCTATGCCGGTGCTATACTTTCGCGCGCAAGCGAAACATTTACCTCGAACGCGAACGGTCAGGTAGATTTGACGTGGAGCCAGGACGGCATGTTCTACCTTGTTGCGGAGGCAGATGGCCACGTACGCAGCAATGCGATTTTAGTTACTGCGGGGGATGCGGGAGCGCAGGCAAACTTGCCACTCTTGGTTACCGTTGGAAGCGTTGTTCCTGTCGATGAACCTCCGCTTGGAGGAGTAAGTTTTGGAGTATCTGGTGATTTAAATTTCGGCACCTTGAATCCAGGCCAATCATCTACCAAACAGGCAACTATCGTAAATAACGGATCAGGAGGCATTATAACCACTGCGTCAGTAGCTGGATCATCATTATTCACAAATTATTTGACGTTGGATAATGTGGTTCCGCCACAGTGGCAGAAGAGTATTTCCGGAAATACCACTACGCCAGTTGGCGTTACATTGTCTATACCAGCTTCATATACAACGACTCAAACCGAGAGCGGAACATTAATTTTTTGGGCGCATGCTGCAAACTAAACATATACTCTCGTCCCGATGGATCGGGGATTGTATGAGATATAGTATTATCATAATTATGTTTCTCCTGCCGTCTGCGGTATATGCGGGAAGCTCTTCTGTTGATCAATCGCGCATTGTCGCAAGCGGTATGCAGGGAGAAGCTGTTGCTTCAAGACTGCGTGTTACTAACACCGATACCATTGATCAGCAGTATCAGCTTTCAACACCTGAAACTTTTAGTGAGCCAATGAGTATGAATCCGCAAAAGTTTAGGCTTAAGCCCGGACAGTCTCAAGATGTAGTGGTTCGGTTTTGGATGCCGGAAGAATCCCAAAAAATCTATGTAACACTCCTTGCATCTGACAGCAGGCAGCGCTCTGTATTAAAAGTTGCGAGCGCTATCAATATACCTATTGAGTTCGTTTCTTCCCGCGTTGCCGGGGTTGCTATTCAAAACAAGGTACTATCTGCGCCGTTTACGCTGCCAAATCCCTGGCACCTTGCTGTGTATCTCATTGATGCTATGCTGATTATTGCGACCGCAATCATGATTCGGCGACACAGGCCCGCTTTTGGTGGCCATGGGAATTATTAACTAGAATATATATGAAGCATTTTAAATTTCTCATTCTTGGATTACTCTTTCTGGTTTCGGGTTTTTTGCTTGGGGTTGGATGGTCTGGCCAGCAAATTAAACAGCGCGCGCTGCAACCAGAGGGATCAACTACTCTTGAGCAATCCGTGAGCATGCTTATTGATACAGGTTCGGAGCTTGTTGGCTTAAATCATATTACTTTCAACCAAGGAGATACTGTATGGTCCGTGCTTGAACGAGCCGCAGAAGAATATCCGGAGCTTTCGGTGGTATCAACTGACTATGGAGACCTTGGAGTGCTTATACAAAGCATCAACAACTACGAAAGCGGCAAAGACAACAACTATTGGCAGTACTGGGTGAATAACGAATATGCAGAGGTTGCGGCAAATAATCATCCTGTTGTTGCGGGCGATAGTATTATGTGGAAATTTACTTCATCATTATTCCAACAGTTATGAACAAAAAAAATCTAGTTCTTTTTGGTGCAGCAATCGCGATTCTTGCAGTAGCTGCACGCATTATCCCGCATCCATGGAATTTTACGCCAATGGGTTCTTTGATGCTGTTTGCGGGATTTTTAATGCCAAGAAAATGGTTTTTGCTTCCGCTTGCGTCCTTAGCAGTTTCCGATGTTATCATCGGATCATATACGTTTGGGGTTATGGTAACAGTGTATGCCACATACGCGTTTACGCTTGGCGGTTCGTATGCGGCTCGCCGACATTATTCATTCTCTACGGCAATCGGATCAAGTATTATTGCGTCTGTTATTTTTTACCTTACTACGAATGCCGCGGTGTGGGCGTTTTCCGGCATGTATAGCCCTGATGTTCTGGGTTTGCTCGCTTCGTACACGGCTGGTGTTCCGTTTTTTAGGAATTCATTCGCAGGGTATCTCGCATACAGCACTGTGTTTTTTGGAGCGTACGAGCTTGCGCGCGCATACCTACCTGCGCTAGCATATAAGCGTGTACAATCTTAAAACACAATTGATTCGAACGCTGTATGTATGGATATATAAGCCCCTGCTTTTTCGGCGCGATCCAGAACTAGCGCATGATTCGTTTGCGCGGATGGGCGTTTTTTTAGGCAAGCACACTATGACGCGCGCAATTACGCGCGGACTTTTGCACGTTAAGAATTCAGTGCTTAGGCAAACAGTGTGCAGCATCCACTTCCAAAATCCAGTCGGGCTTTCCGCTGGGTTTGATAAGGACGCAAATCTTGTGCA
The DNA here is from genome assembly GCA_001889965.1 of bacterium CG10_46_32. Lineage (GTDB taxonomy): Bacteria > Patescibacteriota > Patescibacteriia > UBA2169 > UBA2169 > CG10-46-32. The sequence continues at coordinate 21,143 of MOEI01000008.1, forward strand.
GATTTTACCATCTGTTGGTTTTGGGTTTGTGGAAATAGGCTCAATAACGCTTGAGCCGTACCACGGAAACAGCGGCAAGCGTTTGGTTCGGCTACCAGCATCAAAAAGTATTATCGTCAATTATGGGCTCAAGAATGTAGGCAGTTCTGCCATCATTCAAAAATTGAGCGCAGGACAAAAGTCTATTGTTCCGATGATTATCTCTATCGCTAAAACGAACTGCAAAGAAACAGTTGACACCGAAGCAGGCATTCGGGATTATTATGAATGTTTGCGGCGATTTTACGAAGCAGGAATAGGTGATATGTACGACATCAATATTTCGTGCCCGAACGCGTATGGCGGAGAGCCATTTACCACGCCCGATACATTGGAGCGATTATTGTCCACATTAGACACGCTTGCCATTACAAAGCCGGTATTTGTAAAAATGCCTATTAATCTTTCTTGGGACAGTTTTTCTAGCTTGCTTGGTGTTGTATCTAAGCACCAGATCAGCGGGGTTATCATTGGAAACCTCAACAAGAATAAACATGACCCATCAATCAAAGACCCAATTCCTGAGGGGCAGGGAGGGGGATTAAGCGGAACACCATGTTTTGATCTTTCCAATGAACTCATCTCAAAAACTTACCAGCTATACAAAGACAAGTTTGTTATTATTGGCGTAGGCGGTATATTTAGCGCAGAGGATGCGTACGAAAAAATAAAGCGCGGAGCAACGCTCGTGCAGTTAATTACGGGAATGATTTACGAGGGCCCGCAGGTGGTGGGCGAAATAAATCGCGGATTGGTTCAGCTGCTCAAAAAAGACGGATTCAACAACATCAGCCAAGCAGTTGGCGCACGCTATCGCCACTAGTGCGTTTTTCTCGGGCGATCAGCGCAACAATCAACAGCAACAGGAATGCGGTTAAGGTCATCAAAGGAATAGTGATATACCCGTAGTAGAATACATACACTCCGGAGCAGGATGCCGCTCCAGGGGCGCACGCAACAAGGGGATCCGCGAGCGGGTTAAGCCGGGTGTGGATTTGGTTTGCGTAGTGCAAGGCAGAGGTTAGTGCGCCCAAGATGGAGAAGGGAATGAGGTATTTGATGATATCCCGCGTTTGGTAGGCAAGCGCGGCTCCGGCAAGTATTGCCTGCGGGTACATAAAAATTCGTTGCCACCAGCACAGGAAGCAGGGCTGGAATTTTGCGTAGAATTCGTAAAATAGGCTTCCAAAAATTGCGGATGCGGGAATCAAAAACAAGACAATAATGGCATGGTTTTTTATAAACGCAAGAATCGGATCAAGAAAGTTCAGCTTTCGGAATCGGGTGATAATCCAGAGCGCTAAGGCGAGAACAATAGTGATGTTGCCTGCGATTGTCAGAATCGCAAGTAGGGCAGTGATTGATTCAGTCATATATTTAATTATAACAAAAAAAGAGGCTGAGCGGAATGTTGGCGGCTCTGTAATAATGGAAAGCGCAAGTTTTAAAAAATTACATTAAAAAAAGCCGCTTTCACGGCTTTGGAGAGGTTGATATTAAAATGTATATATTCTGCGAGATAGAGATTTGTACCATATATGGGTATGCTCTAATTCCGGTGGTCCTGCAAATACTGTCTGACTGGTGATTCTAGTCCCATATATGCGTACAAGTCTCTATTTCGTAGAAGAGGTCATACTATCATATCCTAGATAGTTTGTCAAGCTTTTGGCATTTATTGACACCCTATGTAATATTACGTATGGTAACAAGTGTTCTTTAGTGTTGCGATTTTCATCCTTAAAAACATAGGAGGTACCCCATGAATGGGGCAGTTGATACTTCTCCGCACATTACACATGCGGTGATAGAGAGAATTCTGGATCTGCTTGAGCAGGCATGTCGGAACTTTGTCATGTGGCATGTTGATGCTCCGGCTATGCACGAAGGTGCTGATGACCAAGCTGTACGCCAGGAATGGATCAAGGGACATCAGCTCAAGTATGAATACGGCATTACCCTGTTGTGCTTGTGTTTGTCTGGCGTGATCATTGCCGATGCGGCGGAACGCGAATATGTTGCCGGGCGCGTGGCACTGATTTTAAACAGCTTGCACGCCTGCAATATCGGGCACCACATGCTTGAGAAGCTCACCGAAGAACTGCTTCCTGGGCCGCTGCAGGATGCACAGCCGGATGGTGCGCAATGATTCGCACAGCAACAAAAAAACCCGCCTTCAGGATGAAAGCGGGTCTTATTTTTTTATTTGAATCGGACTGGAATGCGGATTTCGTCATCAAACTCTGGCAATCCCGATGGATTGTCTTTTTGGAACACAATAGTTCCGGTTTTAGTGGTAGGGGATTCAAACTCGAGGGTAGTGTGGAACGGCACAAAGTTTTCTGTCATCCATTCGCCTTGCGCCTGCACAGGAACTGCAGCAAGCACTGTGCCATTAGCATCCAGGACCCGAACCGGGAATGATGCCTCAAAGTACCAGTTTCCACGTGCTTCGCCCGTGACCGTAAGCGGGCTCGTAACCGCGTCATTGGCGGCGGGTGTGGAAACGCTGATTAAGTCCTCATGGCCTGTTGTGCTGGATTCAGCCGGGGCATGGGCCGGTAGCACGCGGAATACGAAGAGCCATGCTGCTACGGTGATGACCGCGACCCCTATCATCCCTGTTACAATGGTATGTGTACGCATATATACTTATATATAGCACGGTCGTCGGGGACAATTCAAACGCATTGCGCACTTGTTGCGTGCCTTGTGGATTACTTTTTGCAGAAGTAAGCGTATACTAACCATAGGCGAGAAGTTGTTCTGTTCAGCATCCCAAAGCAAAGGAGGTTGTTGTGCAACGCTGGTATGCATTTCAGGTTACGTTGGACGGTCATATCTGTATTGGAGAGGTGATGGCCGAGGACGCGTCAAGTGCCTATGCCTACGCATTGCAAGAATTACGCATCCGCGTGGAGTATGTATTGCGTACTCCACCGGAGGGGTACGCACAAGCGCCCATAGTGGCGCACGCATTAACGTATTCCCTGCCAAGAACGCGCACTTGGCAGGGAATTTTTTAGGCGCAAATCCTAGTTTTCCACCTATCACGCATTAGATAATCTCAAAGTGTTACCGTAGCCCCTTGCGGTGATGCGCCGCCAATTTCTTGGTAAGGCAGTCAATGGTGCGCTTCAGTTCAACCATGGACAGTGTAGCATATTTGGCTTGCAGCCGCTCTTTTACTTCGTGATCAATATCATCTCGTGCCAGCACCCGCTCATACGCGGTCTGCGGCGCATCGTAGACACGCTTCGTCCGCTTCTGCGGTTGCCGCTCTTTCCGGACGCACACTACCGAGGGGATGAAGAAGTTGAGATAGCCCTCCAGAGCGCGGTACAGCTCATTGAGCAGCGCCACGTCTCGGGGATCGTCATACCGGCCACATATCCCACCCACTTGCGCACGTTCACATAGTTTTTCTGCTCAATGCGGGCGTGGTCGTTCTTCTGGTACGGGCGGGTGCGGGTGAGTGTTATGGGCGGTGTCTGCCGCTGCGTCCACCCGAGCAGGTGCCAGTTGATGAACTCACCCCCTGAATCAGGATCAAGCCCGCGCAGGGGGAATGGCAGTCTGTCTCTCATGCCGGTAATGCTGGCTACGGTTGCCCGTTCTCCCTTGTTCCACTGCGCGGCCAGGCAGGTCCAGATGGTCGCCACATCAGTGTATTGCACCGTAAAACAGTAGTCTCCGCGCAAATCAGCCCCGTAGTGGGCCACAGTATCAACCTCGCCATTGCCGGGAGCGGGGTTGTTCCAGGGGCCCCGGCGGATGGGCACAATCTCCCGAATGCCCGATGACTTGGTGGCGCCAAGACCGTGCCGCCCCCAGGGGTTGTCAAATCGCCCCACCCGGACTTTCATAGTGCCCAGGCTCATCTCGCACAGGAGCGCGGTGGCGGCAGACCGATGTTTCCACTGGTGCGCCTGTCGGTATTGGGCAACGTACGTCAGTACTGCTCCATGGAGCCGCTCGGCGCATATCCTTCCCGCAAGCTCCCAGACGTCCTTGAGCGCGGCCGTAACGTCAGGGCCATAGATTTCTTTCCCCTTTCTCCTGTCTTCCCATGCGCTTGATCGGGCGAGCAGGGCATTAAAGCGCCGGATGGCGGCTTTGCGGGCAATCCCCATAGTGCGGCAGACCGCATCTAGAATCTCGCTCTTGCGCGCTTTAGAGCCTGCGCGGTAGGCTGTGAGGTGTTCCTCATAGATTGTGGTTACCGTAGCCATATTCATATATGGCTACGGTAACACTTTTTACTATCTAACCGCTCCCTTTTGGGTAACAGTTTCCACTATCTAAAGCGTGGATTTGAACATAGTGGTGAAAAGATGTTACTATTGAAGATATTTCTTCTTCAATTATACCATCTTTTCACCGCACTTAAGAGGGGAAATCTGGTTAAAAAGAACGTTTATTTTTCTACACTCTCAACTTATGACAACCGAAATCCAATCGTACCCTAACAATGCCGACAAGGAGAGCCTCAACTAGTGGAGCATCCCCCGGCCCGCTAGCTCTCCGACCGAGGCCAGCGACGCGTTCGTCCCCACGATGCGTTGCTGGCCCCACTTTTTTTCACCTGATGCGGGGAAAGGAGTCTGATGCTTACGCTATTATTCGGGATAGCCGCCATCTTTGTGTTTCTCGCTGGCGTGCCTTTGGTACTCGCAAAGTACCCCCACTACAAGAAACGCGCTGCCAAGCTCGCAGATGTTATCGCGACGCGCGAGGCAGAGCTCCGTGGGTTTGAATCCGGCTACACCAGGCAGGAGCTCCGGAATTCTCCGGTCGCCAAACGGGACCGCAAGAAGTACGCAGTGCCCCTCGCCATGGCGCGACAAAAGCTCGTAAAGCTCCAGCAGGCCCAGCTTATCCGGTGGGCGGTCTGGCTCGGCGCAACGTTCATTCTTACCACCATCGCCATCCTGGCCTCCTAAGCAGGACAGGCAAGTGCGGCGAAAGACCCGAGGTTCTCCAGCGAGAGGACCCGGGTCTTATTTTTTTTCCAAAAAAAAGCGCCGCCCGGTGGTGTTCCAGGCGGCGGTTGAAGGTGCGTGTTGCGCGTGTTGTGCGCGAAGGTGCTGGGCTCTAGGCCGGGCGGGTGAATATGTCCTGTCCGCTACCCGCCGGGTCCCGTGTCGCGGCGCGGCGGAGCGGGCTCGCGATCCAGAGTACTGCCGTGACTGCGAGACTGGCAACGACGTACCCTGCGACCGCGGTTACATACAGCGGTATGCCGACCACGCCAATGGCGAGCGCGCCTGCCAAGCATCGGATGCGCCTGTGCCTCCATCCGAGCCATACGGCGACGAGCGCCGCAAGAAGCAGGAACAATGTCAGCACGCCGTTTGCAGGGATCATGATGTGCTCCTTTTTTGAGGATGCCCCTGTTGGACGCCCTCTTTGTTTCGGGACGCTTGGAATGCCCGGCGGAAGTGGTCGCCGGTTAAGTATTCCAATGCAAATGCGGCAAACACGCCGCCAAACAATCCAAGCACTCCGCCGAGTAGTACGAGTTTCCGGGTAAATCCGCTATATACGATGTTTTCCGGCTGGGCGTAGAGCGGGTTGAGGTCAACCGGAAACTCGCTCTCGTACAGATCTACCTTTTTCTGGAACCCGGCGCGCCGCTGTTCCAGGTTTTCCAGCTGGACACGCAGATCAGTGAGCGCCGCCTGGGCGGAAGTGGTGCCGCTGACCCCGCTTGAAAGCTGTTCCATGCTCAAGTACTGCATGAGGGTTGCGGCTTTTTCTTTTTCCACGCGATTGAGGTTGCCGATCGCGCGCTGCCACAACCCTTTTTTGTAGCGTACAAACTCATCTATGTAGGCGTTTACCGTGGATGCAGCGACCGTGGAATCCAGGTGAGTTGCGGCAATGGTGAGGTTGCCCTTGGCGCCCTCTTTCTCATTTCCGCGCGTTACCTTTAGCGCTGTCTCCAACGCCGCGGCCGCGTTTTGGACATTGCCGGTTGCGTGGTATGCAAACCGCAGGGCCACGGTATTTCCGGCGGTATCCACATAGGTGTGCTCGGTAGCGACCCGTGCCAAAATAGAGTATGCCTTGAGCGGCTCATCCGCTTGCAGGGTCATTACAGAGCCGTCCACTCCTTGAACGATCTCCGTCGGTCTGGCGGGGTAGGACAGCCGCGCCTCGGCGGTGTACTGTGGTTGCCAGGCTGTAAATGTGGCAGCAAGCGCCGCCAACACCGTACACCCCGCGATCACCCACCGGCGGCGAATCATAACAAGAAGATAGTCTGCGAGGTTTACCTCGTCCCCATCGTAGTATCCTTGCTGTTGCAACTCCGCAATGCGCTGGTCGTGTACCCCAGCGCGGCATTCAAGGTTCGTGATCCTGGCCGAGTCGTTCCATAAGCCTGCTTGTTCAAGGGCTTGCTCGCCGTTGTTCGGCGTTGGCGGCGGTTCAGATACTGTGCCGCCGACCCTGCGTCCTTGCATGGCGGTCGTTCCTTTCGGTTATGGGTGGCGGGGTCCGCGCCGGGGTGGCTTTTCTTTTTCCGGCGGCTTTGCGGGCACCGTGATAACGGCGCCGCGCGGTATATCTTTCCACCAGCGCTTAATAAGCCAAAACCGGTGGAGTTTGAGGTATGTGCCGTCCGGCAACAGCGTGTACGTCCGCTTGGGATCCGCGTTTTCCAGGAATCCGTTTGCGAGTGTTACGATATCTGGCAGTTTCATGCCGGATTCCCACGCGAACGTCGTGGGATTCCGCACAGCGCCGCCGATAGTAACCGTGTTTGGGATTGGCGGCACGTGTATGCGGTCCCCGTCGCGGAGCAGATATGCGCTCTCGCGGGGATCAGCAACCAGCACCACGCGGGTGTCTCCACGCATGAGCGAAAGCGATTGCGCATCGCCGGTTGCGCGCACACCCGCGCTGTCCAGCGCTGTGGCGAGGGTTCTGTTCTCAAGGGGAAGCATAATGGGACCGCTATGCACCACTTCCCCGGTGATGTGCACGATTGCAACCGGCTTGTACTGCTCGGTCGGCTCAATGAGGAAGATATCGTGGTGCGACAATATGACACCTTTGAACCCGTCAGGCTCGTCCACCACGAATGTGTCCACTGCCGCGGTTGCGGTGGTGGCGTCTGTGGTGGGTCGCGGATGCAGCCGCGTAACCGCGACCGGATACCGTGCGGTAAGCCCGCCAGCCTGGCTGATGAGTCCATCAAGCGCCATGTCGTGCGCCACCGAGTACTCGCTCGGGTTGTTCACGCTGCCGTACAGGCGAACATTGATCTGTCCGCTCTCGAACTGCGCCTTGCCGACGGCTATGACTTGGTCCCTGCTTTGGAGCAGGGGGTTGTTTTTTGTATCAGCGGGATTTGCGAGCAAAGACGCAAGGTCAATGCGTTGCGCCCGCGTGATGGTGGTGGCGCTGTCTGTGCGCACGAGCCATACCGTGTACAACAAATCGCGCTTTTCCGGATTGTAGATGCTGCCGTCGAGCCGCAGCAAATCAAGCAGGCGCATGTCATTTGCCAGGGTATACGAGTCCGGGTTGTTGACCGCGCCTTGCAGGATGACATACTTGGTTCCTCCGCGCAGTTCATGCACCGAGGACACAAATACTTCGTCCATGGGTTCCAGTGGGAATCCCCAGTCCGGACGAGTCAGATTGTTGATGTTGATGCTTCGGTCACGGTTGGTGCGCGTGACCCGAACCGTATCGTTCGCGTCCGGCTGGAGGCCGGCGAAACTAATCAGTTCGCCGAGCGTCATGGCGCGGTCCGTGATATCGCGACGCTCACTGCGCACCACGCCCGGCCCGCTGATGCTAACGATTGGCTTGCGCCAATCCTGCGTTGCGGTTCGGACGCGGATAATGTCTCCATCTTCCAACAATATTGGCCGGGTGGACGCGAAAAAGTAGGTGCGCTCCTGCGCGCCGATAGGATACCGGGTGAGGTGGATCTGTTCCGGGTCCGCGCCTGCGGCAAACCCGTCCGCGTACTTAAGCGCATCAGCCCAGTTCTCGCCCGGGACCAGCTCGATTTTGGCCGGATTTTTCACCGCACCCATAATCGTAACCACCGGCCCTTTTGCTGGAATTTCAATCCGGCATCTGTCAAGGAGATTGACGGCATCCAACTCCTCGTCGGCATAGCCGTACAAGTCAAACGTACGCTTGGCGCCGTCGAGCCAGATAACTGTAATACGGCGCAGGGACGCGCGGTTAAGTGGGAAGCTAATTTCATTGAGTACATACAGCAGCCCCACTGATGTTGAGTTGAAGACATGCTCGCCCGGCGTGATGCCGTCGCCGTATACGGTAATGCGGGCGCCGCGGATATCCACCAGATCAATGGAGAATCTGGTGGTTCCCGCTTGCAGGCGCTCCGCCGTAAGCGCCGGATCGCCAATGTTCCGGAAGGCATTGACAATTTTGTCCTCCAGATCCGCATAGCGGATGCCGGCAAGCTTTACTATGATACCAACGACGGGGAAATGAACATTTCCTTCCTCGTCGATTTCAAGCGGGGTGGGTGTGACATATGTGTATTCACCGCTGAACTCCACCATGATCCGCTCGCCGCGCTTGATGATCTTGCCCGGCGGAATTTTTTGTTCCGCCCCTTTCCATAGTTTGGAAAAAAGCTCGTGCCGGTAGTGTGGCACATTGGCCGGATCATTCTTCGGATCCAGCGCGGTCGCGTCTGTTGCGGCTTCTTCAGATGCCGCGGGTTCGCCGCTGTCCGCATCGCCTAGGGCTTCGGTTTCGGCACTGGCAAGCTCTGCGGCTGCATCACCCGGCGCTTCCGCGGCTTGGGGCGAAGATTCTTCCCCTGCAGGCTCTGCAGATGGAGCGGATTCCGAAGACACCGCCGATGCGGCAGAATTGGATTCGCCTTGCGGCCCTGTGCCTTCCTGCGCCCGAATGGGCAGGCAAAAGGCAGTAAGCGCAAGCAGCGCTCCGTACAACAATCGTCGAAACATCAAACATCCTCCTTGGTGAATGGTGCGTGTGTGTGGTTGAGGTAGTTTCTGCACGCGGATTTCGCGCGGATTTCTTAAATTTTGGTTTGATTTCTCAATTTTCAAAGAACAGCTAATAAACAACCCAAACATAGAACAAAAACGCAATATTGTCAACTTGATGTAATGGTTCAATACCTTGTAATCACTTTGCTACAATATGAGGCATATGTCATATACAACTAATCCCGCGCTTCCTCGGGTACG
>MOEI01000027.1 GCA_001889965.1 bacterium CG10_46_32
TACCCGAGGAAGCGCGGGATTAGTTGTATATGACATATGCCTCATATTGTAGCAAAGTGATTACAAGGTATTGAACCATTACAAAAACTTGACAAAAGCAATAAAGCGTGGTTACATACTAGTGTTTTCTATGTACCTTTAATACTTGATGTTGCGGTAGGCTGTCCGTTTTTATTGGACGGAATTTCTTCAAATCTCCTTGGTCTTTTTGATTGCACACACGCGTGGAAGACAAATAGGACATTTGATAAGGGATTTCAGTGGACGTGGCACTCCCTCGCTGCGTCTGCGGCCTACCCTTTTTCTTTCTAATTGCATATAGATGATCTTTACACAAACACTCTGACCGCTGCGGGAGGCAGCACGAAGCGTGATACGCAACAAAAAGCCATACCTTCTGCCTCGGGGAGGAGACAGAAGCAACTTTTCCGCACTGCGTTCGTCTGGGGAGGACGAACTACTATGTCAAAACCTAGGCCGCTTTCTCGCGTCACAATACCGCCAGAGCAGATCACGACCATCGCGTACCTGGAGGTAGTGCCTCCAAATCCACGACACCCGGAAAAACCCAGAAGGGATAAAGACTTTCCGCAGTTGGAAGGCACAGGCTTGGTCTCGTGCTGCTGCTTCCATGCGGTGCAGTACAAAACCTGTCCGCGAGGAGGTCGCTGTATTCACGTAACAACGCTGAATGGAAGTATACATCCGGTGATCCAGACAGCAACTTCAATCGTCGATCATCTCACCAGTTTGTTGCGCTATGACGTGGATGGATCGGTCAAGATTTTCTTCCCAAGCAAACGGTCTGCATCCGATGATCCCGGAACTCAGGCCGCCATCCGTTGGAGACGCGAAATTGAACCTCGTCTCGACGAAGCAAAGCGCACGCAGGGCATGCGCGTGGTGACATTCCCCTCCATATACCATGTACTCGCCAATGCAGAAGAGTTGCGGCGCGACATGGCAGCCCTCGGTGTGGAACATTTCGCAACCACAGCCGAAACAACGGCCTAACAAGAGGCCATGTTCTGAACACGCGATACGTACACCCTTGGGGCGGACATACAGCACCTATGTATGTCCGCCTCTCTTTTTTTTAGCAAGCGCTACTTGGAAATCCCAAGCGAAGAAAGCGCTTGCGTAATATTTGAAATTTGATGCATGCCCGAAAAAGAATCTTTTGCGGAATGTTTTGGAACAAAAAATGACGTAAATCCTAAACGCTTTGCTTCGCTTACACGCGTTTCAAGGTGCGCTGCTGGGCGCACTTCTCCTGAAAGCCCTACCTCTCCGAGTGCAATTGATTTATGTGGCATAGGCTGATTTGAGAGGGATGATGCAATAGCCAAACAGGCAGCTAAATCCAAGGCAGGATCTTTAACTCGCAATCCGCCGACCACGTTTAAAAATACATCTTGATTTTCAAGCTTTAATCCAGCTCTTCGCTGTAGCACGGCAAGCAAAAGCTCTAAACGGGAAAGATCAAATCCACTTGCTGCCCGCTTTGGGTAACCATATGATGTTTTGTTGGTGAGCGACTGAATCTCTATTAAAAATGGGCGTGAACCTTCCATAATAACGCTTACCACGGATCCAGGATGCCCGCCTCCCCCCTCTTCAAGAAATAGTTGCGACGGATTTTTAACCTCAACCAAGCCTTGTTCTGTCATGCTGAATACGCCAACTTGATTCGTTGGGCCAAACCGATTTTTTGATGAGCGCAATAGCCGGTACTCATGCAAACGATCCCCTTCCAGATACAGCACCACATCAACCATGTGGCTTAATAGCTGAGGGCCGGCAACAGTGCCTTCTTTCGTTACATGTCCAATAAGCACAATGGGTATGGATGTTTGTTTGGCGCAGGCTAAAAACTGAGCAGTGCTTGCTCGAAGCTGAGTAACACTGCCAGCTTCGGACGCAATTGCAGCATCAATCGTAGTTTGAATTGAATCCACAACCACAAGGCTGGGCGCATGTTTTTTTATGGCGCCAATAATCGCGCCCAGGCGAGTATCGGAAATAAATTGTATCCGATCTCCGGGAACCGAAAGCCTAACCATGCGCAAGCTGATCTGCTCTGGAGATTCTTCGCCGCATATATACAAAACAGTACCCGTGTTCTTGCGGGCAAACGCGTGTATGGCCTGCAAAATAAGTGTTGATTTTCCAATTCCCGGATCTCCCGCTAACAGCAATAGGCTACCAGGAACCAATCCTCCTCCAAGCACGTTGTCAAACTCGTGCATGCCTGTTGAAAATCTAGGAGCGCTATGCGCTGTGTCAATTGAGGTAACAACCGCGCTCTGGTCGTGTTCAGAAGAAGATGCCTCGCGAATAGTCCCCCATTTAGAACATTCATCGCACTGGCCTTGCCATTTACTATATTGGGAATCGCACTGTTGACAATGGTACAGCATAATAAAAAATACAAACAAACTCAAAGATATACATTAAAAAAATGACCGAATGATTATTATTTCTTGTATTTTTATTTTTGCAGCAGAGGCGCCAACGCCTGTTCCACCTCCACAAACGTCTGCACCCCAACGAGAGCGACATCGCCGATTACTAGAGTCGGCGTCTGATCAATTCCCAAGGCTTTGCCCTCAGCGAAATCGCGCGATACGACCGTGCGGATTGTATCATCACTGAGGCACTGCGTAAAGTTTTTTTCGTTAAGCCCAAGCTCCTGCGCGCCTCGCGCAAAATCCACCGATAAAGCGTTTCCTTGGTTTTTAAACAGCCAATCGTGGTATTCCCAAAATGTGTCCTGTTTTCCAGCGCACCGCGCAGCCACGGCCGAATCCTCGGAACCCTGAGAAACAAACGGAAAATCCTTCCATACCACGGCAACGTCGTTTGCATACGTATCAAGAATCTGCGCAAGCACGCTTTGGAAATCTGCGCAGTGCGCGCAATTAAAATCAGCATACTCAAATATAACCACCTTTGGGTTATCTGCTCCTTTGGTCGGGCTTTCTTTGTACTGAGTGGGACGTAAAATTCCAGAAAAATCAAAGGCAGGCGCAGATGCACTTCGATTGCGCCATATATCAATTCCAAAAAAAAGGATCACCAGGATCCCAATCACCGAAACAATAAGAATAACGCGCTTGCTTTCCATAGCTTGCTACAACGGTAATTTATGAATGCGCCCGGAAACACGATCAACAAAATAGAGCTCCTTGCCATCCGATGAAATAGATACTGTTTCTATGGTAAACGAACTACTTCCTGCGGTCTCTGGAAACGCAATAGGAAAAGATGAATTATTTATTAAATCAATCTTATAAATAGTATCTGGAGTGCCATATGTCTGCTCGCGAAAAATACCGCTTCCTTCGCTCAAAAATTGGGGCACTGCGCAATACACAATGTTCTCGCTGGCAAATACGCACTTGTCAGGCCAAGTTTGTACGCGCAAGGATCGATTCCCTAGCCCGATATTATTTCCCTCTGCGCCCGCAATATAGAGCACTGGATTATAATTGGTGCCTGCGCTATACACGCTGTACATCATCTGCTTGCCAGTCGGCGACCATGCACCTTCAAATCCTAATCCATTGGTCTGCAGTGAAAGAAAATTTTCGTTGTTAAGCCCGATAAAAAATACTTCCTCGCCCGCACTGGACGTTGGTTCCCTAAATGTAGCGATTACCTGATTGTTGGGGGACCAATCAACTTTAACGTTTCTGGATTGCTTGCCCAATGCCTGCACTAATTCCTCGCCTTGCCCATCTGGGCTTGATGTAATAATCCAACGGTCATCCTCGGACTCGCCGATATATTCATACGCAAGCTGGGAATCATCCGGCGAGAAACTGAACTCCTGCGCCTCTGGTGGCAGAGTCGCTTGGATGTTGCGATTGAAATCATAAAAAATGTTTGAGCCATCTGGGAACTCAAGCACTGCGGTAGTGCCGTTGTTGGACCAAACCACGCTCTCTACGGAACGAAACACTTGGTCTGAAAGTGGCATAGGCGCTCCGCCTGCCGGATTGACGCGATAAAATCGCTCATCGCGGGCATCGTAGTAATTAAGCGATCCATTACTAGAAACTGCGCTAAAATCAGCCCTACTTGGCGTGATTGAGGAAACAAGGGTTCTGCCACCAGATGCCACCAGATCCGGCGCAACAGGCTCTGCCGCAGGTTCAGGCGCTAAATTTCGCGCATCCCCCGTGGTATCAACCACGCGCCCTCCTGTGCCTGCTCCAATATCCGGCAATTGTCCGCTTGGCGCGCTTACCTGCCCCGGCACTATGGACGTACCCGGAGATCTAAAAAACAACGCCCAAATCCCCCATCCCAGCAAAAGGACGATTGCGATGAAGCCGATGATTTTGAGGATGAGTTTAGTTCGGTCGGACATAGCGTACTACCTAATATCTGGAAAAATTATGAGTATCCAAATCACATCGTATACCTGCTTCAAAATCTTCTTCCTGAAACAGCTGATTCGGAGTCACATGATCAAATGAAGCAAAATCTAATGCACCACCGCTGAAATCAGCGAGCGAATTGGTGCAGTCTTTCCCAATAAAATAATGATTATTAGTTAGCCCCCCGAAGAGCCCTGTATTAACCTCAATCTCCAGCATATACCCCCTGAGGCCACCAAAAGTGCACGTCGCCAAACCCAGTATGTTCCCTAAAAAACCCGGGCTATATTCCGTTTCCGACTCTCCGCGCTCATCAACAGAAAAAGCATAGGTCGATGCATGGTCAGAAATTTCGCGCTGATCAGCAGTGGGTGGAAAATTGGTCCGACAGAGTGTACGCACCGTTATCTTCTTAACATTCCGACGATGCGGTGTCGGAGAAAACGCCTGCTCTGCAGCCAAGGTGCCATATAAATATGCTGGTGTGCACTTACCTTGGAAACACGCCACCCTTGTCGTCTTATTTCCCTGCGCGTCAAAACATGCTTCTCCTTGGCACTGGCCAATAGACTGTACAGGCGGCTGATTGTGGTTTATATTTTCAATATAATAATTCTGTCCACATCCTGCGTTCTCTCGGGCTACGACCATATCTTGCCGCAACGCCTCTTCAAATGATAAGTGTGTCGGCCATGCAAAAAGCCGCCCCTCTTCCATATTATTTTTCTTCTCATACTCCGCAAATGCCTTATTTGACTGGCATGATTGATCTAAGCTGAATATACTGCGTGCCACCGGCTCAACATACGGCAAGCGCAACGCAACCAAACGCGGAGTAATGGTATTTAGAATGATATACGAAAGCAGGGCTAGGATTAAGCCGATTACTGCTCCAAAAATTCGTTTTTTCGCGGCGCCGGTTTTGTCGCTTGAGCCGCCCGAAAATATCCACTGGTACCCACCCATTATAATCATAACCACCGCGAACGTGGCAGCTAAACCTATAGCCAAGCGGTACACGCCAGCAATATATTGCGCAAAATCCGGATTATCCGGGACAAATGGAAGTGGAATTTGCAGTACTGCTTTGAGTGGCGCAGATATACTACCCTCTGCCGCGCTTTGCTCCTGCGCAAACACCGGGCCGTGCGCAATAAACGCCCCGAAAAGGAAAAATATTGATACGAAGATTCTAAATTTCATACATAGTGCGTTGTTAGTTATACGCCGACCCCAGGAACCAGTGTAGTGAGATATATCGCAATCCCTCCAATAGCCAGAATCACGCCGATAATAATTAGAGCGGGAATCACATAGGGAAGAATTGCCTCAATAATGAATTTTTTTGCTGCGCTTGTTGCGGCTTTTTTAACTTTTTCTTTCGCAGCTGCTATTGCTTGTTTAGCGCGCGCCTTAACTCTCATTTTTTGATACAACTGCGAAACACGATCTGCTCCTTCCTCATTTTGCACGTCATCTTGTTCGCCTTTTGAACCTTTTGCAGATGTTGCGGATTGCCCGGCCTCTCCGGCAGGCTGACTCTGTTGTTCGCCACCCTCCTCTGTTTCGTCCTCTACTGGTGATTGCTGTTCATCAGCACCGGGAGGCCTGTTGTACAGTGCGCTTCGATCGGTGAATCGCTGGTTATACAACTGTTCTGCGGCAGATTCCTCTTCGTGAGATTCAATGGTTTCACGTTCAGACTCAAATGTGTTAGGACGCGCCATACTTAGAGCTTATTGCCCCACACAACAGAATCCACCAGCCAACTACCGCTTCCGGATTGCTTAAGCAACACAAGAGCTTCTTGTTGGTACTGTTCAGTATTCCCGCCCGCAGTCTCGCTTCTGTTTAGTACTGCGCTAAATGTGGCAGATCTTGAGCTTGGAGAAAACGTATCCGTTGCAACACTTGCAAGATCCGCGGTAATTGAATAAAAACCATCTCGTGCGGGAGTTGCAAGCTTAGAAGCCTCAAGATTAGAACGCAGGGAATCGGTCATAAATCCAGAAAGATCATCAATATAGGAAAACCCGGCATCAGAAGAATACGTGCCAAACCGTTCGATAAAAAACACCGCAAGATCCTGAGCGTCGCGCTCAAGCGTCCCCTGTTTGTCGGATGCGGGATCGCTCGGGTTAATGGCCGCGAAATCATCCGCGTTTGCCTGATCAAATACTGCGCCAGTAGGAAGCGCTTCGTTCCGATCCGGAAGCACGACCGGAGTTTCTATAGAAACAAGAGGCTCTTGTTTACTTGGGAACAAGTCAAAAATCGTAGTAACCAGAAGCCCAAACAAAGCCAGAGCGCTGGCAATGATGATACTAATTTTTGTTCGTTGTTGCATATGGTGAGTTAAAATGTCAAAATCCAAATTACAAATAAATGCTAAAGGTCAAATGCTTTACTACTATGGTTTTGATATTTGATCTTGATTTGGCATTTGAGCTTTAGGAAAATGGGTCATGTCCCCATTTTCTCACCCGTGTTCTGCTGGGCGAACTCTTTTTTTGCCTGCTCGATTTCGAGCAATTGGCGCGGATCAGAGGTGATAATCTGGTCTTCGGTGTAGGATGCGATAACTTTGATGGCCGCATGCTTGTTCCCCGCAAAAAAGATTCCCTCGCCAACGCTTCCTTCTAGCAATAAATACTTTTCGCCTTCGGTTAATAAAAACGTTTTTACGATATTGTCGATGGCAGCCGGCGACTGGCGCAGCAATAGTTGAAGCGCAGAGTTAGTAACAATAGCTTGGCCGTACGGACTTCCTAAAAAGTCGTTCACATCTTGAGTAATGGTCGTAACGCCGAGGAAATACTTGCGGGCCCGCTTTACCAGCGCGAAAATAAACTTTGCGCTGTCATCGTGCTGCATAAGCCACCAGGCTTCATCAATAATGAGTATGCGCTTTTTTAAACTTGCGCGCACTACGTTCCAAATGTAATTGACAATAGTATACACTGCCATTGGCCGCAACTCATCTTCCAAATCTCGCACCGAAAACACTACTAATTGGTTGGACATATCCACGTTGGTTGGGTTATTCAAAAGCCCCGCAAACGTACCATCGGTAAACTTTTTGAGCCGCTCGGAAAGCGATTGCCCACCCTCCATGCCAGCAAGCACTTCGCTGAAATCCTGCATCAAGGGCGGCTGTATTGAACGTAAATCGCTCTGGCTGGTAATGTCTTTTTTGGCGTAGGTTTCAAGCAAAGCGCGGTCCACGATTGAATCCTCTGTATTCGTAAGATCACCAAGCATCAGTCGCACCAATCCTTTTAGTGTAATAACGCTAGAACGGATAACATCAGCGGCAGAAGTTTGATCCGAAAGAGCGCGAGGCAAATCAAATGGATTGATTTTTGCCTCTGAATTCAACGAAATATTAACATACGTGCCTCCCACTGCCTCGGAAAGGTGCGCGTACTCGTGCTCCGGATCAATGATGATCACATCCGTGCCCATCATCATGCTTCGCAATACCTCAAGCTTAACCGCATAGCTCTTGCCCGCGCCGCTCGTTGCGAACACCACGGCATTCGCGTTCTGCAGGCTAAAGCGATCAAACAAAATTAAACTGTTGTTGTGGCGGTTAATGCCGTACAAAATGCCGGAATCACTAGTTAGATCCGAAGAAACAAACGGGAACGATGAGGCGGCTGGGCTGGTGTTGAGGTTGACGGAAATTCCTAATTCGTCGTTGGCAAGCGGCAAGGTGGAATTGAATCCTTGTTCGGTCTGCCAGAGCGCGCGGCGGGTTGCTACTAATCTTGATCCAAACAAAAGCTCAACTTTCTCGGTAAGCTGATCCAGTTCTTTCTGTGAATCAGCATACAGGGTAACATAGACTGCGTGCTGAAAAAAGTGCTCCACTCCCTGCGTAATCGCATCTCTCAGCTGTTCAATA
Source organism: bacterium CG10_46_32 (assembly GCA_001889965.1). GTDB lineage: Bacteria > Patescibacteriota > Patescibacteriia > UBA2169 > UBA2169 > CG10-46-32. The sequence continues at coordinate 8,293 of MOEI01000027.1, forward strand.
TCCCGAAGCGCAGTCTCGCGCAAGGGATCCCGAGGCGCGCCCTTTTCTCTGTCTTCGATAAGCTGCGCTTCTAAGTTACCAACTTTTTTCTTAAGTTGATTCAAAATAATATCGCTTGAAACCGGATAAAAAAACAGGGCAACATCCATGGTTGCGGAAAGGTTGATAATCGGCGAAAACCAGCCAACGTTAATATAGCGCGGAAAGGTGGTGACGAACAAAGTCCGAACCCACATCCCATTGAGCTCCATATGGTCGGATTGAATACGCATGGACGCAGGAGCAATGATATCCCGAATTTTTACCTCGCCCTCGCTCAAAACTTTTTCGGATGTAATCAGCTCCGCCTCTTGCTCGGACGCAGACACAGGCGCGGCAGACTTTGTGTTGGTGTTTTTTAGATCAAACATAGTACTCATCTATTTTCATTTCTTCCTCTTTGGGTAGTTTTTGTATTTGGCTCAGTTCTGGATTATATGAGCTATAGTAGAGCTCAACTAAACTCTGCGTGGGAAGCGGAATCGCGGTAACTCCCATAGTGCCAAGCCCGCTGACTATTGCGTTCACTCTGCTATCAAGCTTTTCCTTGTATCTTACAAAAAGTTTTTCCGAAAGAGCAATTACTTTCCCGGGAGAAAAGGTAGTGGAAATCTGACTCATAAAACTTTTTTTAGAATCTTTTCCCGGAGCATACGGCACAACGATATAAAAACGCTTTCCCATAATACCGCCGAGCGTTACTAATTCGGAAATAAATGCGCGATACTCCTGTATCTGCGTGCGCAATAAATCATTTGTCTGCTCGCTTGCGCGCCGAACAAGATCTGCCAGGTATCCATCAATATTCAATGTACGCGATTGCACCACGATCTGCACACTAAAATCCAATGCATTAAGCAGTGAAATATAGCCTTGCAAAATGGCATTCTGCTCATCCTCGCTCTTTAAGGCGAAATTAATTGAGGACGCAAGCAGCACAGAGCGGATAGATCCATCTTTTAAAATCACCACATCATCGCGAATTTCCGCGATATCTAAATACGTTTGCGTTGATACTGATGTTTTATTTTTTGCGAGCTTACTTTTTGGCATGTTGATTTTTTGCGAGCTGGGTGGATTGGAATAATTCTTCGGACCGGTACTTACCGCCAGTATCAACTAATAAGGAAAGCTCGGAAAGAGAATGAGATTGCGGCCGACTTTTTAGCACAATAGCAGGCGCTGTATCTTCGGAAGAATCTGTTTTTTGTTTTGGGACGTACACATCATTCCCTGTTTTGAGCCATACTCGCAATGAGGAGCGCGTTACCGAACGAATAACCGAGAGCACAAATGTATAAAATGGCTGGCCATTAACTTTTATAAACGCAATAAGCGTATACAACCCAATAATAAGTATCGCTTGAATGGCAAATAATACACTATCTGAAAATCTATATGAAATAAACAATAAGAGCATTGCCACCACGCCGACAACAAACTGACGCGTGGTAATAGGGCCAATGATTTTATCTTCAACATCTATAAATTGAGGAACTACGAATTGTGGCATATCGTCAAAGTCGGATTTCAGCTTCCGTGTGTTGCTATCGCAACCCACTCCAGCTTACATCCGCCTTTTCCTCTTAAATTTCCCGTTAACTCGCGAGTACGCGGATTCACAACGGGAAATTTACATAATACAATTACTTAAGTTTACTGGCAAGATCTGCAATGGCAAAAAACTCGTCTTCAGTCATTGTTTCGGAATTGAGGCTTGGATCAGCGAGCACTGCGGAGAGCTTTTTTCCACCGGAAAGCGATGCATCTCCAATTGTCAGATAACTCTCAAACAGAGGACTCGCGCGAAAGGCGCGTATGCCATCGAACTTTTGGCTCACCGACTCCCCTTCCAGTGTTGCGATTTTTCCTATAATAGTTTGGGTGGCATGAGGCGAATCTCCAAGGCTTCTGAAATCAGCAAGCGTAATGGTACCGAGCTCATCCGAAAGCCCCATAGTGCGGTTGTCTGACTCTGCCAAACGAGATGGTGAGTTTATCCCCGCGAAAGCGGGGGCTGGCATGACATCATCTAAACGAGGCTTCGTGGAGCTGTTTGATCGGCGTGGCATGCGTATGGATTCTGGCGGCTGGAATTGAGGCTTTGGGGACTGCATTGGCAGTGGAGGCTTCGGCGTCCGCATTGGCATTGGCAATGGAAATTTTGGCTTTTGCGCACTTGGAATAGCTGGCGTAACTGGCTTAGGAATAGCTGGTTTTTGCAGTATATGTGCAAACGTTGCATCGCTGGCACCTTGTTGAATAAGCGCATCAAGCTCTTTTTGGGATGTAGATTCCTGCTTTTTTGCCACACCATCTTTTGGTTGTTCATTCATGGCTTGCGTAGCAACGAGCATGGGCTGTTGCGCTACCTGCACAGGCGCTGTGGCACGCGCTATTCCATGGCTTCGGCCATATGCTTCTTCGGTAACGCGTTCAGCATTTGCAAGCGTCTCTCCGGAAAGCCCTAAGCCACCTGCGGCAAACGGCCTACTAGCATAATCAGCGAATTCCGCGGCAGACCTCACGTCGCGCACACGGGAACGAACCAAGGCTTGCGTGCGCTTTACAAATAACTGCTCGCTTTCTTTTGAGCCGGAAAAGCTGAATATGGTTCGGCTGGTGGAATCTATTGCGTTTTCCGAAGAAAAAGGCTGAACAACAGCTTCGGCTTTTACCGATGACCGCGATATATCAGCGCGCTCGTTTGCATTAAGCAAATCATCTGCCTGCGCAACAGTGCGCTCACCAACCGCCTGCGCAGGCGCAAGCATGGAAAGAAGTTTCGGCGCAAACGGGCTGTCTGGATCAATAATGGAACGAAATGTTGTTTTTATTTGTTCCTGTGCTTCGTCCGGCTGGCCGGCAAGCCAGGCAGAAAGCCCGGCAGACAACAGTGGTTCTGATTGCGTATCTAAAAACTCAAGATTATTCTTTAATAAATTGATTACTTCCTCCTGCGGAAGCACGGGCAGCGCCAATACTTTTAACCCGGCGGTTATGCGCCGATACTCAGGAAGTACAGAAGCCGCCTCCTCCTGAGAAAGCAGTGCAATCTGCTGTTTAATATGCTTGCTTGAGAGCCACGCGCCTGCTACATCTTTATTTGCAACCAAGGAACGTGATTCTTTTTGAATTGCGGCAATGGTTTCTTTTTGGAGCACTGTTTTGCCTGTATACTGTATGATTGGCATGTGGCTATTATACCATAAAGCACTGACAAATGACAAAGCTACGAATAAAATCAAAATATCAAAATCCAAATGCCAAAATTAGAACTTTGACATTCATTTGACATTTGAACTTTGAAATTTTGTATTCTAGGTTCCCTCCCCCCAAGAATTCAAATAGTTCTTTTGGCGCCCAGTCAGTATATCGTGTTTTACGCGGAGTGATGAAAGTTTAAGTGATGCAATGGTTTGATCCAAAACATCGGGCAATCCATGCACGCCTTGAGCAAGTGTTTTGTAATTTTTAACCAAATACTCGGCTGCCAGCGCTTGCCCAGCAAAACTGGTATCCATTACGCTGGAAGGATGCCCTTCTGCGGCAGCTAAATTCACGAGCCTTCCTTCGGTGAGCAGGTTGATAGTACGTGCGCCCGGAAGTACATAGGATTCCACATGCTCGCGGCCGGCAAAAGACTTCTTTGCCATCTTTTTAAGGGACGCAACATCAATCTCCACGTCAAAATGCCCAGAGTTCGCGATAATGCATCCATCTTTTAAACGCTTGATGATAGCCGCGCTTATCACTTCGCAATTGCCGGTTACGGTGATGATAATATCAGCACGTGGAGCAACGGTTTTCATGGGAACAACCGTAAAGCCATCCATCACCGCTTCCAAGGCTCGAACCGGATCAATTTCTGTTACCGCAACATGCGATCCCATTCCCCGAGCTCGCATAGCAACGCCCTTGCCGCACCAGCCATACCCGGCAACCACAACTGTTTTTCCCGCAAGCAGAACATTGGTAGCGCGGATAATGCCATCCAGTGTTGATTGCCCGGTGCCATACCTATTATCAAACAAGTGCTTGGTTTGAGCATCATTCACCGCAATGACTGGCAGTTTAAGCGCTCCATCTGCCTCCATTGCGCGCAAGCGGATAATGCCGGTGGTGGTTTCCTCGGTTGAGCCATACATAGCAGGAATACGTTCGCGGTATTTTGTGTGCGCCAACGCGAGCAAGTCTGCGCCATCATCCATAGTGATGTGCGGCTTTGAATCAAGGGCAGCGGTAAGGTGGCGATAAAACTGGGAGCGCGAAGCGCCATGACGCGCGAACACCGAAATCTTGTCGTGTGCAACTAACGACGCGGCAACATCATCTTTGGTGGAAAGCGGATTGGACGCGCACAGCACCACCTGTGCCCCTCCTGCTTTCAACACCTGCATTAAGCGTCCTGTTTCTGTTGAAACATGCAAACACGCGCTGATGCGCACACCGAGAAACGGTTTTTGTTTTTTAAATCTGGTCTCAAGCGTAGCAAGCACGCCCATCTCTCGCGCTGCCCAGTTGATTTTTCTTCTTCCCTCCTCTGCGAGTTTGATATTCTTGATGTCGTATTTCATGTGTCATTGCGAGGAGCGAGCCGTACTCGGCGAACGACGCGGCAATCCCGTCAAATTCCGCTCAAGTCTTTCCACTCCGGATTAAAATCTGTAATTAAATCTTCTTTCTTTTTTCTTGATCCTGCTTTTATATTTTTTTCTCTCGCTATTGCCCTATCAATATCCTGAAAATACTCAACATAAACTAATTTGCTTATATTGTATTGCTTGGTAAAACCCTTGGTAATTTTAGCCTTATGCTCATACACGCGCCTTGCAATATTGTTTGTTACTCCGGTATATACAACAGTATTGCGCTCGTTAGTCATTATGTACACAGCATATTCTTTCTGCATACTTTTCTTCTCTCGGGCTATTGCTTCGTTTACATAGCTATACTCTTCAAAATATCGACACCTCGCAATGGTAGGATGAGATGCTATTGCGAATCGGACCACCAAACACAGCTTGACTTAATTTAGGTACAATAGTACCCTTTTAGTAGTCTAACGTCAAACAATGCGGGCACTTTGTCAACGGGAAATAGAAATGTCGTGTTCTGCGGGATTTAGAAATGTCGCCCTTTGACGAGTTGCTGTGCTAATATATCTGCGTGGATTCGACGCTTCCACGGGTGATTGGGAGATGGCTGGTATGGCGACCTCTGGATATGGTTCGGAGTGGTTGCGGCCAGCACCCAAGGCGTTGTGCGGGATGGTTTAGGCCGTGCGGGAAGCACCTGGCAGTTGATCTCTTTGCCTCTCAATCTGATGTGGACGGTGCGATCAAGCCACTCCTCTACGGTGACCTTATCTTTCTTGCAAATAGTGACGGGTTGGTCTTTGGCAAGCTGGTAGAATTGTTTGTCGTGCTGGATGGTGAAGTCGTTCTGGACGACTCGGCTGTCGTGACGCGAGAAGATGCTGTCGAGCTGCGAGCGTTCTTTTCCGGCAAGGGCGCGGTGCAGGTTGGCCTTTCGTCTCGGGGCCACCCCAAACCGCTTGTTGAACCAGGGGATGAATGTTTCCTCAAGGAACTGGTTTGCGCTTGCCATGTCGCTGATGCCAGCCAAACGCATCTCTTTGATGAGCCGATCCTGCAGGGTGTTGAACAAACGTTCCACCCTGCCCTTGGCCTGCGCGCTGTTGGCGAAGATTGGCTCAATGGCCAATGATTCCATGGCTCTCCCAAATTGGGTCTTGGTGTCCTGATTCTCCCGCGCTTCTTTCATATGCATGCGGTAGGTGCTGAATTTATCAACATATATGGCCTTTGGCTTGCCATG
>MOEI01000013.1:0-13646 GCA_001889965.1 bacterium CG10_46_32
AAAATAGCGGAAAAATACCATGCCGAGGCGCTTTGCGCCGAGGCTGTTTCTTACGATTTCACAAAAAGTGAAAATTGGCGGTGTTTTTTGAAATAGCTCGAACGGAATTCTGTCCTCGCCGCGCTTTGCGCGGCTCGGAATGGGCGGGCGGGCAAAATGAAAGGCGAAGCCGAGAACATTAACAATTTCAAGTTTTTCTTTGGCGGTAAATTCTCGCTCTTTCAAATTTAAATAAAGATGGGGTGTTGAAAAAGTTTTCCAACACCCCATGTGGTCAATCAACTCCAAGACCTCTTCTCGTTTTTCTGCTCTTTCTCGTGAAGGGCGTGGAAAAGAGAAATTTCGAGCAGGTTTGCAAGATCAAGCAGGTAGATAAACACATCCGCCAACTCGCTTTCGAGCTTGGTATATCTTTCCTGCTTGTCTTGATCCGTCTTGAGACCAAGATATTTGCGCATTGCTTTGGCAAGCTCGCCGACCTCTTCGACGAACAGTAAGAGCGCATCTCGCGGCGTTTCCTTGTCGAATCCGCGACGCACCACCATGTCATGGATGTAGTGTTGGAGAACGGCCACCGAGGAGCGTTCGTTGATGGACTCGAGAGGTGAGCGACTGTCGAGTGCGTTCTTCACCTGTTCCGGCGTGGCAACACTGCCACAGAAGAACTTGAGTGTGGAATCAGCCACCAGTTCCTTGCAGAATACTGGCTTGCCGAGCGCAACTGCCCACCCAAGCTCCATCTTCGATGAGTCGCCGATATACCCCTCGGGATCGTACAGGTACAGCGCGTCCGCGGCAGTGATAGCGTCGAGGTGTCGCTGTTCCAAAGTCTGCGGGTCGCTGGTATCGTCCGTTTCAAGAACAGCGAATTCCTCACCCGGATTGATCACCTTCGACGCCTTGGGCGAAAGAACTTCCACGCCCAATGACTCAAATGCCCTCACTGTCTCGCTGATGCCCTCAAAAGAACGGCGGAACGATCCAGACACGACAATACTTAATTTCTTAGCCATAATGTTTAGCTCCTTTCTCGGTTGGTTGTTGTCAAGGTTCACTTTCGCCACCTTAACACGAAAGGATTATTTAATCAATAATTATAAAAAAATTTCTTTTGACCCTACAAAATATGGTTCGAGCCGATTTGTTTTCAGATTCTTTGGCGGTGTATTTTAGAAATAGCTCGAACGGAATTCTGCCCTCGCCACGCAGAGCGCGGCTCGGGTGTGGCGGGGCAAAAATGAGCGGCTCCGCCGCGCGCACTGACAATTTTAAGTTTTTCTTTGGCGGAATACAAATTCGAGCCTGCGGAGCACGCACAAAATAGTTCTTTCAAATCAAAAAAGAAAAGGCGCGACTCCGCGAGGAGAAGCGCCTGTTGCTCCAACACCATGAAAGAGGAGCTAGTAGCCCTTTGGCGGAGGAATCACTTCGTCGCCGATGTTGATTACGCCACCCTCGATGACCTCGGCAAGAAGACCACCGCGGTCAAAGAATGTCTGCTGGAAGCTCTTTGCCTTGCCGGAGAGCTTGCTTGGTCGCTGGCACGGGTCGCAGTATTTCACACCACGGAAGCGGGCGGTACCGATTTGAAACTCTCGGCCGATGAGCCACATGAGTTCGACCCCTTCGACAAAAAAGTTGCGGCGACTGTCTTTGAACTCGAAGCCGCTTCCTTCAAAGAAGATCGCGTTCATGAGGGTAACTTGGCGATTGCCTTGCTTGCCCTTGTTGAAACTCCCTTCGCCGGTCGAGTAGCGATCGCCCTTAAGTCCTTGACCGGCAACCGCTTCTGCTGACGAGACTTCCTGCATTGGTCCACCGGCTACGGAACCGATACAGATCGCTTTGACGATCCCCTTCATGTGTTTGTCCTCTCATTTCTGAAGATTCTGCCCGAGATGATGAAGCTCAAGACGGAGATGACCGCCGTGAGGATCACCTGTGCTCCGATGTACCACATGTGCAGGTACTCCACCATGAGGTACAGAAAGACGGTGTTGCCGACGAGGAAAAAAACGGTCATGGCGGCATACAGCGCGAGCTGACGGCCAACCAGATGAGTTTCCTTGTTCTGGAATGTCCAGAATTTCTGAAGTGTGAAGTTCAGTCCGGTATTCAAGACGAACCCAATCACCGCAGAAATGACATACCAGACACCCAGGTACTCGGTGAGGCCGTACAGGGCGGCATAGTAGGCAATAACGCCGGCGGCTCCTGCAACACAGAACCGCGCGACTTGCCTGAGGCGAGACGTCTCGGTTCGCATTGCAGATACCTCCTATTGTTTTGGTTTGGAAATGTGCTGTTCAGACAATAATCTAACATTAACTTTAGCCAGTTGTCAAACGAAACGAAAACAGAAACCCTTTCAAGTTTCTGTTTTCAAAAAATCTTTATGAAAAAATTTCTTTTGCCCTTACAAAATATGGTTCGAGGCGATTTGTTTTCAGGTTCTTTGGCAGTTTGGAGTGCGCGCGGCGGAGCCGCTCATTTTTGCCCCGCCACACCCGAGCCGCGCTCTGCGCGGCGAGGGCAGAATTCCGTTCGAGCTATTTCTAAAATACACCGCCAGAAAGGAAATTGCAAATGCGAGCTGTCCGCCTCGCTTTGCTCGGCGGCTAATTTGTATGGGATTTTTGGCGAAAAAGAAATGCTTTTATCCATAAGGGCAAAAGAAATTTTTTCATTTAATTCATAAAATCATGAGATACGTAATATATGCGAGAAAATCGAGCGAAAGTGAGGAACGACAAATCTTGAGTATTGAAGCGCAGCTCGCAGAGCTGCAAGAGTATTCCGCCAAAGAAAAACTTAAAATTGTCGCTTCCTTTCAGGAAGCCCAAACTGCCAAAGAACCTGGGCGAACGAAGTTCGCCGAAATGTTGTCATTTCTGCAAGACGGGAAAGCCGAAGGGATTTTAAGTTGGCACCCGGATCGTCTCGCCCGAAATTCGATTGATGGCGGTCAAATCGTGTATATGTTGGACACAGGAAAAATCAAAGACCTCAAGTTTCCAACGTTTTGGTTCGAGAGTACGCCACAAGGAAAATTTATGCTGAACATTGCCTTTGGGCAGAGCAAATATTACGTTGATAACCTTTCGGAAAATATCCGGCGAGGACACCGAGCAAAGTTGCGACGAGGCGTGTACCCCGGCTCCGCGCCCATTGGTTACCTCAATAATCACCGCACTCGCGATATTGATATTGACCATGAGAGAGTACAGATAATACGCAAAGGTTTCGAGTTATACGCGAGTGGCAAATATACCTTGAAGCAAATCGCGAAAGCGTTTAAGAATATGGAATTGCGGAGCCACAAAGGCAATGTTCTCGCAGTTTCCTGTGTCCAGAGAATGTTGAGTAAATCTTTTTACTACGGACTATTCGAGTTCAAGGGCGAGACGTATCAGGGAACGCACGAGCCAATCATCGCAAAGAAACTTTTTGACGAGTGCCAAGAGGTGATGAAATCTCGCGGACATATCAAGACCAGAAAAGCAGAGAAAACTTTTCCATTTCGCGGACTATTAACTTGCGGTGAATGTAAATGTGCTATTACTGCCGAAGTACAAAAAGGGCACAACTACTATCGCTGTACCAAGAAACGCGAAATGTGTTCACAAAAATATGTCCGCGAAGAAGTGCTCACCGAGCAAGTGATAAGTTTTCTTCAAAAAGTTTCTTTGTCGAGCCAAGACACCGAGAAGGTTTTGCGCGAGTTGGATAAGGATGAGCAGAAAGCAAAAAGTGAAAATTTTGTCATTTTGCAAAATTTCAAAAGTGAGGTAACCGATATTAGCGTGAAGTTGGACAAGTTGCTTTCTGCATATCTCGACGAGATAGTTTCTGCCGAAGAATACACCGCACAAAAACAGAAATTACTCTCGCGCAAGGTCGAGTGCAACGAAGAAATCAACGAAATTGAGAACGGGAGCGTGTCTTGGCTCGAACCAGCTCGTGCGTTCGTAAAATCCCTTAATTACGCGACAGAACTGGTGCGGGGTGGGGATAAGTCAGAAATGACAACATTTCTAAAACAAATCGGCTCGAACCATATTTTGTTTGATAAATGCATTTCTTTTTCGCCAAAAATCCCATACAAATTAGCCGCCGAGCGAAGCGAGGCGGACAGCTCGCATTTGCAATTTCCTTTCTGGCGGAGAGGAAGGGATTCGAACCCTTGATGCCTTGCGGCATACACGCTTTCCAAGCGTGCGCACTAGACCAACTATGCGACCTCTCCTCGTCAAAGTCGGGACTCCGGCTTTCGTATGCTGCTTACGCAGCCCACTTCAGCCTTCGCCCGCCTTTTCCTCTCAGTTTTACGCTTAACCTCGGAGTACCTCGGCCCAAGCGCAAAACTGTAAAATACATTATTTAAGCATACTATACCTTAACAGATTTTATATAAAAAGAAAAGACCATAGACGGCCAAACACAACCTGAACCCTTTATTGCCTCTATTTCCTGTCTTCAAACCCAATGCGCGCACGCGGCGCCTCATCCTCGCTTATGAGCTTTTTGATGGCATCAAACACGATTCTAAACTTCTGGTCGTACCGCTGTTCCATGGCCTCGATTTTCCTGCGCAGCACGTCGTTCGTGGCGAGCAGTTCCCGTATTTGGGGAACGTGCGTATAATCTGAATATTCGCCTGCACCGCGCGCTTGCTTTTGAGCACGCTGGAGAGCATGGCAACGCCTTGTTCGGTAAACACGGACGGAGGTTTTCTTTTCCCTCCCCAACTTGAAGTCACAATTTGTGATTTCAAGTTTGCAAACTCCTCTTTGGACACTTGAAACATAAAATCGCAAGGAAAACGCTCAATATTCCTCCTCACAGCCTGATTAAGCTCCCTGGTCTCAACACCATACAATTGAGCTAAATCACTATCAAACATAACCCGATGACCACGAATCACATAGATACTGCTCGCAATGCGTTCGCTCGGTATAAGAGATGCTGTTTTTGCCATACCCCTCCTTTTTGAAATGACTATTTTTTCTTCTCCGCCTTTGCAACCCGCTCTATTACCCCAACCACAGAGTCGGGAGTTAGGGACATAGAATCAATGCCCTCCCGCGCAAGCCAAGCCGCGAACTCCGGATAGTCGGATGGCGCCTGCCCGCAGATACCCACTTTGCGGCCTGCGGCTTTAGCGGCCTTGATGAGGTCCGAGATCATCTTTTTTACAGCCTCGTTATTCTCGTCATAGATGTGCGAGACAATGTGGGAATCGCGATCAACTCCCAGTACGAGTTGAGTGAGATCGTTTGAGCCGATGGAGAATCCGTCAAAAATTTCCGCGAATTCTTTTGCCAGAATCACATTGGACGGAATCTCTGCCATTACATACACTTCCAAATTCTTTACACCGCGCTTAAGCCCGTGCTTTGCCATAACTGCCAACACCTGCTTCCCCTCTTTGATGGTGCGGCAAAACGGCACCATGAGCTTGATGTTGGTCAATCCCATTTCCTCACGCGCTTTTTTCATGGCCCGGCACTCAAGGGCAAACCCGGCCAAGTACTTTTCATCATAGTAGCGCGAAGCGCCACGCCATCCGATCATTGGATTGTTCTCCTTAGGCTCGTACTCTGTTCCACCGATGAGGTTCGCGTACTCATTGGTTTTAAAATCACTCATGCGGACAATCACATCTTTGGGGTAGAACGCGGCAGCAATGCGGCCAACACCTTCGGCAAGTTTGTCCACAAAAAATAAAGATTTGTCTTTGTAGCCGGTTGTAAGCGCATCTATTTTTGCTTTCACCTCTTGGTCTTTGATTGTTGAATAATTCACCAAGGCAAGCGGATGAATCTGGATAAATGTGTTGATGATAAATTCTTCGCGCGCCAAGCCCACGCCAGAGTTCGGAATGAATGAATCCATAAACGCTTTTTCCGGTGACGCCAAATTCATCATAATTTTGGTTCGCGTCTTGGGGAGCGTGCGCAGGTCATGCTTGATTATGGTGTAGGATGCTTTGCCTTTGTACACAAACCCAACTTCCCCTTCTGCACAGCTTATCGTTGCAAGGGTGCCGGTTTTCAAAATCTCTGTTGCGTTCTTGGTTCCGACAATAGCTGGAATGCCCAGCTCGCGCGCCACAATTGCCGCATGGCAGGTTCTGCCTCCTGCGTTGGTCACAATACCCGACGCAAGCTTCATAATGGGCTCCCAATCCGGATCTGTCATTTCGGTTGCCAAAATCTCGCCTGCCTTAAACGTAGCAAATCCGGACACGTCTTTGATAACACGGATCTTTCCAATGCCAAGCTTTGCCCCTACTGCCTGCCCACGGATGAGTATGGATCCTTTTTGCTTGATACGAAACTCCTCCAACATATGCGCGTCGCGCTGTGCTTGCACGGTTTCGGGCCTGGCCTGCACAATGTAGATCTTGTTGTCTTTGCCGTCCTTGGCCCACTCAATGTCCATAGGACGCTTGTAGTGATCTTCTATCACCATGCCCCATTTTGCAAGCTGCAAAATTTCCGCATCAGTAAGCACGTGCCTGCGTTGATCTTCTTCGGTAACATCAACCGTCTTAGTGGGATCACTATCGCCGGTTGAATACACCATTTTTTCCTTTTTGGTTCCCAATGTTTTTCCGACAATCGGCTTAAAATTCTTTTTTAAAAGCGGCTTAAACACATAGTATTCATCCGGGCTCACCTTGCCTTTTACCACCAACTCTCCTAAACCCCACGAACCACTAATGAGCACCACATCACGGAATCCGGATTCTGTATCCAACGTAAACATGACTCCAGCAGAAGCAGTGTCTGAACGAACCATTTTTTGCACGCCAACGGATAATGCCACGCCCTTGTGGGCGAACCCCTTGTCCACCCGATAGCTGATGGCACGATCCGTAAAGAGGGATGCCATACACTTTTTAACTGCTTCCAAAAGCGCGTTCTCGCCCTCGATGTTTAAGTAGCTCTCCTGCTGGCCCGCAAAAGATGCATCTGGCAAATCCTCGGCCGTCGCGGATGACCTAACTGCCACGCTTATTCCGCGCACGTCATCCCGACCGAGTCCGCCTCTGGCGGACGAGCGGAGGGATCTCGTATATTTTTTGGAAAGTTTTTGGTACGCTACAATAATTTCCTGTTTTAAATCCAAAGGAATAGCTGCCGAAAGCACAGCGCTTCGAATGTTGCGGCCACGCTCGGAAAGCTCTTTCATGTTGCTGGTATCAAGCCCTAAAAGCTGGCGTTTGATCTCTTCGTTGATACCCGCTTTCTCCAAAAAATATTCATATCCTTGCGCGGTCACCGCAAAACCATCTGGAACATTTATTTTTTTACCCAGCTTTTGCACCATCTCCCCCAAAGACGCGTTCTTGCCACCCACCAAAGGAACATCTTTGATAGTAAGTTCGTTAAAAAATTTTATGTATTTCATATAGTGTGAATTTTAAGTAAGTTAAGCGCACCGCGTGGGCCAGTAGGGTGGCCAGATGCGATGATAATATGGTCGCCTTTTTTCACTTTGAGCTCACGCTTCACCAATGCCACACTCGCATCAATCAAATCATCTATAGTGTTGTAGCGCTTCATGAGGTAGGGGGAGATGCCCCAGGAAAGTGCGAGCTGGCGGCGTACCACATCGTTCTGGGTGAGCGCGAGAATGGGAACCTCGGGCCGCTCGGATGCAATTAATCGCGCGCTTTTCCCGGACGCGGACATCACCACAATAGCTTTGATATGGTCGTGATCAACCACATCATCCGCAGTATGCGCAATAACCGAAGGAACCGTAAAACGGGAAACAGACTGCGCTGGCAAATCATCGTAGGATGATTGTTCGGTTTCCGTAATACTATCAGCCATCATGTTGCAGGTCTCAACCGGGTACTTGCCGGTTGAGGTTTCTCCGGAGAGCATCAAGCAGTCCGCGTGGTCGATTACCGCGTTTGCCACGTCCGAAACTTCGGCGCGCGTAGGCCTGCTATTTACGGTCATAGACTCAAGCATCTGCGTTGCCACAATAACGGGCTTGGAAGCTTTGCGCGCTTGTTCAATAAATTTTTTCTGCAAAAGCGGAATCTCTGAAGCTGGTAGTTCAATACCTAAGTCACCCCGCGCAATCATAATGGCGTCTGCTTCCTCGAGAATTTCATCAAAATTCTCAACTGCTTCCTTGCGCTCGATTTTTGCAATTATACGAGGCTGGTATCCTCCTTTTTTAGGCAAAAGCTTGCGCAAATTTTTAATATCTTTCGCGTCCCGCACAAACGAAAGCGCAAGCCAATCTACTTTTTCTTTGAGTCCAAATAGAACATCTTTTTTGTCTTTAGAAGTTATGACAATGTCCGGCAAATTTGATTCAGGCAAATTAATACCACGGTTCGAGGTAAGCACATCACCTTGCTCGACTTTTGCGACGACCATGGTGCCATGCACTTCAATAGCGCGCATGACTACCAAGCCATCTTTAATGAGAATCACCTCCCCTTCTTTTACCATTGTTCCCAAAGGCTCTTGCACGGGCAACACGGTCATGCCGGCGCGAACCGCCGCGAGCTTTGCGTGTTTTTCGTATACCAGCGCAACTTTGTCGCCGCGCTTAACCGCAATGCCATCCTTTGGCAGCTCGCCAAGCCGAATGCGCGGACCCTGTAAATCCTGAATGATGGCAATGGGCTGGCCTAATTTTTTAGAAACCGAACGAACGTTTTTAATAAGCAAACTATGATGATCGTACGTGCCATGCGAAAAATTCAAGCGCGCGCAATTCATACCCGCTTTTACAAGCTTCAAAAGTGTTGCCGCAGTTTCCGTTGCCGGCCCGATGGTGCAAATAATTTTTGTCCTTTTCATGTTTGTGTCATTGCGAGGGAGTGTACCCGGCATCTACCCGTCATCTTGAGCGGAGCGTACTCGCGGAGTCGAAAGATATAACGCGAATAAGCACGATTGACGCTCTATCTTTCGACTTCACTCACTGATGAGTACATCAGTTCGTTTCGCTCAAGATGACGGTCTATTGCCGCGTCTCCGCCCGGGGCGGCTCCTCGCAATGACATTAGTATACCACAAAAAAGCGGCCCGCCGAATGGCGGGCCGCTTTTGAATTGTCATCCTGAGCGAGGCGTACTCGCCGAATCGAAGGATCTAAGCCGGTATTCACGTTAGACCCTTCGACTCCGTTCGCCTACGGCTCACTTCGCTCAGGGTGACGCTGCGCGTCAGTACTGCGCCACCATACTGTCCGCAATAGTATAGATTGGCTTGCGGAAGTGGTCGCGAGCGAGTTCTGCAAGCGATTTGATGTGTCGTTTGCCAGCCTGCTCAATAACGTAGACTTTTTTGTCGCTGCCGCGGATAAGCTGGCCTACGCCATAGGCTTTCGTACCAGCAACCTTTGCGTATCCCGCAATCACGGAATCTGCAACATCAACAATCGGCTTTCCAGCATACGAAGCCCGCAACTCTGATAAGGACGCGATGTGCTTAAGCAGTTGGTTTTTAACCGCGTAGATCCTGTGGTCACTGCCGCGAATAAGCGTGCCATCTGCATACTCTTTAACGCCCAAAACTTGAGGTGTTGGCGCTCCAACTACTGGCGCTTCCGCAAGAGGCGCTTCAGTAACTGGTTCGCCAAGAGTCAATTCTCCAGTGAGGGGGTCATAGGTTTGGAACTGAATAGGCACATGAGAAGTGCCGCCACCGCCACCGCCCGAAGGCGCCGGAGTTGGGGCCGGAATTGCGGTGATGTTGCCAAAGCTCGTAAAATGGTAGGTCCAGATAATAGTGTCATCTCCGGACTGCACCGAACACTCTCCCGGGAACGAAATATTGTCTGAATCGGTTGTACTGTCGCACGTTGTGCTGATAGTGGTCCAACTGGATGAACCGGCCGGCTTGTACGCCACAGTTCCGGTAACGCCGGTAAGAGTTACTTTTACGGGCTTATCAAACAAGAGTGTTGCGGACGAGTCTCCCACTTCCACCACGGTTCCGCCGACCGTAAATCCGCTCGGTGCGGTGCCGGAGCTGGATCCGGCTTTTGGCGGCTGCATGGTGCCGGTCCATCCGGATGGCGCCATGACTGTGGTATCATCAGGAATCTCAACAGATGCGTTGCTGATGTTGGAATTGGTGAGAGTAATTGCCGTGCCGTTGGTGCCGGATTTGAGTTTGACTGCCTGCGCAACAATCACGCTTGAACCGCCAATGGTCTGCGCCGATGACAAGTCAACACCGTCAAGCTCGCCGCTGGTGAAACTTCCCAAATCAAGAGTAGCGCCGCCCACGGTAATGGAAGAACCAATTGCGCTGGAAAGTCCGCTTAGCAAATCAAGAACAGTATCATTGGTCAGCACGAGCGCGGTCTCTCCGCTCGGCAGTTCGGCCTGTCCGGAGGTGGTTGAGGTCAGCACCGGGCTTTGCGCGACTCCGTCCGAAAGCGCGGAGCGCGCCGCGCTGTTGAACCACGGGTCAAAACTTACATTGTCGCTCACCGCATCGCCGGTGCCATCCGGATTTAGAGTTGCGTGATACGGCCCGCTCAAATCGCCCCAGTAGTTTTTGGTGGCGTCAAGTTCATAGGACGAAAGAGTAGAGAGCAAGCTTACGGCTTCAAAACCATAAGCGCCGGGTACGCCGCTAAAAATGTTTTCCTGTACCTTGTTGCCTGTTCCGAAGTTTGCATCACCAAATACTGTCGCCCCATCTAAATCAATACCAACGCCATATGAGTTCGTTGAGTCCACGATGTTGCGCGTGAACGCAAAACCGGAAAGCACGCCGGATGGAGTTCCTTCACCCCACACGTAGACCACGCCGTCCGTATTGGTGAACACGTTGCCGGTTAACACGATATCGGTGAGATTCCCGTTATCCAGATTAATTGGAATTGAACATTTATCAACGGCATTATTGGAGAATGTTAAGCCCGTTACGCTAGCCGAGATCGGACTTCCGAATGAACCGCCAACTTTCCATGGATTGCAAACTTTACTATCAGGACCATTAAATACATTCAAATTCATGGTCACATCGGTCACCGCGTTCGTGGGAGTTCCCCCTCCCACATATACTCCAACGGAAGGACTGGTGGAAAGGTCAAAGGTGCTCTTGGTTATGCTAATGGAATCAAGCGCGGATCCGGAGGAATCAAGCGTCAGTGTTGTGCCGAACCCGCCCATAGAGAACCCAATGCCCGAAAGAGAAACATCGCTCGCGGTAACTGTATGCTTTCCAATCAGAGATGTGGCTGTGGGGCCGACTCCTTGGATAGTGACGCCCGTTCCAATGCTCAAATCTTCAGTAAACGTGCCGGAAGACACGGTAATAGTATTACCCGCGCTGGCCGCATCAATAGCGGCTTGAATAGAAGAATAAACAGTTTCGCCTATGACAACCGGCGTCACAATGCTTGACGCATCCGGCTGGAATCCGGCTGTATCCTCGTCCGTGTCTGTCCCACTTCCGAGCCAGGGAACAAATACCACATTATCGCTCACCACGTCACCCTGTGATGATGTATTATATGTATTTGCAACATGCGTTGGCCCGTTCACGGAATTCCACCAGTTGTTGGCTGCATTAAGCTCGTACGAATCGAGCGTCGCGTGCACGCTCACCGCATTAAGTGTTTCTCCGGCAGTGAGCCCGGAAACGCCGCCGAATAAGTTATTGGCAATTATATTCCCTTCGCCGAAATTATCATCATTAAGGGTTGTATTGACAATAAAATCTGTGGTGTGCCAGCCAAAAAATGCGGCGCCATAGGAATTGGTGCTGTCAACTGTATTGTTGATAAACGAAAACCCGGACAATACGCCGGTCGGGTCAGTGCCGTCCTGCGCCCACACATATACCGCTCCATCGGTATTCGTGAATGCATTGCCGCTCAATACAATATCAGTGAGATCGCTATCATCCAAATTAATGGGAATGGAACACTTGTCCACGGCATTATTGGAGAATGTTAACCCTGACACGCTCGCTGAAATCGGATTATTAAATGAGCCGCCTATCTTCCATGGATTGCAATTCAAATTCGACGGGCCGCTGAAAGAATTCAAGCTCATGGTAACATTGGTAACCGCATTCGTCGGTGTGCCGCCTCCGACATGCACGCCAACCGTGCCGGCTTCTGATGCCGAAAGGTCAAACGCGCTATTGGTTATACTGACTGAATCCAAAGCTGACCCCGAAGAATCAAGCGTAAGCGCGACACCTGCGCCGGTAATGGAAAACCCAATGCCCGAAAGAGAAACATTGCTCGCGGTAAGCGTATGGTTTCCGACCAGAGATGTGGCCGTGGAGCCTGCTCCCTGGACGGCAACACCTGTTCCAATACTCAAATCTTCGGTAAATGTGCCCGCAGCGACAGTAATCGTGTTGCCCGAATCTGCCGCATCAATGGCGGACTGGATAGATGGATAAGAACGGCTGCTAATGGAAACCAGGTTCCCGGCTGGCGTACCAAAATCCCCGTCCCCGTATTGGCTGGTTACTTCCAAAGTAAATACCGGACCAGTAGCCACATTAGTTGATTTTCCGACTGCTATATCACCGCTGCCATAACTTATACTGTAAATTATAGTGTCTGAATCATCCAGTAAAGTAATTGTTTCAGTGCCGTTGTTGAGCGTCACTGTTGACCACGCATAATCACACGCGACTCCGCCGTTGGCAGTTGGATTGCTGTTGTTGCACAATACCGCGCTTCCCTCTGCCGGAACCACGATGCTCCCGGAGATAGTATGGGATGTTGAAGCGTCGTTGATTTTCCATCCGTTTAGGTCTATTGCCGAAGCAGTAGTGTTTCGAACTTCAATCCACTCGCCGTCGGCGTCATCAACCGCATTCGGATTCGCCATAAATTCCGTAATCACTACCTCTTTGGTGCCCGAAGGATCAGGGCCAACTGTAACCGCATACGTTACTGTTGTTGTTCCGTCTTGGGCTGTAACTATTAAGGTATTGCCAGTTACTACCGGGTCAGCAATGCCGGCATCGTTCCATGTTTGGTTGCTCTCGCCCTTGGCCAAAGCGGCCAAAAAAACAGATTTAGCGGCCCCGAACGGAACATTGGTAATGGTTTCACTGCCTGTTCCGCCAGCGCTGACGGTATAGGTTTCCGAAGTAACCGTAGCAACAGCGCTGGCAGGCAACTTAATTACGGTCAATGTAAATGTTTTTGCGTCAGTAACAACGCCTTTGGTGATTGTCGCGGTCATGATAACGGTCGCATTGCCTGCCGCGAAAGCTGGGCTGTTTACTGTTTGTCCATCGCTGGAAACTACATCTGTATTACTTGAAGCCCAAGTAATGGTTGAACCATTACTTCCGGATGATGGCAAGGAATTTAACGCTAAGGTAATATTTGATAAGTCAGGATTCGCTCCCTGGATTACGCCATCTACCAAAGCGGCTTTGTCGGCGGCCACAAGGGCAATGTCCGGATTATCGGTCACCGTAACAGTCACAACATACTCCTGGGTTAAACTATCGGCAGAGGTGACGGTATATATTACCGAACTGGTGAAGTCCCGCGCTACTCCGCTTAATGGACTAACCGAAGCACCGGCAGATACCACAATGGTTGGAACAAGCGCGGTCACATTAGTGCCAAAAGGAACTGATATGGCAATGGTCTTTTCTCCTTCATCAACAACG